>JAMLHR010000058.1 GCA_023957015.1 Thermomicrobiales bacterium | reverse complement strand
TGCGTAGTTGCGGACCTGTGTCCGCCCAATGGCGCGGCGATCACGCAGGATCGCTGCTACGAAAAACGACCTACACGTTCGGCGATAGCAGCACGAACTGCATCTTCTCACCGAGATCACTGGATTTGACTGTCAGCTTGTCTACCGGTTCCGGGAGCGGTTCTCCGAGCTGTCGCGCGAAATCGGCGACGTCTCCGAAACTCTTGTCACCCAGTTCGGTGCGGAACTGGACAGGAATCACCATCTTCGGTGCGATCACACCGACCAACTCCGCCATCTGCGCTGGTGTCATCAGGTTTCCGCCAGCCGGAACGATCAGGACATCGGTGCCCTCGATCTCCTCCAGCACCTCTTCCTTCGGCTGGTGCCCGAGATCGCCGAGATGGGTGAAACGGATATTCTCGGTGAGGACCGTGAAGATCGTGTTGTAGCCGCGCTCGGCACCCTTGACGTTGTCGTGATAGGTGCGGGTACCGTAGATGAAGACACCGTGGAGTTCATACTCGCCCGGTCCGTCCAGCACCACATAGTCCGGCTTGATCTGGGCCAGGTTATTGTGCCCCTCGTGGGGGTGGCTCACCGTGACGATATCGGCCTGTTGCTTGCTGAGCGAGTATCCCGTGTTCTTGCCCACGGGATCCATGATCACCAATGCCTCGCGTGAGCGAATCCGAATGCAGCTATGCCCCAGCCAACGAATCTCTGCCATGTTATTCCTTCCGTAGCATCGGGCTTTATGCCCGGTGTCCGCTCCCGATCGTAGCACCGCGTTACCGTAGGTGGCAGCTTGCTGCCCTTATACCCGGTGACCGCCGCAGGCGGATTTTGTTCCGATGACCCCGGGATTATTCCCGGGCATGCGCCCGCACTCCACGTGCGGTCTGTTGGCCGTCTGGCATAGCCCGGGGCTAAACCCCGGGCCTACGGTCCTGATGGCCATGAAAACAGAACAACCCGGATCGATGCCACAGGCGACAACGACCCTGATCTTCATGGTCGAGAAAACAACGTGTTGGGGAAGGAAAGGATTGGCGTCCGAATGACGAGGATGTCTTTCCAGCGCCTCTTTTAATATACCACGGGTGCGGTCAGCCGATCTCCTCCAGCACCCTGCGAATGACATCGAATCCATAGCCGCGACGGGAGAGGAATCCGCTGATCCGGCGCTGTCGTGTCTCCACATCAAGCGCCGTCATGCCCGCGGCTTTCTTCTGCGCCAGTGCCAGGGCATCGCTGAACTCATCGATCTCGGCCTCGTCCATCACCTCGGCGATCGTCTCGGCATCGATGCCTTTCTCGCGGAGTTCCTGTTGCAGCATTCGCCGCGAGCGCGGTCGGTGCTCCTGGCGGTTTTCGATCCAGCGATCGGCGAAATCGGCATCGTTCAGGTAGCCAAGCTCCTGCATGCGAGCAACGGCCGCGTCGGCTGCCTCGGATCGATACCCTTTCTCGCGCAGTTTGCGTGTCAACTCGCCGCTGGCACGAGGTCTGTAGGCGATCAGATTCAGCGCCGCCAACGTCGCCTTCTTGATCTCATCCTCATCCAGCAATATCTGCAGCATATCGGCGGTGAGAACCTGCCCCACGCGTAAATAGTGGTTGGCCGCGATATCGACATGGATCCCAAACGCGAATACACCATCGATGGAGATATTCAGGCGATCAGCATCCCTGGCCTGCGGTGCCATGCTCGTGATCGTACCGGGCTTGGGTGGTTCTGCGGGCGCGCGATCCCGACGTCGGTTCATGACGAGCGGAAGCTCTCCAGCGTCTGAATCTGCTGGCCATTTGCATCGAAGTTGGCGGAATCGAGCCAGGCTTCAAACGCCGCCTTGATTACGGGCCAATCCTCAACTGTCATCGCGAACCAGGCGGTATCGCGATTGCGACCCCGAGCGATGATGTGGTTACGGAATATGCCTTCCGGTTGGAATCCGAATCGCACCGCGGCGCGCTTGCTGCGCTCGTTCCGATTGTGGCACTTCCATTCGAAACGGCGGTAACCCAGATCCTCGAACGCGTGTTTGGCGGTGAGGTATACGACCTCAGTTGTGATGGGTGAACGCTGGATGCCAGCGCCGTACCAGATGTGGCCGATCTCGATACTGCCGTTGGTGGCGTCGATCCGCAGGTAGGTGATGATCCCGGCGGGATCGCCACCCACAGGAATGACCGTGTACGCCAGTGGATCGCTGCTGGCGGCGAAGCGTTCGGTATACTCGCGGAACGCTTCCTCACTCGCGAACGGACCATTGGTCATATACAGCCACGTGCGGGGATCGGCGTTCGGACCATCCTGGGCTGCGAACAACGCGGCCGTGTGCTTCTCCGGATCAAGCTTCTCCAGCCGCACATACCGGCCTTCCAGAGGTGTCATCGGTGGCACGCTCGCGCCCGGATAGGTCAGTGCCGGTCCAAGCTCGGCATCCAGATAGGCATCATCCATTGTTGTTATTCCCTCAGTGGAGTCGATAGCAGGGCAGCTTGTCTGCCCTCCGAGACCGTGTGTAAGGGGAGACAAGCTCCCCTGCTACCAAGATTCTTGCCGCGACTGGGAAACACATCAGTCCTAATAGGATCGATTGACCAGTTGGGTGATCAGTGTACGTAACTCGACGACCGCCGAGTTCTCGGCATCACCGAAGACGTCATCCAGAATCGCCATCGCGGTGTGATGCTCGGCCTGGACGTGGTCGGCCACTTGTCCCTCGACATCGTACTTCGCCAGCAGCGAGATCATCTCCGCCACCAATTGATCGGTGATCTCCTCCTCACGGGAGATCTCCGTGATACGAGCCGCGTCTTCCTCGTTGGCAGCGTTTCGCAGGATCAGTATTGGCAGGCTCTGCTTCTTGCGGCGGATATCGTCCGCCGCATCCTTGCCGGTCTCCGAAGCCGGACTCCAGATACCGAGCGCATCATCGCGAATCTGGAAGCCGCGACCGATCGCCAGTCCGAGATCGCGCATGCAATTGCAGGATTCACGTGTGGCTCCGCCGATCAGCGCACCCGCCCAGGCACTGAATCCAAGAATCGTCGCCGTTTTGCCGGTGATCATCTCGAGATAGTCGGTCGGTGTGACATCGGCTCGACCCTCGTTATTGATGTCCTGCACCTGACCGCGCACGATCTCGATCGTGCAACGATTGAACGCCTCCATCAGCAGAAGCATTTGATCCGCAGTCAGATAGGGAGCGGATCGCAGCAATGCCAGCTGACTGACCGCGAACAGGGCATCACCGGCGTTGATCGCCTGGCCATCGCCCCAGACACGCCAGACGGTGGGTCGATGTCGTCGGTTTGGACTCCGATCCTGAATGTCGTCGTGGATAAGGGTGAAGTTGTGCAGCAGTTCGATCGCCGCACCTGCAGGAGCCGCGTGTTCGGCCGAGCCACCGACAGCCTCCGCCACCAACATCGCGATCTGTGGTCGCAGGCGTTTGCCCTGAACCTGAGCGCGCGTCTCGGGATCGGTTTCTTCGCCCTGGGTGCCGATCAGGCCGATGCTGTACTGCGCCATTCGGCGCATCAGTTCGGCGGGACCATCCAGCGCCGTCAGTGCCTCTGCGATCTGCTGATCTAGTAGCGTCATTCGCTCGCTTGCCGTGGTGGGATTGTGCACGAGAATGGACTCCTCCCCAGGAATCTTCTGTGAGTGTGGAACGATGCCTGCCGCACGGTAGGGCTAGCTGGAAATCGCTGGTGACAACGCCGAATTCGGTCGCCGTTCGCACTCAGGATACCGTAAACTAGGTATGTGGAAGCAGCGACGATGAACGTACGACGTGACTGCAAGGACAACCCACCGCCGGTTTACTTTCACCCAAGGAGATGGATTTACCCATGTTGCTGTATCTGATGTTCATGCTACCAGGCATCCTGTTGATGGTCTGGGCGCAGAATAAAGTCAAAGGAAATTACACCAAATACTCGAAGACCCGCAACAGTCTGAATATGACTGGCGCGGAGGCCGCCCGCCGTATTCTGGATGCCAATGGACTCCAGGACGTCGCTATCGAGCCGACCAAGGGCGAGCTGACGGATCACTACGATCCGCGGCATCGCGTTCTGCGGCTCTCGCAGGGTATCGGTGGTCAGCCGAGTATCGCCGCGATCGCCGTTGCCGCCCACGAGGCGGGTCACGCGCTTCAACACGCCCAGGGATACGGACCACTCAAGACCCGCACCGCCATCGTGCCGTTGGTCGGTATCGGCTCCAACATCGGTGTGTTCGTTCTCATTGCCGGTTTGCTGATGAACGCCGTGCCGATGGCGTGGGCAGGTGTTGCTCTGTTCGGTCTGTCGACCCTGTTCGCACTGGTGACGTTGCCGGTTGAGTTCGATGCCAGCAAGCGTGCCAAGGTCCAGTTGGTGCAACTCGGTATCGTCGATGGTGGTGTCGCCGGTGGTCCGGAGGCGCAGGGTGTGGATCGCATGCTCGATTCCGCCGCCTGGACCTACGTGGCCGGGTTCGCCGCTTCCTTGCTGACACTGCTCTGGTACGTGATGCAGGTCGCGGGTATGCGCCGGGATTAACCGGTCCTCAATTGATACCAGATAGAAGCGGGTGGTCGGATTACCGGCCACCCGCTTCCTATTGTGGTTGCATCATTGATCCCTGCGAACGTACGATATATACACAACGGAATGACACCAACACCACGTCTCGTGCGTATGTACGTATATGAGTGGTGTCATCCGCACCTCGCATTGCGCCCGCACTACGGTGCCGTTCTTGCCCACGGGAGTTCTCATGCCTGCCTCATCATTTTTCAACCGTCGATTTTCTCGTCGTCAGGGGATTGTTGCCTCGGCCGTGGCCTCGATTGGAGCTCTGCTTGCTCCGACATCTCGTGCGCAAGAGATCGTACCGATCGAGCCTATCGGACCGGAAAGCACTACCGAACCCACCGAGATTCAACCGGATACAACGCTGCCGACCAGTGCCAATCGCCCCAATTGGGTTTCCGCCAACGATGAGTACTTCGCCCAGACCGGCCACAATCTCGGTGTGCCGTTCCTGAAACCATGGACCGAGTTCGGCGGTATCAAGACTTTCGGTGCACCGTTGAGCGAGCTCCGCTACGTCAGCGATGTGAACGAGAGCCATCAGACATTCGAAGCGATGACCTTCCGCTACGATCCCGATCAACCAGAGTCCGGTCGCGTGCTGGGGTTGCCGCTTGAGAAGAAGGTGGTGGAAACGATTGCCGATGCCGATGCACGCAAGAAGGAAACCAAAGGAAGCATCGGGACATGGGTTGAGCGCACCGGCTTCAATGTCAGTGGCGATATCGAGACGTTCTGGAAGTCGTCCGGTGGCGAATTACTGCTGGGAGCACCGCTTTCCAAAGCATTCTTGAAGAACGGCACCACCACCCAGGTGTTTGAGAACGCGGTGATCGATCGGGCCGCCAATGGAACGATCGGGCTGCGTCGGCTCGGAACCCAGTGGGTGAAGGATCAGAAGCTGGAGCAGCAACCTGCGTTTGTGCCGAATCCACCCAGCTTTGGTGAGACCTATCTGGTGTCTTCGCCGGAGGGATTGCGTCTGCGTCGGGGTCCGAGCCTGGAGGCCGAGATCCTGGTGGTGCTGGACGATAACGCCAGCTTTATTGCGGTTGCGGGTGCGTCCGGTAACTGGATCCCCGGTTACGTTGATGGCTACAGTGGTTGGGTGTCCGGTGAATACCTAACCGTACCCACCGCCCCCGGTCCGAATGCATCGGCATCTGCTCTGGCCAACTGGAATGTTGGTGTTTGGACCGGGCATGCGTTGGGGCAAACCAATGTGCGATCCCAACCGACTACCGCCTCCAGTACGGTCAATGAGATCGAATACGATGACATCGTGAACGTCGTCGCCTGGGTTCGTGGCGAGGAAGTGGTGGAGAACGCGTTTATCTGGGCCCAATTGGACGATGGCAACTATATCTATGCCCGCAATGTCGGGCGGTATGCCCCCGTCGCCCCGATTCCGGTGCCGGATGATGCCCCGTGGTCGGGTAAGTGGATCGATATCCAGCTCACCCAGCAGTTGGCGGTGGCATATGAGGATCGCACCCCGGTGCGCACCATCGTCGTGACCACCGGTATGCCGGGTTGGGAGACCCCAACCGGCCTCTACTGGATCAACGCTCGCGTTGAGAACGAGACGATGGATAGCGACGCGATCGGTGCCGAGTACTTCTACAAGCTGGAGAATGTGCTTTACACCCAGTACTTCACCAATCGCGGGCATGCCCTGCATTACGCCTGGTGGCGCACACCGGAGACGATTGGTCGACCCGGTAGTCACGGTTGCATCAACATGCTGTTGGAGGATTCCGAGTTCCTGTGGAACTGGGCTGGCATCGGCACCCCTATCTACATCCGCCGCGTGTAAATTTTACCGGTGCTGCCGTTCAGCGCTCTCGAACCGCGGTATGATCATCGCAGCGACGTATCGCGCGCGACGGACGACTTTCGGGACAGGAAACACGCACCACCATGGGAAAAATTCTCGTACTTGACCCTGCTGGTATTGAGGAGCTGCTCTCCCATTCTCTCGTAGGACGGATCGCCTGCGCCGCTCCCGAGATCAATAACGGTCGCCCAACGATCGTACCGCTCGCCTATGGTTACGATGGTGAGGCGGCCTACGCCGTTGGACCTGTTGGTCAGAAAATCCGCATTATGCGGATTCAACCGCTGATTAGCTTCGAGGTGGATGAGGCCGAGGCCGAGGATCGCTGGCGAAGTGCCGTAGCGGAAGGTGTCTACGAGGAGCTGTCCCTCCCCGGTGAGCGTGAGGCAGGGCTGAAGGTCATCTTCGGTGACCATGAGCGTCCCTTTATCCCGGATTCCCACATCGTATACAGACTTCGCTTCACTGCCAAGACTGGCCGATTCGAGGTGCCCGACGACGAGGCCCATCTGTACGAGTAGAGACCGAACTTCCCGATACATATGAGCGGAATCGCATTGGCGATGAAATCGTTTACATCACACCGATCTGGATTCCAAAGCCCATTCGTTACCCCATCGGTAGATACATTCGCCATATCACTCTGCGTCCTCTGTAAGCGATGTAAGGGCGTAACTACGCCGCGGACACCGGAATTCATGCCGTCCCGCGCTCCATATTGCATACATTCCACTTGACGCAGACCCGTCTGACACGGCATTCTTAGGGCACACGCAAGCCCGGCGATGATGTCGGCCCCAAATGGAGACACCAGCCGCTGCGCCAAAGTCATTCGAAACGACCCGTATACGGATGCGGGTTACGAGTGTGAGCGTGCAAGCTCATTGGAGGGTTTCAATGTCTAGTGAAGTTCTTATGCCGAATGCGGTGAATAAGTTGGTACAGGACGCGATGAATGGCCGTGCCAGTCGTCGCGATATCATCAAGCGCGGTTCCGCACTTGGTCTTTCCGGCGCGTTGATGGGTAACATCCTCCGGGTTTCCGGTGTTGGTGCCCAGGATGCTCAGGAAGCCGGATGGAGCCTCGTGAAGCCTGAGTGGCTGGATGTGGACCTGACTGGTGTTGAGTTGAGCGCCGTGCTCGCCTCCGATGGTGTTGGTGCTCCGTTTGACCAGGCCTGCTGCGATTTCTTCGCTGAGCAGACCGGTGCTACCGTCAACTACATCAAGGGTGCTGAGTCCGCTACTGACCGTTTGACCTACTACACCCAGACGCTCAATGCGCAGGCAAGCGATTTCGATATTTTCTCTGTGGACGTGATTTGGCCGGGTATCCTCAAGGTACATGCCCATGATCTGTCCGAGGCTGCTGATGAGCTGGCTGGCGAGGGTGCCAACTTCTTCGAGCGCATCCTCTCCAACAACCGCATTGAAGACACACTCGTGTCGATCCCGATGTACACCGATGCTGGTTGTCTCTACACCCGTACCGATCTGCTCGAGAAGTACGGCGTTGAGGCCCCAACCACCTGGGCCGAGCTTGAAGTTGCCGCTCAGACCATCGCCGAGGGCGAGGTTGCTGAGGGTAATGATGCCTTCGTCGGCTTCACCTTCCAGGGCGCTGCCTATGAAGGTCTTACCTGCAACGCTCTGGAGTGGGTCTACTCCAATGGCGGCGGCACCTTCATCGAGCCAGATGGCACCGTCACTGTCAACAGTGATGCGGCCAAGGCTGCTGTCGAGCGCGCCGTGGGTTGGGTTGGTGGTATTGCTCCGGCAGCCGTCACTAGCTACAAGGAAGAGGATTCCCGCGGTGTCTGGCAGGCCGGTAATGCTGCCTTCCATCGCAACTGGCCATACGTGTATGGCATCAGCCAGGCCGATGACAGTGACCTCAAGGACAAGTTCAGCATGGGCCTCCTGCCGAAGGGCGATGGCGAGAATGCTGATAATGCCGCCACCCTCGGTGGTTGGAACATGATGGTCTCGAAGTACAGCGAGAATATCGAAGCTGCTACGGTCTTCGCCAAGTTCATGTGCTCCTTCGAAGTCCAGAAGGCTCGCGCCATTGAGCGCTCCCTGAACCCGACCATCGTCGAGGTTTACCAGGATGCCGATGTGCTCGCCGCCAATCCGTACCAGGCTGAGCTCTTCCCGATCTTCGATGGTGGTTCCGTGGCTCGCCCGTCCGGCGTGACCGCTGACCTCTACAACGATGTTTCGTCCGCCGTCTTCACCACCGTGAACGAGCTTCTCAGTGGCCAGCAGACAGACGTTTCGGGCGCGCTGGACAATCTCGCCAGCCAGCTCGAAAGCATCATGGAAGACCTCTAGGTCTCCAATGGCGCGATGTAGTTTCGCGTAACAGTAGGCCCCGGGAACCAGAATTTCTGGCCCCCGGGGCCGCTTCAATCGGTTTGGTGAAAGGGGGGAATAATGGCATCAAATGATGGTGCAATGATACCGAAGGTCTCACGATTTTCGGCACCGCCAACCAAGGCTGGTCGAGATCAGGAGCGGTTGGGATGGGTACTCATTCTCCCTACCATTCTGGTTGTCCTTGGTATCGCAATCTATCCACTATTGGAGTCAATCCGACTAAGCTTCACCAACTATCGCTCCAGCCGACCTGATCGCTGGGAATACATTGGGTTTGAGAACTATCGAAAACTTCTGAGCGATGATGTTTTTCACACCGCGTTCAAGAACACGATGGTCTTCACGGTCTCCTCGGTGTTCTTTGAGACTGTGCTCGGTATGATTGTGGCGCTCACAATCCACTCAGCATTCAAGGGACGCGGCTTTGTCCGCACCTCCATGTTGGTGCCGTGGGCCATTCCGACCGTGGTGAGTTCGCTCCTTTGGTCATGGATGCTGAACGATAGCTACGGTATCGTCAACAAATCGCTGATCGCGATGGGGTTCGATAACTTCCGTCAGTTCAGTTGGGTTGGTAATCCCAACACCGCGTTGTTCTCCATCGTTGCGGTGGATGTCTGGAAAACAACCCCGTTTATGGCCTTGCTGTTATTGGCAGGGTTACAGGTAATTCCAGACGATGTCTATGAAGCTTCACGTGTAGATGGCGCCAGCAAGATGCAGCAGTTCTGGCAGATAACCCTGCCACTGTTGCGACCAGCCTTAATGGTTGCGTTGGTCTTCCGAACAATGGCTGCCTTCCGCGTCTTCGATATCATCTTCGTGATGAACTCCTATAACACGTCCACGATGTCGGTCTCGGTGTATGCACATCGCGAGCTGATGAATAACCAACGCCTCGGTTACGGATCGGCGATCTCGGTTGTGATCTTTATCTGTATCGCGATCATGGTTGTGGGCTACACGCGTATGATCAAGGTGGAGGATTAACCAATGGCCACCAATCATCTGAAAATTTCTCCTGAAGAACTGGAGGGCATCCGTGCCACCGGTGGCACAGGTGGAGCTCGTGGGAACAAGCCACTGGAATTGCTGGGGAAGATCGGGTTCTTCCTGCTGATCCTGATCATCGTGTTTTACACGCTCTTCCCGTTCTATTGGGCCATCGTTTCAAGTTTGATGCCCTACAAGGAACTGGTCTCCACCAAATTGAGTTTCTGGCCGACCACCGTTACCTGGGATAATTATCAGAAGGTATTCGAGGACGAGCGCTTTGTTCGCGCACTTGGCAACAGCGCGATGATCTCGACAGCCGTCGTGATCCTGTCGTTGGTCTTCGGTACACTGACGGCATACGCCATGGCGCGCCTCAACTTCCGTGGCCGCACCTTCTTCCTCTATATGATCCTGAGCATGACGATGTTCCCGGGTATCGCCATCATCGGCTCGCTGTTCCAGATGATGCGTCGCTTCAACGCCTACGACACCCTTTGGGGTCTCGTGATCGTGTACCTGAGCTTCGCGCTTCCGTTCACGGTGTGGGTGTTGGCGAACTTCTTCCGCGCCATGCCAGCGGATTTGGAGCAGGCGGCGTTGGTTGATGGTGCTACACCGATGGTGGCATTGCGTCAGGTGCTCCTGCCGTTGGCCATCCCTGGTATGGTCACCACCGGTTTGCTAGCGTTCATTGAAGCGTGGTCTGAGTTCCTGTATGCGCGCACCTTCACCATTTCGCCCAAGGCGAAGACGGTGCAGATCGCGATCTCGGAGTTCACCGGTAACTCGCAATACGAACAACCCTATGGTGTGAAGATGGCCGCTGCTGTGGTCGTCACGATTCCGTTGATTATCGGCGTGATGCTCGTGCAGAAGCGCATCATCGCCGGTATGACAGCCGGTGCCGTCAAGGGATAATTTGCTTCATCGTGAGAGGAGACACCGCGCCCGCGGTGTCTCCTCTTTCACGTTATCCTGAGCGCGGCGGTGCCTTGAGAATGACGCTCGTACCGAGAAAATAGGTGGAGGGTTCGGGGGAGGCGTTGGCAAGCCGGTTGCGGGTGTGCCGAATGATGTTTCTCGCCACCACCAATGTGTCCATGTCATTCAGAGCGCCTTCGGCGCGAAGAATCTCCCGGCGAAGCCGACTGCCATAGGCAGAATGGACCAAGTTCGCTGGCTGCAATGCTTTCGGGCGAAATGCGATCAGGCCGCCTGCGGCGGTGCGCTACCGAAGGTGGCCGAGTGCGTAGCACGAGCAGCGGAGCGAGCCCTCGTGCGGAGACTCCACGGCCTCCGGCCTCTGAGTGACGACGCCTCGTTGGTCCTTCGCGGAAACAGCATCTCAACTCTTCAGATCGCGAAGTTACATAGCAAAACCATTGTCTCGAAAATGCTTGAGAATGGGCGGCGACCGCTGCGGGTGGTTCAGACCCGCCTTCCCCTCCCGCGTCATCCTGAGCGATAGCGAAGGATCTCGGACTCGACTATTCCGCCCGGCGGAAGTCCTCCAGCAGCATCTGTAAGTTGCGCTGTCCCTGGAAGGTGTTGACGGAGAGCTTGCCGCAGACGTCGACATGGGTGGCACCAACCAGTTCCTTGCTGCGGTGCGCGCCACCCCATAGAATCGCCTGGAGCTCACGACCCCTGGTTCCCAGCATCAGTTTCAGGTGGCTGCCATCCTGTCCCATCGTTGTGTAGGAAATCAATCGAGCCTGCCTGGCACCAAATGTCGGGAAGGCGTTTCCATGTCCGAATGGCGCTAGCTCGTCCAGCATGTCAACGATCGAGAGACGGAACGCCTCCTCCGGTAACCAGGCATCCAGCGTAATTGTTGGTGGCTGCGGCAAGTGCAGATCGGAATGTGAGGCCGCCGCCGTGATTGTATCGACGAAGGCGTGATAGTTTCGGAGCGGGAGCGTGACGCCACCTGCACCAGCGTGACCGCCATAGCGTGTGAGCAGCGAATCCGCATGGCTGATGATCTCCAGCAGATTCACGCCTGGTACGGAGCGGCCGGATCCCGTCAGCACGCCATCCTGATGCTGCATCACAATCGCTGGCACACCCAGACGCTCGGCGATCTTGCTGGCAATCGGACCGACCAAACCGGTATTCCAGTCATCGCCATAGAGCGCGATGATCGGTAGCGATTCCCAATCCGGTGTGTTCAGGATCTTGTGCGCGACTTCGCGCATGATCTGATCCGTGATCGCCTTGCGATTGGCGTTGCACTGC
This sequence comes from Thermomicrobiales bacterium, assembly GCA_023957015.1. Classification (GTDB taxonomy): domain Bacteria; phylum Chloroflexota; class Chloroflexia; order Thermomicrobiales; family UBA6265; genus UBA6265. Next base: position 4,340 of record JAMLHR010000058.1, on the reverse strand, counting down.
TCCACGAAGATACCGTAGCGATTGGCGACATCGTCGTCTTCCGCCAGCATCATCTTGAGCGCTTTCTCCGGTGAGGCGACCCGACCAGTCGCGTTCAGCCGCGGTCCCAGTCGGAACGAGATGTCCTCTGCGGTCACCGCGCCGAGCGGGATGTTGCTATATCGCGTCAGAGCCCGGGTGCCGGGGCGCTCGCTGCGGTGGAGTCGCTCCAACCCGTGCGCGACCAGGGCTCGGTTGGCGCCACGGAGTGCGCCAACATCCGCCACCGTCCCGATCGCGACCAGATCCAGCATCGCGCTGACATCGCCGCCGTCCAGGCGGGCGATATCGTGACCGCGATCCAGCAGACCCATCGCGAAAAACCACGCTACGCCAACGCCAACTAACTCTGGGTAGGATGTGGCCGGTTTGATCTTGGGATTGACGATGATACAGTCTGCCGGGTGAGCGCTGACCTCGTGGTGATCCAGCACAACCACATCCATGCCCAACTGCATCGCGAGATCGATTGACTCGGCATCGTTTGTGCCGGTATCCACCGCGATCAGGAGCGTGCAGCCCTGTTCCGCCAGGAGTCGCACCCCGCGCTCGCTGACGCCATAGCCATCGGTGCGGCTGGGGACGAAGGGCGTGATCTGGCTCGTGGGTGCCGCTGATCGTAGCGCCCGGGTCAGCAGGGTGGCGCTGGTGATGCCATCGGCGTCGTAGTCGCCGAAGATGCCGATGTGTTCCCTGTTCCTGATCGCGAGTTCGACGCGGTCAAGCGCAGCATCGATGTTCGGCAGCCGATGGTAATCCAGATGTGCCGGATCATCCCGCTTGAGCGCCTGCATCGCCGCCTCAGCGGTGCGAAGACCTCGCCGGTAGAGCAGGGTCGCGATCAGCCGCTGGGAGTGGAGCTGCTTCCAGTCGAAGTCGTCTGGCATCGTCTCTGGCTCGATCCAGATTGGCTGTGGACGAGGGATGATTGAGAGGGGCATGGGTTCCAATCGTAGGCCCCCATTTTATATGGGGGGCAAAATGGTGATGTTCCATCACTTGTACCTGGCTGACCACATGATCCCCTGGTACCGAAGGGACATGTAGACCCGGACCGATCGGGCGCCTGTTCGGAATGTGAGGATCAAATGATCGCGCCCGTGAGTTGTCCGGGTTCGTGGTTACGATCGAGTTCCAGACCCCCCACATAAAGTGGGGGTGTACGTGGAGATGTTGGGAGGGGATACAACCCCTCCCAATATCGAATCTACTCGAACTCAACCACGAAGGTCGCGATCTCGAACGGTCGCACCTCGAAGCTGGCGGTGGCGCCATCCAGCGTCAGCTCATTGCCATCGGCATCCTCTTCCAGCATGTTGGTGCGGTTGAACGCCTTCACCGGGCGATCAAACGTCATGCTGCTGACACCGCGAATACCGTGTGGCTCGTATACGCGGACGGTGATCCCGTCGCGGTCGTGTGCCTTCTTCACGGTACCGAGGCCAAGCTGAACGCCATCAATCGTCACGAACGGAGCAATCGGGCTGGCGTCTGCGGCGACTTCCGTCACCACCATCGGTGCGTTCAGCGCCAGAGCTTCCTGCGTCACCTTGCCCTGAATCCAGTCGCCGGTGTGCGGGAAGTAGCTGTAGGTGAACTCATGGTGGCCTTCATCCGCGAACGGATCCGGATGCAGCGGACCACGCACCAGGCTCATACCGAGCACGCCATTGACGGCGTTGTGACCGTACTTGGCGTTGTTCAGCAGGGCAACACCATAGTTCGGCTCGCTCAAGTCGGCGAACTTGTGGGCGCCCACCTCGAAGCGCGCGCGCTCCCAGGCGTTGTTGCGATTGGTGGCGCGCTTGTGCACGCCATACATCGTCTCGTAGGTCGCCTCGTGGGTGTGGATCGTGGTCGGGAACTGGGTGCGGACCAGCGTGAGACGCTCGTGCCAATCGATCTCGGTGGCGATATCGATGCGGCTGCTCTCGGCCAGAAGACGATAGGTCTGTACGAATGTGCTGGTGCGGAAGGTGCGAGAGACCTTCACGGCAACGCGCAACGGACCATTCTCCACGATCTCGATGGAGTCAATACCACCGATCTCCTCGCCGATGGTCTCGTAGGTCTCGTCGATATCCCAGGCGTCCCAGGCGCGCGGCTTATCGCTGTAGGCCCAGAGCTGATTGCCGCGATCCTTGAGGGTCTCGCGGTTGACGCGCTTGTCGAACACGCTGTGCAGCGTGCCATCGGCACCAATTTCGGCGCGAATCAATGCGTTCTCGATGACGATGGCATCGCCAGCCTCGGTGGCGGAGACGGCGTCAATCGTCGAGCCGGAATCCGAGATCTCGCTGCTTGCGGAGATGATCCGCGTCTCAAAGGCACCGATCGTCTCGGATGCGTTGTAGAGCAGCACACCATCTTCCGCGGTCTGGCCGTGCCGACCACCGATGCTGGCATCGGCTGGCAGCAGTGCGGTGAGGGGTAGCTCGAAGAAGGTCGGGTTGGTGATGGCCCAGGCACCGCTGCCTTTGCCGACACGCTCCGCAATCGCGTTATCGCGGATCGCGGTGGCATTATCAACCACCGCCTGCAACTGCGGATGGGTGTCCTGATAAACCTCGTTGATGGAGCTACCGGGGAGGATATCGTGGAACTGGTTGTAGAGCAGGTCTTCCCAGCTACTATCGATATCTGCGTTCGGATAGCTGGCACCATCGCGATTGGCCAGCGCCGCAAAGCTCTCTGCCTCGACCAGGCGTAGCTCGCCCTGACGATTCAGTTTCTTCACCAGCGCCTGCGTAGTCAGCGTGGCGCGGTGCAGCTCCAGATAGAGCTCGCCCACGAATACCGGCAGCCCTTCGGTCGGCAGGCTGGCGAAGAAATCCTCCACCTTGCCGAATCGCGTCTGCGGCAGAACCGGGTAGTCCTTGATGCGGGCGTACTTCTCCAGCATATCCACGCTTGGTCCGCCGCCACCATCGCCCCAGCCAACACTGAGCAATGTCTGGTCGTGCAGTCGCTTGCCGGAGAAATTCTGCCAGGTCTTGTGCGTGGCTTCCGGCTCAATCTCGCCGTTGTAGCCATTCACAGGGTTGTTGAAGGTGTGGGTCAGCACACGGCTGCCGTCCAGACCCTCCCACAGGAAGAGATCGTACGGGAAGGTGTTGACCTCACTCCAGGTCACCTTGATGGTGAAGAAGTTCTGGATTCCGGCACCGAGCAAGATCTGCGGCACACCGGCGCTGAAGCCGAATACATCCGGCAGCCAGGCGGTGGAGTTGCGCAGGCCGAACTTCTTCTGGAAGTAGCGCTGACCGTAGAACAGCTGGCGCACGTAGGCTTCGCCACCGGTCACCTGGCTATCAGGCTCCAGCCAGCTACCACCAACGACTTCCCACTGACCCTTCTTAATGGCCTCCTGAATGCGAGCAAACAGGGCAGGATCATCCTGTTCGATCCACTTGTAGGCCTGGGCAGAGCTCTGGTTGAAAACGAAGTCCTCGTACTGATCCATCAGCCACAGCTGGGTGCTGAACGTACGGCGGGCCTTGCGTCGCGTCTCCGCCACGGGCCACAGCCAGGCGAGATCGATATGGGCGTGACCGGTCAGCATCACCTTGCCGACTGATGGATACTGCTGACGCAATTCCTCCAGGCGCTCGGCGATGATGCCGCGAGCGGTATCGCAGGCGTGTAGCGCCTGCTTCGGTAGCGGACTGATTTCGCTATCAGCCGGTGGAATGTGCCAGATGCCACCCATGACCAACTCGCCACGGTAGCCGGGTTTGCTGTAATCGCCCAGACCAACGTCGTGGGTTTGTCCGCCGGTAAGGTCACCCTTAACGCCGCGGGTGAGTACCTCGTTGGTCGAAGTGGGCCAGTAGGGGGCGATGGCGCGGTAGGCATCATCGACCAGATCAAGCAGGTGCGGCAGGATTTCGTGATCCTTGAGCTCCTCAGCGGTGCGGATGATCTCCTCAAGGTCCAGGTGCAGGGCACGTACTTCCTTGTGAGGGATCGCCACGAGTGCACGCCCGATGCTCGGACCATGCACATGGGTGCCGAACATGCCCTTCGGCATGACCTCGGCCTCAATCTGAATCTGCTCGCCACCGGCGGCGCTTTCCGTCACGATCCAGTCATGATGGAACGGATTCAGGCCAACCTGGTATCCCGGTGTGAATGTCACGAGCCCTTCGCCACCCAGCCAGAGCTGGATCTCGACGGGTTGGCCCTTCCATTCCTCCGGAATGGTGGCCGTGGCGGTGAGTGTAATGGGGCGGTGGGGATCGACAACTGGCCAGGCATCGCCGCGCTTCAGCTGGGTAACCTCGCCATCTGCGCTGGTGAAT
>JAMLHR010000057.1 GCA_023957015.1 Thermomicrobiales bacterium | reverse complement strand
ATGTCAAATGCGATTGCCCTAAGAGGAGGGGTAGTTTGCCCCTCCTCTCGCGTACCTGCATGCTATACTTTCAGACGGCCCGCCGCCTTGCGCGCGGGTTCCTTAACGAAACACGCCGATGCGATTGCAGGTGGTGTGCCGATCACGGTGACCGGTCCACATGCAAGATGACCACGGCGGAAGCACAACACAGAAAGGGTATGCCACCATGGCTGCCACCAGGCGCCGGAACGAGCCGGTGAGCCTCAAGGCTCTTCTCGAGGCTGGTGTCCACTTCGGACATCAGAAGAACCGCTGGAATCCGCGGATGAAGTCCTACATCTTCACGGAGCGCAACGGGATTCACATCCTGGATCTGCAGCAGACCGTGCCGATGTTGAACGCCGCCCACGAGTTCATCAGCGAAATCACCGCCAACGGCGGTCACATCCTCTTCGTCGGCACCAAGAAGCAGGCGCAGGAGATCATCCGCGAGCAGGCACAGCGCAGTGGTCAGTTCTACGTCAACAAGCGCTGGCTGGGCGGTACGCTCACCAACTTCGTCACCATCAAGAACCGACTGCGTCTGCTGAAGCAGCTGCAGGGCGAGCAGGAGCGCGGTGAATGGCGCTACTTGCCGAAGCAGGAAGCCGCCAAGAAGGAACTCCAGCTCGAGAAGCTGGAGCGCAGCCTCGGTGGTATGCGCGATATGACCCAGCTGCCGGGCGCGATCTTTATCATTGATCCTCGCCGCGAGCACCTGGCCGTACTGGAAGCCCAGCGCCTGGGCATCCCCACCATCGCCATGGTGGACTCCAACAGCGATCCGACACCGATCACCTACCCGTTGCCAGCCAATGACGACGCAATTCGTTCGCTGCGGATCATCACCGAAGGCATCGCCAATGCTGCCATCGCTGGTCGCATGGAGCGTGCAAGCGTGAGCGACGATGCTGAGGACTTCAACGATGTCGTCGCCGCCAACGATGCGTTGGCTGGTGCGGCCGAGAAGGAAGCGGATTCTGAAGGCGACGAGTAACCATCGCCCCAGTGAACCAACGCTGGTTCATCACAACGATGTGAAGGAGTACCAATGGCAATCACAACAGCAATGATCAAGGAACTTCGCGAAGCCACCGGCGCCGGCATCATGGATGCCAAGCGCGCCCTGGAAGAGGCTGAGGGCAGCATCGAGAAGGCGAAGGATATCCTGCGTCAGGCTGGCCTTGCCAAGGCTGGCAAGAAGGCCGACCGCGCCGCCAACGATGGTCTGATCGACACCTACATCCACGCCCAGGGCCGCATTGGTGCCATGGTCGAGGTGAGCTGCGAGACCGACTTTGTGGCTCGTACGGAGGACTTCAAGGCGCTGGCCAAGGATGTCTCCATGCAGGTTGCCGCAATGAGCCCGCGCTTCGTCACCCGTGACACCATCACGGAAGAGGAGTGGAGTGAGCTCGAGCGCGAGTTCGGTGATCGCGAGACCGCGGCCAAGGCCGTCGTCCTCTCTGAGCAGGCGTTCATCAAGGATCCGAAGAAGACCATCAGCAATCTGGTCACCGATGCCGTCGCCAAGATGGGCGAGAACATCGTGATCCGTCGCTTCGCCCGCTTCGAGCTGGGCGAAACCACCAGCGACAACTAATCCAGCGGGATCAAGAGCAAGCGCCGCCCTCCGGAGTGTTCCGGGGGCGGCGCTTGTCGCAAACAGGCCGGGAGAAGTCAGTCATGTCACAACGACGAGTTTTGCTGAAACTGAGTGGCGAAGCATTGATGGGCGATTCCCCGTTCGGTATCAATCCCGCCGTTGCGCAGGAGATGGCTGAACAGGTCAAGACCGCCCACGATACCGGTGTTCAGATCGGGATCGTCGTTGGCGGCGGCAATATCTGGCGCGGCGCTACCGCCAGCGCCATGGGGATGGAACGCGCCACCGCCGACTACATGGGTATGGTCGCGACCGTCATGAACGGTCTGGCGCTACAGGATGCACTGGAGAAGGCTGGCGTCCAATGCCGCGTTCTCACCGCGATTTCCATGAATGAAGTTGCCGAGCCCTACATCCGGCGTCGTGCCATCCGTCACATGGAGAAAGGTCGCGTTGTGGTCATGGTTGCCGGTAACGGCACCCCCTACTTCACTACGGATACCGCCGCTGCCCTGCGCGCACTCGAGTTGGATGTGGATATGCTGTTGATGGCGAAGAATCGGGTCGATGGTGTCTACAGCGACGATCCTCGCACCAATCCGGACGCCGTCCGCTACGAACGCATCTCCCATCTGGAGGCACTGCAGAACAACCTGAAGGTAATGGATGCCAGTGCGATGGCTCTCTGCCGCGACAATGGCCTCCCGATTCGGGTCTTCGATATCACCGCACCGAGCGCCATTACCCGCGCACTGATGGGTGAGGAACTCGGCACGCTTGTTCACGCGGAATAACACCACTCGCAGGCCATTTCGCGGTACGCTATCATCAATAGCTACCAATGAAGGGAACGCAAAATGACCGTTGCTTCTGTACTCAAGGACACCGAAGAGCGTATGTCCAAATCCATGGACGCGCTGCATCATCACCTGGGTTCGATCCGAACCGGCCGCGCCAACCCGGCGATGGTAGAAGATATTCAGGTCGAAGCCTACGGCAGTGTCATGCCACTGAATCAGTTGGCCAGCATCTCCGCACCCGAAGCGCGCATGCTGGTGATTCAGCCGTGGGACAAGGGCGGGATGAAAGCCATCGAGAAAGCGATTATGGCCAGCGATCTCGGGATCACGCCAAACAACGATGGTGTGGTTATCCGTCTCGCCATCCCGATGCTGAACGAAGAGCGTCGCAAGCAGATGGTGAAGCAGGTTCACAATCACGTTGAAGAGGCCAAGATCAGCGTGCGCAATATCCGCCGTGATGCCATGCAGTCGTTCAAGACATTAGTGAGCGACAAGGCGATCTCGGAGGATGACGAGAAGCGCGCCCATGATCAATTGGAGACGCTCACCAAGAAATACGTTGAGATGAGCGATTCCATCGGCAAAGAGAAGGAAGCGGAAGTCCTCGAGGTTTAGCCGATGGATAGTTCCGATTCCACATTCTCATCGCCCATACCGCAGCACGTTGCCATCATCATGGATGGCAACGGTCGCTGGGCGAAGCAACGCGGTCTTGCTCGTATGGAAGGTCACGAGGCTGGTACGGAGAACATCCGCCTTATCCTTCGCCACGCCGGCGAGTGCGGCGTGCGTTATCTGACCCTGTGGGCGTTCAGTACCGAGAACTGGCGACGACCGGAGGCGGAAGTGGCCGGGCTCATGCGGATACTCGGCAAGGCCCTTGTCTCCGAGACCGAGGAGTTGCATCGCCAGGGAGCTCAACTACGTCATATCGGTGATCTCACCGCGCTCGATCCCGAACTGGCTGCCTCCGTCCGCGAGGCGATGGCCCTGACAGCCCACAATGACCGTATCATCCTCACGATCGCGTTCAATTACGGCGGTCGGCAGGAACTACTGCACGCGGTCAAGGGCATGCTGCGTGATCAGGTTGATCCCGAAACCGTGGATGAGGATATCTTCCAGAAGTACCTCTATATGCCAGAACTCCCCGATCCCGATCTGATCGTTCGCACCTCGGGCGAGTACCGTATCAGCAACTTCCTGCTCTGGCAGGGTGCCTACAGCGAACTGCACTTCACCAGCAAGTACTGGCCGGACTTCACACCCGAAGATTTCGATGCCGCACTTGCGGACTACGCCTCCCGCGAACGACGGTTCGGGGCGACTTCCGCCCAGGTTCAGGCACAATGAAGACCCGCTCCATCTCCGCCATCGGTATCGTCCTGGTCAGTATTGTGCCGGCCATCATTGGCAGCTGGATCTTCGCGGCAACGATCGCGATCGTCTTCGCTTTGGCGTTCGATGAGCTCCTCAAACTGGTAAACGCCCACGACCAGTTCACGCGCTGGTATGGGATCGCCCTGATTGCGGCGGCATGTGCAGTCGCAGTTCAGTGGCCGGGCGGGCGGGCACTCCCGTTGATCTTGTTGCTCCTGGTTCTGGTTCCAGCAGTCAAGGTGATTTTCCAGATCACCGCCGCTCACAATCGCGGAGACTGGGCGATACGCGTCGGCTGCGCCGCGTATCTGACATTCGCGGCCTATGCCGCAGTCAGCTTGCGTGAGACGGCGGGTGTCAGCGAAGCAGCCTGGGTCCGTGACCTGGTAGAGAAGATGCCGGGACCATCCGACTCATCGGTCGGCCTCGGCTGGTTCTTTTTCGCCCTCTTCATCACCTGGATGAGCGATACCTTCGCCTACCTCGTCGGTCGCTCGATTGGCAAACACAAGCTGATACCGCGAGTGAGTCCCAACAAGACAATCGAGGGCGCGCTCGGCGGATTGGCTGCGGCCAGTATCACCGCCGTCCTGGTGGTGAACCTGTTTGGCCTGCCGATGGAAACGTGGATCGCCGCGCTCTTCGGTGTCGGACTCGGTATCCTCGGCATGTTGGGAGATCTGTTTGAATCCCAACTCAAGCGTCGGGCGCAGGTCAAGGACAGTGGCGACGCCATCCCCGGACACGGTGGCTTCTTCGATCGTATCGATGCGCTGATCTGGGTGCTGCTGGCGACCTTTGCGCTCGTTCCCTTCCTGACCTAGCCCGATGACGACCATCTCCCTGCTCGGCTCCACCGGATCAATCGGCACACAGACATTGGAGGTGATGCGATCACTTCCGGACATGTTCAGCCTGGTGGGGCTGGCCGGAGGCTTGCAAACCGACCTCATCGCACAGCAGGTGGCAGAGTTTCGGCCGAAGCATGTTGTTCAGGGAGATACCACCACCGGTAGCCGTCCTTCGGCGGAGCAACTGATCGAGCTGGCAACGCTCCCGGAAGCCGATATCATCGTCATCGCCACCAATGGTCACGATGCCATTGCCGCCACGATCGCCGCGCTCCAAGCGGGCAAGGTCGTCGCGCTGGCGAATAAGGAAGCGATTGTCTGCGCGGGCGACTTGATCATGCCGCTCTCGGAACTCGGGACGAATCTCCGTCCGATCGACTCCGAGCACAGCGCCGTCTGGCAGAGTCTCCAAAGTGGCAAGAGCACCGATCTCAAGCGCATCATCCTCACCGCCAGCGGTGGTCCGTTCCGCACCTGGTCACAAGATGAACTGGTCAATGTCACACCTGCCCAAGCGCTGAAGCATCCGAACTGGGAGATGGGAGCCAAGATCACCATCGATTCCGCCACACTGATGAACAAGGGGCTCGAGGTCATCGAGGCGGCCTGGCTCTTCGATACACCGGTCAATAATGTGGATGTCGTCATCCATCCGGAGCAGTACATCCACTCGATGGTGGAGTTCCGGGATCACAGCACCATCGCTCAGCTCAGTCCACCAAGCATGTTGCTCCCGATCCAGTACGCCCTCACCTGGCCACATCATGTGAACTCATCATTTCGAGCGATGGATTTCAGCATGGCGTTCTCGATGAACTTCGAACCGCCTCGTGACGACGACTTCCCTTGTCTGGGGTTGGCACGATGGGCCGCCACACACGGTGGTACCTACCCCACCGTGCTCTCGGCTGCCGATGAAGTCGCGGTTGATGCCTTCCGTAAGGAACGTATTGGCTTCCTTGATATCCCGGCGGTGATTCGGGCGACGATGGATCTCCATCAAAGTAGTATTGTCGATCATCTCGATGTCGCCATCGAAGCGGATCATTGGGCTCGCGCGACGACTGCCAAGCTGATCACGCGATTCCAGCGGCCGTAGCGAGTCGGCGATAGGATTCCAGCTCCCGCGGCTGCAGATCAAGCGCAAACGTCAACACCGCTATCCGGGTCGCACCAGCCAGGGCAAGCGCCTCCGCACATGCGCCGGTGGTGGCACCGGTCGTGTAGACATCATCAACAATCACATAGTCCCTATCGGGATCGGCACGCCAACCGGGCGCGGCCACGAACGCGTTCACCATATGCTCTTGACGCTCCGCTCGCGAAGCCGAGCGCGCCTGAGCTGATGTGGCTTTGATACGAATCAACGCATCTTCCAACGGCAATCCCGTTTCACGGGCGATGCAACCAGCGAGGAGGCTCGCCTGGTTAAATCCGCGTTCCTGTAGACGATCATGGTGCAACGGCACAGGCACCAGCAACGGAGAGTCTCCCAACTGATCCAGACACGGCACCATGTACCTGGCCATGGAATCGGCGCGATCCCGCTCATGCTGATATTTCAGCGCACGAATGGCGTTAACCGGCCAGCCATCATAGACAACCGGTGCCCGCATCTTCAGGATCTCGGCATTCAGATACCTGCAGACGCAGCCGCGTCCCTTCGGATGGCCACACCGATCGCAGCAGAGCATGGAGTTAAGTGGCAACATTGCCGAGGCGCATTCGTCACAGAGCCAGGTACCACGCTGACCGCAGGCACAACATGTGCTGGGATAGACTGTCTCTACAACTGCCCGCCGGATGCGTCCGAACCAGGGAGACGGTACCAATCGAACGCTCGCTTTCCGATCAACCGAACTTCGCGCTCGCCAGCCGGGAACACTTCTCGGCGGAGGATGCCTCAATTCTGCTGTACGGTGCCGATGCCCGCCAAGGTGTTGTCGCCATCGAACCGGCAGGACCGTACGAAGTTGAGATCTTCTTCGCGGAAGGGTGGAAGAAGCGCTGGAGCGAACGCCATGTCACCAGGCCATGGGCCATCATCCGCAACCCATCGATCTGGGCCATGCGAGATGATATCGAGATCACCCCCTTACGCGGCAACCTCCCCTTCCGATCGCTCCTCTCGTTCCAGACCTGGAACGGATGGCGACAAGCCGGTATGTCCGAGGCGCGGCGACGTGGTGATGCCCTCTGCCCACCGACTCTGCCGATGCAATATCAGATTCGCACCGGTACAACGCTCTTCAAAGGAATGACATTCGATCAGGTACGACGATTACAACTGGATATCGAGACCACCACCCTCGATCCCCATGCTCCAGATGCGAGCATCTTCATGATCGCCCTCAAACAGGGTTCCCTCGAACAGGTGTTGGTACGAACCGGCACGGAGGAGAAGCTGCTGGAGGAACTCAACGCCGTCATCCAGAAGCTTGATCCAGATGTGATCGAGGGGCATAATATCTACTCGTTCGATATCCCCTACATCACCGCCCGGGCGCTCAAACTCGGCGTGAAGCTTGCCTGGGGTCGGAACAAGACCGAACCATATATCCGCGAGGAAGGTCGGCAAACAGTCGCCTATGTCCATGGTCGCCATGTGATCGACACGCTGGTGCAGGTGCAGCGATTCGATATCGCCGGCAACCTCACCCGCTATGGACTGAAAGATGTGATCGACCAACTCGGCCTCACCCGCGAAGACCGCGAGTTCATCCCCGGTGATGCCATCCGCTCGGCCTGGGAGCAGCGCGATATCGATCGCCTGACACGCTATGCGCTGGACGATGTTCGCGATGTCGATGTCCTCAGTCGGGTGATCATGCCAAATGAGTTCTATCAGACGCAGATGGTGCCGATGGGGTATCAACAGTGTGCTCTGGCCGGCACCGGGCGGAAGATCGATGAGCTCATGCAGCGCGCCTATGTCTGCGCCTTGCACAGCCTGCCCATGCCATTCCATTCCGAACCATTCCCGGGCGGCTACGTTGAGGTCCTCCACTCCGGTGTCTTCAAACCGGTGGTTAAGTGCGATGTGGAAAGTCTGTATCCATCGATCATGATCCGGGAGGGGATTCGCTCTCGCAACGATGTGTTGGAAGCTTTTCCGGTGCTCCTAAAATATCTGAGGACTCGTCGCATCGACGCGAAACGACGATCGCAGAATCCCGATGATCCCAACCATGCTATGTGGGATGGTTTGCAGGGTGGCTTCAAAATCCTGATCAACTCGTTCTTCGGGTACCTGGGATTTGGCCGGGGCCAGTTCAACGATTTCGATGCTGCCCGCCGGATCACCCTTGAGGGACAGCGCTTGATTCAGCAGATCGTTGGCGAACTGGAGCAGGCCGGTGCGCAACCAATCGAGGTCGATACCGACGGCGTCTATTTCGTCCCACCGCATGACATCTCCGGCATAGACCAGGAGCACGCGTTCATCGACCGCATCGGCGCCACGCTACCGGAGGGCATTACGCTCGCTCATGACGGCAGCTACACCGCCATGCTGAGTCTGCGTCAAAAGATGTACGCGCTTCTGACGCCCTCCGGCAAGGTCAAACTCACTGGTAGTGCGCTCCGCAGTCGCGCTCTGGAGCCATGCTTTCGCACGCTCATTCACGATGTCTCGCTGGCGCTGATGCAGGATGATCTGGATGCGGCCAAAGATCACTACTTCGCCCTAGCCGAACGTATTCGCGATCAATCGCTACCAATCAGTCAGTTCGCGCAGACGATCCGCCCACGTGAACGCACCGTGGGTTCTCGCCCCAAACTAAAGGAGATGCTGGAAGCGAATCCAGGGAAATGGTCTTTCGGGGAGCGCATCTCGATCTACGAGCAACAGGGTGGCGGACTAGCGTTCGCTGACGACTATGCGAACGATCTGAACACTGCAGTAATGCTCAATCGACTGAAGGACGTTATCGAGCGGTTCCGGGTTGCGATCGGCAACGATCCCGTGTTCGATGCGACGTTCCCAACGATAACACCGACAACAGACCTTGATGTCGCTCGCACCAGGGAACCGATCCAACAACTGGGGCTATTCTGAGCATCACTCAGCAATCAGAACATCCTCGACTCTAACCTCACCAACCCTGGCTCCGCTTTGATCCTGCCAATCGTTCGTTCCCGCGCCGATAGTTGCCGGTCACACGCGCAAGCACCTGTTGATTAGCTTCTTCATCATCTCCGAGCTTCGCCAGAATAGGCGTCGCTTTGTCAGCCGAGATCGTGGTCACCAATATGCCACCGCGATAAATCAGGAACTTTCCGGATTTCGCGACATGCCATTCGAAGGGATCAGGGAAACCGGTCACTCGGCCTCCTTCATAAACAACTCCCTGAAGAACCGTTCCGATTTGGCTAATCCTTCTTCGGTGAACTCGAGGGACTTGTTCGAACTCCGCGGATTCTCGATGTAGCCCTTCTCATGGAGACGATTCGTCACCTCCCAGTCGAATCCTTTCCAGGCGTACCGACCATCGTGGAGCGTCAGTTGCAGCAAGGCAAGAACAGCTTCGTCGATCCTGTCCGTATTGATTTCCATAGGAGTTTCCTCCAGTATCCGTGCATCGATACCACCATCATACCGGTCTCGCCGACAACCGATCCATTCGCAATATCTAAGAAGCGGCAGCTCGGTTCATCATCCAGAATAGACTCAGACGCACCAGCATCGGATTCAGATGTCCTGATATGGAGGATCGAGATATGTCCGCTAACGATATGTTCCCACCCGTGGTGGATCGGGAGACGTGGCTCAAGGAACGAACCGTTCTCCTGGCTCGGGAGAAAGCTCATACGCGCGAAGGCGATGCCATCGCCGCTGCCCGCAGACGCCTGCCGATGACCGAAGTGGACCCAGTGGAGCTGACAGGTCCGAATGGAGCCACATCGCTTCTCGATCTGTTCCAGGGGCACGATGAACTCATCGTCTATAAGCACATGTTTCACACAGGCAGACCATTTGAGGCGCAATGCGAAGGTTGCACGCTGAGCATCTGGCACGCACAAGATAGTGCCTATCTTGACGTCCGCGGAATCGCCTTCGCGATCGTCGCCGAAGGACCGTGGAACGAAGTGGGACCATTCGTCGATTTCATGGGGTACACCGTACCGTGGTATTCCGCTCACGGTGCCACAGATCCGATCTTCGCCGATAGTTACGGTACCATCCTGTGCTTCCTTCGCATCGGTGATCGCGTGTTTCTGACGAACGAGGTGACCGATCGTGGCGTTGAAGCGATCATGGTACCGCTGAAGCTGATGGACCTCTCGGTCTACGGTCGCAAAGAGCCGTGGGAAGACGCTCCGGAGGGATGGCCGAAGCAACCGCACGCGTACTGGTTCTGGCGTAAGGATGGTCGTCCGGTTCCGCAGTGGGGACGACCAGGGGCCACCTCCCTCACTGGCCACAACTGAGATCATTTACCCACAACGAGCACGACGGAGCTATCCCGCAAACTTGGGGATTATGGCGCGGATATTGCTATAGTCTCCATATGAATAATCAAACCATACTCATTGCGGGCGGCTCAGGACTGATCGGATCCGCTCTAATCAATTCCCTCCGGGGAGATGGCATCCATATTCGGCAACTCGTTCGCCGACAGATCCGATCAGAAGATGAAATCGAATGGAATCCGGGGCAAACGCCGCTCGATCCAGGCGTCCTTGAGGATGTCACCGCGATCATCAACCTGAGCGGCGCGAGCATCGGTCGTTTGCCGTGGACCAAGAGCTACAAGCGTACGCTCTCTGCATCGCGTATCGGTCCGACGAAAACGCTCGCCACCGCGGTGAAGGAGTTTGGTCGTGGTGCACCCGCGTTCATCTCCGCATCCGCGGTCGGGTACTACGGCAACCGCCCCGGCCACATTCTGACGGAAGCGGACGCCGCTGGGCAGACGTTTCTGGCTCAGCTCTGCGATGAGTGGGAAGGCGAAGCTCTGACCGCCAGCGACGCGACCAGGGTTACTCTACTACGAACAGCGCCCATCCTGCATCCCAAAGGGGTGTTGAAACCAATGATCATGCTGACTCGCTTCGGTCTCGGAGGTCCACTTGGCAAGGGTGAGCAGATTTGGCCCTGGATTTCCCTCACCGATGAGGTCCGGGCGATACGCCACATACTCGAAACAGACCTTGAAGGGCCGGTGAATCTCGCTGGTCCCGTTGCCGCCAGTGCGAATCAGATCGGGAGTACGCTCGCCAAGATCATGCACAAGCCATACCTGTTACCCGCACCGGCGTGGGCGCTGCGGCTGGGCATCGGTCGTGACGCTGCCGATGGACTGCTCCTCTCCGATGCCAATGTTGTCCCTGACAAGCTGCTAGGAAGCGGGTTCCAGTTCGAGCATCGCACACAGGAAGAGGCGATCAGCGCCGCCATGGTTCCAGAGGGATGATCGGATTCCCTCGAGCAGGAATCCCTTCTGTTCGGGCTCAACGTTAAAACAAAAAGACCAGACAACATGTCTGGTCAACGTCCTTGGTGGCGGGGGGAGGATTCGAACCTCCGACCTTTGGGTTATGAGCCCAACGAGCTGCCACTGCTCCACCCCGCGACAGCCATGAATATCCACCAACCTCCAGACCCTGCGGGATGCCCGCAGCGGCCTCGCCTCCCACAGCGTCACCACTGCAGTACTCTCCGGCGCTGTCCTGGGTCACGACCGGGTTCGGGATGGGACCGGGTGGGGCCAGAACGCTCTCGGCCACGGGCACCCCGCAGACTCCAGAGATCGATGTCATTCACGCGTATCACGTCGCCGCGATACCACCGCGCTCACCATACCAAATCACTACACAACGCAACGCATACTCCATCAACCATTAGGATCGCTCGGCTCCAGTCTGTTGCCAGCTGTCCACCCGCGACCTATCTACCCGGTGGTCTCCCGGGGGTCTCTCAGAACTTGCGTTCCAGGGATGTCTCGTCTTGAGGAAAGATTCCCGCTTAGATGCCTTCAGCGGTTCGCTCGTCCGAACGTAGCTACCCAGCGATGCTGTTGTCACAACAACTGGCTCACCAGCGGTTCGTCCACCCCGGTCCTCTCGTACTAGGGGCAGCCCCTCGCAAACATCCTACGCCCACAGCGGATAGAGACCGAACTGTCTCACGACGTTCTGAACCCAGCTCGCGTACCGCTTTAATGGGCGAACAGCCCAACCCTTGGGACCTTCTCCGGCCCCAGGATGCGACGAGCCGACATCGAGGTGCCAAACCCTGCCGTCGATGTGAGCTCTTGGGCAGGATCAGCCTGTTATCCCCGGCGTAGCTTTTATCCGTTAAGCCACGGCCCTTCCACTCGGTACCGTGGGATCACTAGGCCCGACTTTCGTCCCTGCTCGGCGTGTCAGCCTCGCAGTCAAGCTCCCTTCTTGCCCTTACGCGCTCCGGCCGATTGCCATCCGGCCTGAGGGAACCATTGGGCGCCTCCGTTACTCTTTAGGAGGCGACCGCCCCAGTCAAACTCCCCACCAGCCGCTGTCCCCTGCCAGGCTATCTGGCCCGGGTGAGAATGCACAATCCGTCAGGGTGGTATCTCACCAACGCCTCCCCGTCAGCTGACGCCAACGGCTCCCAGGCTCCCACCTATCCTGCACAAACGAATCACGCACCCAACGACAAGCTGGAGTAAAGCTGCACGGGGTCTTTTTGTCCTGCTGCGGGTCACCGGTATCTTCACCGGTCGTTCAATTTCGCCGAGTCCCCTGTTGAGACAGCGCCCAGATCGTTCTACCTTTCGTGCGGGTCGGAACTTACCCGACAAGGAATTTCGCTACCTTAGGACCGTTATAGTTACGGCCGCCGTTTACCGGGGCTTCAGTTCAACGCTTGCACATCTCCCTTTAACCTTCCGGCACTGGGCAGGTCTCAGCCCCTATACGTCCACGCTCATTCGCGTTTGCAGGGACCGGTGTTTTTGGTAAACAGTCGCCTGGGCCTGGTCACTGCGGCCCCCTCATGCTCCCACCGCAAGGATGTTCACACTACCAGGGCGCTCCTTCTCCCGAAGTTACGGAGCTAATTTGCCGAGTTCCTTAACAAGGGTTCTCTCGTCCACCTCGGTATTCTCTACCAGCCCACCTGTGTCGGTTTGCGGTACGGGCGCACATATACTCACTAGAGGCTTTTCTCGTCAGTGCAGCATCAATCCGTCCGGCTTGGCCCGCAGGCCGCACCTTCCACTCCGCTCTCGGTCTTCGTCCCAACGGATTTGCCTGTCAGGACTCCCTACCACGTTAGAGGGCCGTATAGACCCCCGGACCTAGCTCCCTGCGTCCCCCCATCGCTCAAACGCATATGCACGGGGCAGGACTATTAACCTGCTGTCCATCGCCTACGCCTTCCGGCCTCGGCTTAGGCCCGCCTAACCCGTCGGTGATCAGCATCGCGACGGAACCCTCGGGCATTCGGTGGGGAAGATTCGCACTTCCCTCTCGCTACTCATGCCAACATTCGCACTCGTTGCCGCTCCAGCTATCCTTCCGGACCACCTTCACCGCTGACAACGACGCTCCCCTACCAATCCGTAGATTCCGCAGCTTCGGTAGTATGCTTGAGCCCCGGTGGATTGTCGGCGCCGCAGCACATCGACCAGTGAGCTATTACGCACTCTTTCAAGGGTGGCTGCTTCTAAGCCAACCTCCTGGTTGTCACGGTGCCACGACTACCTTGCCCACTTAGCATACATTTCGGGACCTTAGCTGGCGGTCTGGGCTGTTTCCCTCTCGACCATGGAACTTAGCTCCCACAGTCTCACTAGCAGTCTCTACCCTGCGGCATTCGTCGTTTGAAACGGGTCAGTAAGCTGGATGCCCCATCGCCGAGCCAGTGCGCTACCTCCACAGTGTTATCACTACCGCTGTACCTAAATACATTTCGGGGAGAACCAGCTATCTCCAGGTTCGCTTGGAATTTCACCGCTTACCACAAGTCATCCCAGCCTTTTGCAATAGACCCGGGTTCGGGCCTCCACGCATGTATTCCACGCGCTTCACCCTGCTCATGGTAAGATCACCTGGTTTCGGGTCTCCTGTATGCGACTCCACGCCCTTTCGGACTCGCTTTCGCTGCGGCTCCACCTGTACAACGGCTTAACCTCGCCACATACAACAACTCGTTGGCTCATTCTACAAAAGGCACGCCGTCACCCCGCAAAGGAGGCTCCGACCGGCCGGAAGCACATGGTTTCAGGATCTCTTTCACTCCCCTTCTCGGGGTTCTTTTCACCGTTCCCTCACGGTACTGGTGCACTATCGGTCGCTGTCAGTATTTAGCCTTGGAGTGTGGTCACCCCTGCTTCCCACCGGATTCCGCGTGTCCGGCAGTACTCACGTTCAGATCTCATCTCCCACCACGCTTCGGCTACGGGTCTCTCACCCTCTCCGGACGGCTCTTCCAATACCGTTCGCCTCACGCCATGTTCAATGTGGCAGCTCAGGAACACTGCCCAGATCGACGTCCAACCCCCAACAAGCAGCGGTTCCTGCCTCAATACGCTTGGTTGGGTTTGGGCTCCTCCCGGTTCGCTCGCCGCTACTTCGGGAATACTCTCTTTTCCTCGGGGTACGTTAGATGTTTCAGTTCCCCCGGTTCCCTCCGCCGTCTAAAACGGTCGGTCATCTGTCTCCAGATGGGGTTGCCCCATTCGGATTCCCTGGGATCGCAGATTGCCAGCATCTCCCCCAGGCATTTCGCCGCGTGGCCGCGTCCTTCTTCGGCTGTCAGCGCCAAGGCATCCACCATGTGCTCTTCTGTGACTATGTCGTCACGTTGTGTCTTTTCATGTTTGGTATGGTGCGCGCGGTGATACCTCAGTATCGCCACGCTCGCAGATCAGGCTGATCCACTTTCGTTGTCAATGTTCTCCGTGTCCATACGTCCTACGCTGGTGGAGCCGCGGGGACTCGAACCCCGGACCTCCGCCGTGCAAGGGCGGCGCTCTCCCAACTAAGCTACGGCCCCTCAGACCTCCTCTAGACCCACCTCCCAGTGTTCCCACTGGTGGGCGCGCCTGGACTCGAACCAGGGACCTCGGCCTTATCAGGGCCGCGCTCTAACCACCTGAGCTACGCGCCCCGGGCTGTCGGGTGCCTCCCATGCGTACGCATGTCCACTTCCGCACACATCGGGTTTCCCCATGTGCCGAAGACGAAGCAAAACACAATACCGCTACGATATACCCGCGTGCACATCTGGCTCCACACCAGTCGAGCGCCCCTGCCAGGCAGATTGACACCTCGTGCCAACCACATCCCCGAGGCTCGGTCCCCCGTTCTCGTGCTTCTCTACCAGATGCTTGACCTTCGGGATATTCCCTAGAAAGGAGGTGATCCAGCCGCAGCTTCCGCTACGGCTACCTTGTTACGACTTCGTCCCAATCACCAGTCCCACCCTCGGCAGCTGCGCCCCTAAGGTTCGCCCACCGACTTCAGGTGTTACCGGCTTTCATGACGTGACGGGCGGTGTGTACAAGGCCCGGGAACATATTCACCGCAGTACTGCTGACCTGCGGTTACTAGCGACTCCACCTTCACGTGGGCGAGTTGCAGCCCACGATCCGAACTGAGACCGGGTTTCTGGGATTGGCTCCGCGTTACCGCTTGGCTACCCTCTGTCCCGGCCATTGTAGCGTGTTTCTCGCCCAGGATGTAAGGGCCATGCTGACTTGACATCATCCCCACCTTCCTCCGGTTTGCTTCCGGCAGTCTGGCCAGAAAATCTCAACTGACCACAGGGGTTGCGCTCGTTGCGGGACTTAACCCAACATCTCACGACACGAGCTGACGACAGCCATGCAGCACCTGTATCGCTCCCTCGTAGGCTCCACCATCTCTGATGAATGCAGCGATATGTCAAACCCTGGTAAGGTTCTTCGCGTTGCGACGAATTAAAGAACACGCTCCGCCGCTTGTGCGGGCCCCCGTCAATTCCTTTGAGTTTTAGTCTTGCGACCGTACTCCCCAGGCGGCACACTTATCGCGTTAGCTCCGGCACGGAAGGGGTCAAGTCCTCCCACGCCTAGTGTGCATCGTTTACTGCGTGGACTACCGGGGTATCTAATCCCGTTCGCTCCCCACGCCTTCGCATCTCAGCGTCAGGTGTATCCCAGCTGGCCGCCTTCGCCACAGGTGTTCCTCCCGATCTCTACGCATTTCACCACTACACCGGGAATTCCACCAGCCCCTGATACCCTCAAGCTCACCCGTTCACGACGACCCTCCCCGGTTGAGCCGGGGGCTTTCACGCCATGCGTAATGAGCCGCCTGCATGCGCTTTACGCCCAGTAACTCCGGACAACGCTCGACCCCTACGTATTACCGCGGCTGCTGGCACGTAGTTAGCCGGGCCTTCCTCCATGGGTACCGTCAGTGCTTCGTCCCCATGAACAGTGGTTTACACTCCGAAAAGCGTCATCCCACACGCGGCGTTGCTCCATCAGACTTTCGTCCATTGTGGAAAATTCCTTGCTGCTGCCTCCCGTAGGAGTCGGGGCCGTGTCTCAGTCCCCGTGTGGCTGATCATCCTCTCAAACCAGCTACCGATCACCGGCACGGTAGGCCGTTACCCCACCGTCTACCTAATCGGACGCAGGCCCCTCCAGTGACGCCCTTAGGCTTTCCTCATTCCCCCCACTCGAGTAATGAGCTCATGCGGTATTACCCTCTGTTTCCAAAGGCTATCCCCCTCCACTGGGCAGGTTGCCCACGTGTTCCTCACCCGTCCGCCACGTAAGACTACCGAAGTAGTCCCCGTTCGACTTACATGCATTAGGCACGCCGCCAGCGTTGATCCTGAGCCAGGATCAAACTCTCCACCAAATACAGTTACCCTCCGTTAGATTAGCTCCCAGTATCGTGATACCGGCCAACCCTCAGAGCATTCATTCTTCACCAAACGTACCCCGTAAGATACGCTCGTCACGCGTCTACCGCTCTCACCCCTCTCAGAATGAGAACGCGCATCGGCTTTGCTTCGTCTTCCACACACAGATATCCCACCCGTGTGCCACCTTGTTAAAGTCCTCCCCACCAAAATGAGGAATCGCCCATAATGGGCGAGAGATGCTCTGGGCTTTCGCCCATTCTTCGGCTCGTTCTGTTGCAGAACGACGTCGCTGTCGCATCTCGTGCCGCATGGCTTTCACCAGCAGCGGATGTGTATCATATCACACCCATTTCCGGACCGTCAACCGCGCTCTGCATATCATTCTGCCGCTTGGTTTGAAGCCGAATCGCCACACCGTTTCCAGCGGGCCGAACGGAATACTACGGCCCCTGAATATGAATGTCAAGGGAA
>JAMLHR010000056.1 GCA_023957015.1 Thermomicrobiales bacterium | reverse complement strand
GAGACACATCCATACTATCAGCAGCTTGCACTCAAGGAGCGGATTGCTCCCTATGGCATCGTGCTGGAAAGCTGGTATCCGCTGGGACACGGCGATCCGGAACTACTTGGCGAGCAGGTGTTTACGGAGATCGGTAGCAAGTATGGAAAAACCAACGCTCAGGTGATCTTGCGATGGCACACTCAAGTAGGCAATATCGTGTTCCCTCGTTCCACCAAACCTCAACGCCTTGCTGAGAATCTTGATATCTTCGACTTCACCCTTACCGAAGAAGAGGTATCAGGAATCAATGAGCTGGAACGAGGTAAGAGATACTTCACCATGACTCTGGAAGAGCAAGAGGCAAACCTGTCTGGATTTACTCCCGCTGATTAATGCCCGTTTGATCCGATCAGGCAATGTCAACCACCCCATAATCCCCGCTGGATCATGGGGTGGTTTCGTGGTTACACGTTCGGAATGGTCGCGAGGTTTATAGCAAATCCTGCGCCAAACTCAACGCATCGCCGAGCATGCCAGCGGCGGTGACATCTGCTCCCGCACCAGGACCACTGATCACCGTCGGGTACGCGTCATAGCGCTTCGTGCGGAAGCTGAAGATGTTCTCCGGCCCCTGCAGCGCACCCAGCACTGTGCTCAACGGCACGGACTTCAGGCCCACCGCGATCTCGCCATCCGGTGTGACCGTGGCGACATACTTCAGCGACGCCTGTTCGGATACCGCCTTCGCGGCCTGCGCTCCGATCATGGTGTTGCTGATTCCGAGACCCGCCATAAAGGCCTCGATACTGACATCAGCCAGCGATTCCGGCACCAGGCTCTCGACTGCGATCTCATCCAGATCAATACCGCGGCCCATCGTTCGCGCCAGGATCAGTGCCTTACGGGCGACATCGAGTCCGCTGAGGTCGTCGCGCGGATCGGGTTCGGTATAGCCCGCGGCCTTCGCATCGGTCACCGCGATAGAAAACGGCACTCCCTTGGCCACAGAAGAGAAGATGGCGCCAAACGTCCCCGATGCAGCCGCGGTGATCTCGATCACCTCATCGCCGGTGTTGAGCAGCGTCTGCAGCGTGGAGATCACGGGCAGACCGGCACCACAGGTAGCTTCGTATTTCAGGCGACCGCCTGCCGCTGCGTGCTCCCACAACATCGCGGAGCGAGCATCGCTCAGTGGCAGCGCCATCGGGGCCTTGTTGCTTAGCACCACACCAGCACCGGCTTCCAACGCGGCAACCAACGCATCGGTGGTTGCCTCACCAGCCGCTGCATCCATCACAATGACCACATCGGCATTAGTAATCGCGGTGACAACATCGGTCAGCGTCGGACCAGTCGCCTCCGCACCGCGCTTGCCACAGCAGTCGAGCAGTTGCTGATCGCTCAACTCCGCATCGGCTTCGATCAGCACCACGCCGCTCTTACCGGCAACAGCGGTAATGCGCACATCCAAATCGAACGCCGCCCGCCACTGCGCTCGATGCTCAATGACCTGTCGAATAACGGCTCCACCGACAGTGCCATACCCGATCTGAACCAACGCTACTCGCTTCATTCCGTATCAACCTCGTCTATTTCGTCTTTATCGGATCTGCTGGTTCGTTCGCGCAGATCGATCATCAACTGTTCCTGCCGCGCCTTCAGGCGCGCACCAAGTTCGCTCAAATCAGGTCGCTGGAAACTCGGCAGCTGAATGCGCGATTCCAACTTCTCCATGCGTTCGGAGGCACCGACGCGCTGATCCAGCGCTCCCATGCGCTCATCAAGCCGCGTGCGCCAATCGTCGATCGATTTGCTGATCGATGTCTGCACATCCTGCCACTCACGCAACTCGCCGAGTACCGCCGCGATACCTTCTTCAGTCTGACCGAGATCGCGGTTTGTCTGCACGCGGCGCTCGACCAACTTGTGCGGCCCAAGCTTGCCGAGATCAACCAATGCCGCGTGAACATCTTCCTGCAACAAGCGCACGGCCATCCAGGGATCGGCGACCACGCCACCCTCCGGCATCTCGATCACCTGATCGATAATGCCCATCCGTAGGCACTCGCGGGCACCCCATTCACGACCGCGACTCGTGGAGATCGTCGGATTCCAACCACCCGTGCCACCATCGATACGATAGCTGGCGTGCTCCGCCAACATGCGTCGATCGCCGGCCATCATCAGGTGCGCAACCGTGCCCTGGACTTTGCCCGCCCCAACACTGACCACCGGAATCGGCAGGACGCTCATCATCGTCATCAGCTTGGCGGCGGCAAAGCTCTCGCCGGGGGTAACGGAATAGGGAAGCTCCGGCTCCTTGCCATCCACGATCATCACCAGCGGGAGTTCGAACCGCCCGGCGAAGCGAGCCACCCGTTGAATCTTGCGGATCGCGGCAGTGGTGTTGGTGGAACCGCGAGAATCCTGTACCACCAGTGCGGCCGGGATATCGTTAATGCGACCGATACCGGTAACCACACCGCGGTCATCGTATTCCACCCGATCACCGCGCATTTCGGTGAAGGGTGCCACCACCACATGCAGGTATTCCGCCAATGGGCGGTCAAGCTCTGTTGGTAATCGGTGAGCCTCGTTTGCCGGCTTCACATCGGTACGGGCGACAATGGCGATGATGTTCGCCAGGCGATCGTGTTGCTCGGAACGCGGCATGACGCCATCGATCCAGCCGTTCTCCAGTAGGTCGGATTCCGGAATCGCATGCAGAATGGCATCGATTGGTCGATCGGGACTCCAGACGACACCGACGGATGTCCCCGGCTCGGCAAAGATGAGATCGAAGACCGAACCGAACGCCGCGAAGACGGCGGCTGAGGTCGGATGCGTAAGTATCCCGATCATCGGGATACCCATCGCCTGCACCTGTGCCGCCATACTGGCGATACGGGCTCCCTGGACATTCGCCAGCGGTCCGGTGTGAATCACCGAAGCACCACCGGCGATGATACCGATCACGGGTAGTCGACGGGTGAGGGCGTGATCCAGCGCCAGGATGATCTTCTCGGCACCAAGCGCACCGATCTGACTACCGACGAGATGGTCGTCGAGTCCGATCACGATCACAGCGGTGCCACCGATCTCGCCGGTGCCAACCACAATCGCTTCCTGAACAACGCTGCGTTCACGGGCGCTTGCCAGCCGATCCAGCGCCGAGGCCTGAACATCATCGGCGCGCTCCGGCTGGACCGGTGCCTCACGCAGCGGTCGGAAGGTACCCGCATCGAGGATCGCGTTCACGCGTTCGATGGCGGGCATGGAGAAGTGCCGACCGCAGTGACCACAGACGCGCCAGGTCAGAAAATCGACATCGTTACTTAGATCCTGGCCACAACTGGGACAGGTAATCTCCAGATCATCAATGGTGGATTCGGTTGATTCGGTCATAGTGGGAAACGTCCTTGCCAGGTTGAACAACCTCTTGTGCTCAGATTGTACCTAGCGCGGAGCGTTCTGGCTGGTGCGTACATCTTTACAGCTGACCTCTCCTGCCTCATGGTGACCACAAACACACCGATATGACGAAAGGGTTACCACTGATGACCGATATCTACGCCGACAATTCCTGGATGCCACACCGTATCTCACCGACAAGCAAGCGCGGAATGGTTGCCGCCAAAATGCCGCAAGCTGCGCGCATCGGCGCGGATATCATCGCCAGGGGTGGAAACGCGATTGATGCAGCCGTGGCCACCGCGTTCGCGGTCGGTGTCTGCGAACCATGGATGAATGGCATCGGCGGCGGTGGATATCTCGTGGCGTGGCTGGCAAAGGAACAGCGGGCGATCACCATAGATTTCGCGATGCAGGCTCCCGCCGGTGCAACTGAGACGATGTACCCGATGAGCGATGAAGTCAGCGCCGATGCCGGGTTCTTCGGCTGGCCTACCACCAAAGGCAATCGGCATGTGATGGGTCCGCACAGTATCGCGGTACCGGGTACCGTCGCCGGTCTCAGCCTGGCGTTGCGCGAGTACGGCACGATCTCGCTCGCCGATGCAATGGCGCCAGGGATCGCGTTGGCGGAGGATGGCTTCCCGGTCACCTGGCATACAACCCAACTTCTGGCGAAATCGCTGGTCGCGATTCGTGCCTACCCGGATACGGCTCGCACTTTTCTCAATGCGAACGGCGATGCCCCGTTTACCTCGGAGCAACCAACACCTGCCTGGATTCGCCAACCGGAGCTCGCGCAGACGCTGCGGTTAATCGCGGCGGGTGGTCCGGATGCGTTCTATCGGGGCGAGATTGCCGACAAAATCGCGGCGCATCTGGAAGCTGAAGGGACTGTCTTCAGCCGCGATGACATGGCGAATTATGAAGCGCACATTGTCGAACCGAACATCGCTGAGTATCACGATCACACCGTCTACACGACCACCGGTGGTTCCGGTGGCACCAGTCTGACGCAGGCCTTGATGGCGTTGAATCTGCTTGATTCAGGCACAGTCGATGGCCGCACACCGGAGCAGTGGCACGGAATGGCACATTGCTTCCGCCAGGCGTTCGCGGATCGCTTCACCTATCTGGCCGATCCTAACTTCGTCCATGTACCGATTGCTGCCATGGTCTCACCGGAGTACGCCCGGGTAACCACAGCGGCGCTCGGAGAGAACGCGACAACACCAACGCCAGGCAGCCGCGAGGTGTTGGGGGTGCAGCATCAACTTCAGGCATCCGTGCCGGAGTATATGAAGGATGGCAGCACCACTCACCTCTCCGTCATGGATGGTGAAGGCAATGCCGTTTCGATCACTCAAACGCTGCTCTCGCTCTTCGGAAGCTTCGTCACTATTCCCGGCACAGGCATCCTGATGAACAACGGCATGATGTGGTTCGATCCCGAGCCGGGGCGTCCAAACAGCATCGCTGGTGGCAAGCGCCCGTTAAGCAACATGGCACCTGCCGTCATCGTCAGGGATGGCACAGCCATTGCGAGCCTTGGTGCCAGTGGTGGGCGCAAGATCATGAACTGCAATGCGCAATTGATCATGAATCTGGTCGATGGTGATATGAGCGCCCAGACCGCGATTGATGCACCCCGTATCGATTGCAGCACGCGAGAGGTGCTGGTAAGTACCCGGCTCGATAGCGACACTCGCACCGCGCTGGAAGACAAGGGCTACTCCCTGGGGCTGCGGCATGAAGCCTTGCTCACCGGCGATTTCAGCAGTCCGACGGCGATCCGGCGCTCAGCGGATGGCACGCTTGATGGCGGTGCCGACCCATGGTACATGCCAGCCACTGTTGCGGCTGTGGAGGATTAACGCGATGACTGACGATCTCGATCTAGATATCCAGGTATGCGAGGCCTGCCATAGTGGCTCGCCCGTACTCTCCGACGATGAGGTGAGGCGTCTGCATGCGCAGATACCGGACTGGCACATCATCGAAGTCGATGGTGTGCTCCGGCTCTCGCGCACTTTTCGGCTGAAGGGCTGGAAAGCTCCAGTCGCGTTTGTGGCGGAACTCGCCCTGGTTGCTGATGAGAATGATCATCATCCCCGAATTACCCTGGACTGGGGTCAGGTGCAGGTGGAGTGGTGGACACACGCCATCAAGGGTCTGCACAGGAATGATTTCATCATGGCCGCCAAGACGGACAAGATTGCCAGCAGCTGATCTGCTTGCCACCAGGGCAATCGCATTTAGGTGAGACCGAGCATGTCGAAGAGGATATCCATGCTCCAGCCCGCGCGTTTGCGCAGAATGCGGAGGCTTCGTTTCTTGGGATTGGGTGTGGATTTCAGCAGATTGAGCGTCAGTTTCCGGATCACCGCCAGATTCTGTTGCGCATACCCGCGACGAACACGACTGCTATCTTCCCGATAGATCATGTCCAACACCCAGTGCACCTCGTTCTCGATCGCCCAGTGGCTGCGGATGACCTGATTGAGTCGCACTGCATCCGGAGGGAGGCTGCTGATGTAGTAGCGGGTACTGGTGGTGGGAACCGCCAGTGGCGCCGACGCGGACGCACGGGTGGCGGTAATGCGGATGATACTCTGCAATCCGGGCCATTGCTGGGCAGGATTGAGCCAGGCGATCACCGCTGGATCGGCAATCACCGCACAGGTGCGCGTTTCCAACCGACCATGTCCCTTGTCGATGGTCTGATGTTCCACGATATCGACCTCCGTATCTTGGGGTGCGAGGGCAAAGGTGTCGACCACGCCTTCTAACAACGCACCCTGATTCCCCTTGACGGCCAGCACATAGTCCCCACCACCCGCCACGATCTGCTCGGCGAAGGATCGCTGACATCCCATCGCATCAATGGTGATCACCTGTCCCTTCAGCACCAATCGCTCCAGAAGTGCCGGTATCACCGTGATCTCGTTTGCCTTGCTCCCAACGGCGTTCTGGCCGATCACCAGTCGCTGCTCGACCGCATAGGCCGTCACCAGATGGAGCGGTGACTGCTCGCGTTGCGGATCACCGGAACGACGCGCGGTCTTGCCATCAATCGCAATCACCCCCGCTGCCGGACGATCGGGGAGGCTCTCCCGGACCCATCGATAGAAGCCAGCTTCAAACTGCACAGGATCGATCTGGGCAAAGACGCGACCAAAGGTGTCATGAGATGGGACACCATGCTCCAGTCCCAACCAGGCGGTCAGCTCAGCTTCCCGGATTTCTGCCCATTCCTCCACACCGACCCAGTCATCCTCACCACAGAGGATGGCGCAGATGGCAATGGTCAGGATATCCAGCAACTGATGCTTCATGGCTGGTCCATCGCGCGGATCCACCACCTCGCTGAAGGCTGCGGCAATCGTTGGGACGGGATACAGATCGGGAGCAGACATGAGGAGCACCTCCAGAACACCACCAGGAATGATCCGGAGTGTGCCAGATTGTCACGTCATGTCAAATGCGATTGCCCTGTGCTTGCCACACCTTCGCTTCACACGAACGCGGGTCCGTGTCACAATGGAGCCCAACACCCAGTTCGGAGTGCAGCAGCGTCGCTGTGCTCACCCCCCAATACCCGTGTGCGCTGGAATCGAGCGCAATCACTTTCCGGTCCATACCGGAGGAGGACACCGACGTTATGAACGAGAAGGAACGAATGTCCGCATTGCAGGGCATCATGGCTACCAGCTTTGATCGCCGCTCTGCCCTTAAGACCGCTGCCGCGGCTGGTTTGATCCCGGTGCTGACCACCGGTACGCTGGCGGCCCGGGCTGCCGCACAGGACGCCACACCCAAGCAGGGTGGCACACTCGTGATTCTTGGGCAGGACTCCATCGAGAGCCTGAGCCCGGAAGACACCGGCGAGACGGTGCAGTGGGTACCAACCGCCAATATCTTCGAAGGCCTGTACATGGTCAACGAAGTGTATGAGCTTGAGCCCGTGCTGGCTGACAGCTACGAGCCAAGCGAGGATGGTCTCGTCTACACCTTCAAACTGAAGACAGGTGTGACCTTCCACAATGGCGATCCGTTCACCTCAGCCGATGTGATCTACACCTATAACTGGATCATGGATGAGGCGAACGCATCAACCCGTCTCTCCAACTTCGATCTCGTGGAAACGGTGGAAGCGCCAGACGACACCACCATTGTGGTGACGCTCAAGGAAGCCGATGTCACGTTCATGATCAATGTGGCCACGGTCTTCATCTACCCGGCCACGTATCACGCTGAAATCGGCGAGAACGATTTCAAGGTGGCACCGGTCGGCACCGGTCCGTTCAAGTTCGGTGAGATGAATCCTCAGCAGCGCGTTCGCCTGGATGCGTGGGAGAACTACTATCGTGGCCGCGCCAATCTGGATTCCTTCCAGATGGATGTGGTGCCGGAAGCCGCTGGCCGCATGGCTGCGCTTGAGACCGGCCAGGCTGACAACAGCATGTGGGGTCTGAACGCGGAGGATAACCTCAAGCTCAAGGACAGTGGCAACTTCACGATCTTTGAGACGCAGCAGGTAGCCACCAATCACTTCCCGCTGAACAACACCCATCCGTTCCTGCAGGAGAAGGAAGTTCGTCAGGCACTTCTGTGGGCACTGGATCGTCAGTCGTTCGCCGATGATGTCTTCCTTGGTCAGGCCACCGTTGCCACCAGCAACCTCAGCCCGGCCGTGGCTGCCTTCTACAATCCGGACGTGCCGCTGTACGAGTTCAACCCGGAGAAGTCGAAGGAACTGTTGGAAGGCGCCGGTTGGGTTGAGGGCAGCGATGGCATCCGCGAGAAGGACGGCGTTAAGGCCGCCTTCACGATGATGGTGTTCCAGGGCGATACCCAGCGCCGACCAGAGGCCGAAGTGGCCCAACAGTGGTGGAAGGACATTGGTGTTGACTGCCAGCTGCAGGAAGGTATCACCAGTGAGATCCTGGGTGGCCTCCGTGCAGGCGAGTACGATGCCGGTCTATTCAACTGGGTCTACGGCGGCTCCAATGGCGACCCGGACTCCCGCGATACGCTGGTGACCGGTGGTGCCAATAACTTCTTCCAGTACTCCAACGCGGAAGTTGATGACTTGATGAATAACGGCATCAAGGAACTCGATCCCGTCAAGCGCGCCGATATGTACAAGCGCATTCAGGCGATCATCGCGGAGGAAGTACCATTCCTCTTCCTGTTGAACCTGATGACAACCGCTTTCTACAACAAGCGCGTCAAGGGTCTCCCGGAGACCGTACTGGTTACCGATAACGTCTATCCGAAGGCGTATCAGTACTGGATCGACGAAGAAGCCTAATCGCGATACCTGTGGGATTCGGGCGCAAGCGCCTGAATCCCACATCCGCGTCTACCGTGGATATCGTGTGACGGGAGCCATTCAATGCTTTCGTACCTCATCAAGCGACTCCTCCAGGGTGGGTTGGTGCTGTTCCTGGTGACGTTTTTTACGTTCACTGTGATGTTCTTCATGCCCGGCGATCCGGCCCGCACCATGGTCGGTCAAGCCCGCGTAACTGAGGAGCAGCTCGAACTCATTCGCGAAAAGTGGCATCTGAACGATGGGTTTTTCGAGCGCTACTGGAGCTGGATCAGCAATCTGCTGACCGGCGATCTCGGCACAAGTATGATGCGACCGGGACAGCCGATCAGCGACATGATTGGTAATGCCGCTGGATTTACGATTCGACTCACCTCAATGAGCATGCTGATCTCGC
This sequence comes from Thermomicrobiales bacterium, assembly GCA_023957015.1. Taxonomy (GTDB): domain Bacteria; phylum Chloroflexota; class Chloroflexia; order Thermomicrobiales; family UBA6265; genus UBA6265. The sequence goes on along the minus strand of JAMLHR010000056.1, from coordinate 7,944 downwards.
TGATGGTCGCTATTCCCATCGGTGTATTGGCAGCAACACGCCGGAACTCCCCGCTGGATTACTTCTCCACGCTTGGCTCGACGCTTGGTGTCGCCATACCGAACTATTGGATCGGGATCATGGCGATCGTGCTCTTCAGCGTGAAGCTGGGGTGGCTCCCCCCATATGGGGCAGATTCCTGGAAGGCTTACATCCTACCCGTGCTGGTGCTCAGTATTGAGGAGATGGCAGCGATTATGCGCCTGATCCGCGGTACCACGATTGAGATTCTGGGGCAGGACTATGTCAAAACCGCCCAGGCCAAAGGTTTGCACCGCAATGTTGTCCTCACCCGTCACGTTGTACGTAACTCCATGCTGCCGGTGATCACACTTATCGGTTACCGGATGGCGTTTATCCTCAGCGGTACCATCGTGATCGAAACCGTCTTTAGTTGGCCGGGTATCGGGCAACTCTTCTTTGACGCTATCTCGAACAAGGATCTACAGGTGGTGCAGGCCATCGTACTGCTGTTGACCTGCATTGTGGTGATCATGAACATCTTGACCGACATGATGTATGCCGTGATCGACCCCAGGGTGCGTGTGCGATGAGCAATCAATTGGCAGAAGACGGCAAGAAACGTCTCACACCACGGCAACGCACCATTCGGCGGTTCACCAGCCATAAAGGTGCGCTCTTTGGCATCGCCTTCATTGTGCTGTTGATCGTGGTGGCGCTCACGGCCCAGTGGTTAGCGCCCTATGATCCGAATCGCACCAACCTGAAGTTACGTGGTGCATCCCCAAGCTGGGCACACCCATTCGGCAATGATGACATCGGTCGCGATATCCTCAGCCGCATCATGTTCGGCGCGCGCGTGGCGTTACTGGTAGGAATCAGTTCCACCACCATCGCCGTCTCGATTGGTGTGTTAGTCGGCTCCATGGCGGGATACTTCGGAGGCTGGGTCGATGTGGTGCTCAGTCGCCTCATCGATACATTGATGGCATTCCCGATTCTGGCCCTGTTGCTCACGCTCTCCGCGCTGCTCGGTCCGAGCCTGCGCAACGTCATCATCATCGTTGGCGTTACGTTCTGGGCCAGTTACGCCCGCGTGATTCGCGCCGAGGTGCTGAGTCTGCGTGAACGCGATTATGTGCTCGCGGCGAGATCTTCCGGTGCCAGTGATCGCAGAATCATCCTGCGGCACATCGTCCCCAACGCGATTGGTCCGGTGATCATCCTCGCCAGTTTGGCTATCGGTGGTGTGATCATCTTCGAATCGGCGCTCTCGTTCCTGGGTATGGGTATCAGTCGGCCCACCCCCAGCTGGGGCACGATGCTCAGTGATGGCCGCGAGTATATTCGCAACTATCCGCACATCGCGATCGCGCCCGGATTGGCGATCTCGTTCACGGTGCTCGCCTTCAATCTGATCGGCGATGGCCTGCGAGACGCACTGGATCCGCGCGAACGATCGTGAAACTGAACCGTCGCCACCTAATCACTGCAGGAGTTGCCACCGGTGCTACTATCGCCGGTGGTGCTGCGTGGTACCTGCTCTCCGGGGATGAGGACCCGAAGGGTACGAGCAAGCGCATCGATCTCCTCGCGGGGATGTACGCTGGCGATCCACACCTGACCGATCCGGAGATGCTGGCGATGCTCAGCATCAGTGGCGGTATGCCCAAGAACACGCACCTGGAGCTAAGGCTCTTCGATATGGAAGGCCATCCGCTCGGCACGGACGCGTCACTGCAGGTGAAGCTGGAAAATCTGATCACCGGCGATCTGGATAGCGATATCACTACCTCCGCCAACGATGGCTCCTGGTCGCTCGCATATGAGAATGTCGCCGATAACGGCTGGTGGCAACTCACGTTGAAGGTCAATGACCTGACCGCGGTGTGGACATTCCTGGTGCCGGACCCCAATCTGACCGGGTTCGGGACTCCGCCGGTAGTCGACACCAATGCCAACGCCAGCGCGATGCTCGCTGGTGCGCTGAATGTCCTCAAAGGCCACACCAGTCTGCGCTGGTGGGAGTGGCTGAGCAGCGGCAATGGGGCGATTATCCTGGCGCGATTCAGCGTCACCACACCGGACGCGAACGGGCTGCCGGCCAGCTTCGAGAGCGATTCGATGATGGCCGCCCGAATTCCGCTTGATGGTAATGAGCCGACATTCCGCACCAATCATCCACGCACGATCTCGGTTGGTGAGAGCGCCGTGCTGATCACCAATGGCACACCGGAACCATCGACACCCGCCATGAACCTGCCGATCGATCAATATGACACCACCTACGCCGGATACGATGGCGTGCATTTCGGTGTCGAACGCGAGATTGGCGGGGCGCATTGCCAGCTGGTTGCCTTCCATTTACCTGGCCTTGCCGAGGCCTGGTTCGCCTTCTGGATCGAGACCGAGACGTTGATCCTGCGCGAGCTGTTCATGCTCAGCGTCAATCACTATATGCACTGGGTGTATTACGACATCGACGAGCCGTTTGTGATCACGTTACCTGCGTAACCCTGAGCGAATGCGATGGATCTCGGATGACGACACCCCTTTAGTGACTCCTCAGACCCGATTCATGACGAGAAACCTTGACAAATTCTGCCCCCCTCCCCCTAGACTTTTATGAAGGACTAATAAGTGTCGTAAAGCTACGATCCGTAACTATTATCTCGACAATTGGGGAGGAGACAAATCATGTTCATGCGTTTTGCTCTACGCGTACTCGCATCGGTGTTCCTGATCATGACGCTGCTGGGAACCAATCAGTTATCCGCGCAGGAGGGTGTATCTGAGTCTCCAGGTATCTGGGCACCTGAAACTGCAGTGCTCGCGTGTACTCCGAACGGCGTGAACGTCACCTTCACGATCTCCGGGGCTGAGTTTGCCATGGACTATGGTGACGTGGCGGACATTCAGATCCGCCGAAGCACGGGCGGAATTCCGATTGAGTCTGCGTTCGAAACCGTGGTTCAGGGCAACCCCGGTCCGTATGTGGTTGAGTTTACGTCGGAGGATTTGGCGTCGGGCAGCTTCCAGGCTTGGGTATTCAAGGTGGGGACTAGTGACCCCGTGAAGTCCGAAGTTGTCACGTGCGAGTCGAATGGAGGGGAGATATTACCTACTCCATCTGCAACGTTGACACCGACTGAGACCCCAGTGATGACCGAGACACCGACTGAAACCCAGGTGGTAACCGAGACGCCAACGGAAACCTCAATGGTGACCGAAACACCAACCGAGACTCCTCCTCCAACCGAGGTACCAACGGAGACAATCACACCGGAGGCTGAGAACACGCTGGTTGTCACCATCGCCTTGCCAGACAACACCAGCATCGACGGTGCCCCCTACTCCCTCTATGCCGCCCAGGCATCGATCGTGTTCGAGAGCGAGCCCTACCGCTCCGGTTTCGTTGGGGCAAACAACACCATCGAGATCGCTGATCTCCTGGCAGGCACATACATGCTGGGAATCTCACCGGAGGGTATGGGGCCGATTGAAGCGGTCATCGAAGTCGGTGATCAGTCGCTGACCACGGTCCGCCTCACTGTGAATAACAATGGTTCGGTGACGGTTGGCGATGTTCCACAAGTGACACCGACGACTCCAACCGAGGAGGAGGTCACGGCGCTACCCAGCACCGGTACCGGTGCATTCAATGGTTCGATGGGTATCGTGGTGATGCTTGGTTCAGCGCTGATGATGGCCGGTGGACTGGCGATGCGCATACGTCGCAGCTAAACGACTCCTCGTTTATCGTTGCTACTAAGAAGGAGCTGGGTGGTGCGGATGTGCTGCCCGGCTTCCTTTGTTCCATCTTGTGGCGGCGGTCCGCGGTGGCCGTTGATGGCAGCTCGACGCCGAGCAATTCGGCACATTCGTACCGAGAAATTGGTGGGGAGTTCGGGGTAGGTGTTGGTAGGCTGACTGCGGGTATGCCGTAGGATGTTTCTTCGCTCCCTATGTGTCACCGTCATTCAGAGCGCCTTCGGCGCGAAGAATCTCCCGGCGAAGGGCTCGCTCCCGCTGCTCGGCTACGCCTCGGCCACCTTCGGTAGCCGACTGCCGTAGGCAGAATGGACCAAATCCGCTGGCCGCAAAGCTTTCGGGCAAAATGCGATCAAGCCGCCTGCGGCGGTGCGCTTCGCGCGGGGACTCCACGGCGCTCCGCGCCTCTGAGTGACGACGCCTCTTTGATCCTTCGCGGAAGTATCACTCCAACTCTTCGGGTCACCAAATCACATGGTGAAACCATTTCTCGGTACGAATGCCTGAAATGGGCGGCAATCGCTCGCAGGCGGTACTGGTTGCTGGTGGACTGACGCCGAGCACTTCGGCATCGGCACTACGGACTTCGGTAAAATCGTCCAACCGATACGTCATATCAATATGTGTACACACATACACATGAATGCTACACTCCCCGTATAAACACGTGTAGGAGTGTACACATGACATCAGAACCCAACCTCAAAATCATCCAGCTACCTAACGATATCGATGACTTCGACTGCGATTGCATGCACCCCGAGGCCGTCTATCACGCCCGTCTTCACCTCGAGGATGAGAACGCCATCATGGATGCCGCGGACATGTTCTCCATCCTCGGCGATACCACCCGCCTGCGGGTGCTTGTCTCGCTGCTTCACGGCGAGATGTGTGTCACGGATATCGCCGTCGCCACCGGTGTCAATCGCACCACCATCTCCCATCAACTCAGGGTGCTACGGCGCACGAACATGGTCGATAACCGTCGCGATGGCAAGGTGATTTACTACAGCATCGCCAACGACAATTTGACGCATCTCCTCGAACTCGTGGCTCCCGGTATCTGCGATATCAGCAAGGACATCGCGCAATGAGCACAGACTCGACGCTTGTCTTCGATGTTGCTGGCATGGATTGCGCCGATTGCGCCCGTACCGTTGAGCGCGTGGTTGCCGCGACACCCGGTGTGAGTAGCGCCCAGGTAAACTTCTCGGTCGGTACGCTCACAGTTAACGCTAATGGGAATGCGCACGAGGATCTGCCGCGCTCGATCTCGCACAACGTCGATAAGGCCGGCTACCAGGCGATGCTGCGGGATAACGGTGTCCGCGCCAACATCCAGAGCACGCCGTGGTACCTGAACCGATCCGTTCTGCACAGCGCCGCGGCACTGGTGTTGTGGCTCATCGCCTTCTCCCTTGATCACACGACCGATCTCCGAAGCACCGCGATTGGCATCTACCTGGCGGCAATCGCGATCGGCGGGTATCCGATCGCCCGCGCTGCCATGCAGTCCGTGCGCGTTCGTCGGATCGATATGAACCTGTTGATGACGATCTCCGTCATCGGGGCAGCCGCGATCGGCGAATGGTCCGAGGGCGGACTGGTCGTCGTGCTGTTCAGTCTCGGCACGGCATTGCAGGCGCTGGCATTTGATCGCACCCGCAACTCCATCCGTTCGCTGTTTGAACTCGCACCTGAAGAAGCGACATTGCTGGAAGGCGACCAGGAGTCCCGCGTGACCGCCGCCAGTCTGCGCGTGGATAACATCGTCCGCATTCGTCCCGGCGAACGCGTTCCCACCGACGGCGAGATCATTCGCGGTATCAGCGCATTCAACGAGAGTGCGATTACCGGCGAATCGATGCCGGTTGAAAAGAGTGAGGGCAGCACAGTCTATGCCGGTGCCCTAAACGGATCCGGCGTGATTGATATGCGCGTGACCACGCTGCCGCAAAACTCAACGATTGCCACCATTATTCGGCTCGTCGAAGAAGCGAGCGCCAGCAAGGCACCAAGTCAGCAGATGGTCGATCGCTTTGCCGCGATTTACACGCCAGCGGTCGTGATCCTCGCCGGTGTGATCGCGCTTGGGGGCTGGATGTACGGCGATGGTGGCGAATGGTTCTACCGTGCACTGGTGCTGCTGGTGATCGCCTGTCCATGTGCGTTGGTGATCAGCACACCCGTCTCGATTGTGTCCGCCATCGGCAACGCGACCCGCCTCGGCATGTTGGTCAAGGGCGGTGCCGCGCTCGAGGAGGCGGGTCGGGTGACGACAATCGCCTTCGACAAAACGGGCACGCTCACGTCAGGGCGACCGGCCGTGACGGGGGTGACGACGACTGAGGGTATCAGCGAGATCGACCTGATTGGCCTCGCAGCAGCGGTGGAGCAAGGCAGCGAACACCCGCTTGCTCGCGCCATCGTGGCTCGAGCGACGCAGCTTGACCTTGACCTGCCAACCACCAGCGATTTCGAGGCCGTGACCAGTGCGGGTGCACTTGCCACGATCGATGGTCGCCGGGTCGGTGTCGGCAACACACGGTTGCTGGAGCAGATGGGTGTTGTCGTCGATGGGATTGACCAGGTGGATGGTACTGCGATCTATGTGGCTGAGGGACATCGCCTTCTCGGTGCGATTCAGATCGCGGATCGCGAGCGAGCGAACGCCCACCAAGTGCTGGATCAACTGCGAGCGATTGGTCTTGGCAAGCTCGTCATGCTCACCGGTGATCAGCCGGCGGTGGCTCAGCACGTCGCCGCGCAAGTCGGTATCAGCGATGTCCACGCCGCCCTGTTACCGCAGCAGAAGTCCGAAGCGATTATCGCCATGCAGCAGACTGGCGAGCGGGTAATGGTAATTGGCGATGGTATCAATGACGCCCCGGCGCTGGCACTGGCGAATGTCGGTGTTGCCATGGGCATGGGCGGCAGCGATATCGCGCTGGATAGCGCCGATATGGCGCTGATGCGCGATGACCTGGCGGTGTTGCCGCGCGTTATCGATCTCTCGCGCAAAACGGTGGAAATCATCCGCCAGAACATCACCCTCAGTCTGGTCACGAAACTGGCGGCATTGCTGCTGGGCGTGTTCGGATTCGTGAGCCTGTGGATCGCGGTGATTGTTGATGTCGGGACATCGGTGATCGTCACCCTCAACGGTATGCGTTTGGCGAGGTATCAGGCGCTCTCCGCCAACGAGATCGTGCATGACCACAACAATGAGCATGAGCACACCCGGTGACGCTGCCAAATCAGATGGTCATCACACCAAAGGGAGGCGGCTCGCCTCCCTTTATCGCCTGCTCACATCCTGCCCGCCACTCGCGAGAGGTATTCGGTGCGATTGAGCGGATTGTGATCCGTGCGTGGTCTGACGGGCGGATCGCCGCTCACCGGTCGCCACGAGTCGTGCCAATGGTCGAGATCGCCCTCGCCGCGGGAGATACCAGGTAACTGTCGCTCGAACCCGGGAACCATCGCCGCCGGAATCGTGCCCGTAATGACCGCCGACATCCCCTCGATCATCGATTCCTCAATCACGCCACGCTGTGTGACCAGTAGCCGAATCGCTTCCGCCAACAGATCATCAGGTACTGAGAGCCGGAATCGCTGGATCGGTTCACAGACCTCTGTCCCAGCCTGTTTCAACGCATCCATGAGCACCAGTGGTGCCAGATTGCGGAAATCTGAAACGATCGTCACGGGATCGGCGTACTCGACGAAGGTCAGCTCGATCTCGATATCGATGACCTCCCAGCCATTCAGTCCCTCCGCGAGGGTGCTCCGCACCATTTCCTCGATACCGATATACATGGCGAGTGGCAGGCGACCGATGGATTGCTGACTACGGATATACGCAACCCCTGATCCATCGACGGCACGCTTTACATTGAGACCAATACCAGCAGCAAAGGGGTTGCCCGGGCCACCCATGCGATCAAGCGCATCTCCGGCACCAAGCGGACGCTCCATGCAGATCACGGTAGAGTCCTCGAAGATGGCCTGCAGACCGAAATCGTGGAGCAGATCGCTCTCGATCACTTCCTTCTGCACCTCGCCGAAGAGACGAACCGAGGTCGTGCTCGTGCGGGGATCGAGGCGAAGCGAGATAAACGGATCCTGATCGGCTAAATCGGTAAGCGCCATACGCAGCTTGTGGCGATCCTC
>JAMLHR010000055.1 GCA_023957015.1 Thermomicrobiales bacterium | reverse complement strand
GGGGCATCGGTGAACAGTCAGCAGGTCGACCTTAAGTACGTCTTGAACAATGCCCAGATTGTCGAAATCCGCACCAGCAAAACGGTGAAGGGTCCACGTCGCGACTGGCTCCAGTTGGAGAACGGCTACGTGAAGACCGCCTCCGCCCGGGAGAAGATTCGGCAGTGGTTCCGTCGTCAGGAGCGCGACGAGAATATCTCCAGTGGTAAATCGACGCTGGAGAAGGAACTACAGCGCCTGGCCCTGAACATCAAACACGAAGAGGTGATGGCGAAGTACCCTCGCTACACCAAGCTTGACGATTTCTACGCAGCCATTGGGTATGGTGCCATCTCCTCCCATTCGATTACCTCCCGGTTGGATGTCTCGATCAAGGACGTCATGCCGGCTCCGTCTGTCTACAAGGCGCCATCGAAACCCGCGCGCGTTGAGGTAATGGGTGCAGGGAATGTGCTGACCATGCAGGCCAACTGCTGTAAACCCGTGCCCCCTGAGCCGATCGTCGGCTACATCACCCGCGGGCGCGGTGTGGTCTATCATCGCCAGGATTGTCCGAATGTGACGCATATTCCCGATCCCGAGCGATTGGTGAATGTCAGTTGGGGTAGTCAGGCCAATGAGACGCATCCGGTCTCGATCATCATTGAGGCTGAGGATCGGGTGGGATTGCTCAAGGATATCTCGACGCTGCTCGCTGATCAGCGCGTGAATATCCTCAGCATGGCCACGCAAACGCACGATGACCGCACCGTGACCTTCCGGGCTGTGGTTGAGGTGGAAGATCTCAACCAACTCTCCAATATGCTCAGTAAGCTGGAGCAACTCAGGCAGGTGAATAGCGTCCGTCGTGAAGCCGATCGGGTGCGGACTGCATGAGTCGCCCCGTTGTCGCCATCGGCGAATGCCTGATCGATCTTATCGCCCCCAAAGGGAGCGACCTCGTGACCGGATCAACCCTGGCTATTCGCGAGGGCGGTGCCCCGGCAAATGTGGCTGTGGGGTTGGCACGACTCGGTGTGCCAGTGCAGATGCGCACCGTACTTGGCGATGATCCATTCGGATTGCGACTACACGCGCGGCTTGTTGCCGAAGGGATTGATGTATCTCGTGTCCGCATTGCCGCGGAGACACCAACCACCATCGCGCTGGCCTGGGCTGACGCATCCGGTGATGGTCACTTCCGCTTGCATCGTCACGCCGATCGCTTGCTCTCACCAGAAGAGATGGATATCCACGGTGTCGAGGCGATTGTGGTTGGTTCTGTATCACTCTGTGCCCAGCCGAGCGGTGAGGCTGTGCTGACTGCAGTGAAGACTGCCTCCGAGCTCAGCATTCCGATTGTCTTCGATGTGAATGTTCGCCCGGGCCTCCTACCTATGGATGATCTGCGCATGCTGGTTACCGCCGTGCTGACAGCGAGCACCGTGGTCAAGTTGAGCGTCGATGACGCCCGCCATCTGTGGGGATGCGCGACGTTCGAGGAAACGGTGGATGTGCTGGATCGCTTCGAACCCCCAGTGGCTGTGATCACGGATGGCAGTCGCGGAGCGATGCTCCGAGTTGGTCAGACCCGAACCTTCCAGAGCGTGTTTCCGGTGGACGCGGTCGAGCCGACCGGTGCTGGCGATGCGTTCACGTCGGCGTTCGTCAGTCGCATGATCGACCGCAGTTGGCAGGGTGCTGACGGAGACGATCTCCGCTTTGCCATGGCGAGTGGAGCCCTGGCAACAACCTTGCCCGGCGCAATGGACGGCCTGCCGACGCGTGACCAGGTGATCGAGTTCCTGAATGCCCACGCTGACTGATCCCGTCGCGATTTCGCTCGGACCATTGGAGATTCGGTGGTACGCGCTCTTTATTGTGCTCGGTATCGTGCTGGCCACCTGGCTGGCGGTGTGGCTGGCGAATCAACGTGGACTCAACGGAGACCGCCTTCTCGATATCGCCCCGATCATTATCCTGGCGGCAATTGTCGGTGCCCGGCTCTACTATGTGATCCTGGAGTGGGATCGTTTCCGTCACGATCTCTGGGGTGCGATCAATGTCCGCGGCGGTGGTCTCACCATCCACGGCGCGATTATCCTTGGCGCTCTTGTTGCCTGGATTCTGTTGCGCCGCGAGAAGGAGGGCGTCTGGCCCTGGTTCGATGTCATCATTGCGGCGCTGCCATTGGGACAGGCAATCGGTCGCTGGGGTAATTGGGCGAACCAGGAAGCGTTTGGGACACCCACCGATCTGCCGTGGGCGGTGACGATCGATCCATCTCGCCGACCTGTGGGGTACGAGCAGTACGCGACTTTTCATCCGACATTTCTGTATGAGTCCATTTTTAGCCTGATGCTTTGCACAGTCCTCGTGCTGCTGGTGCTACATCAGGAACGATTCACCTGGTATCGATCCGGTATGGCGCTCGGTATCTATCTGGTGGCGTATGGTGCAGCCCGATTGCTTCTCGAGAGCATGCGGACGGATAGCCTCTACATCGGTCCTCTTCCTGCGGCCTATTGGCTTAGCTATGCCCTGATCATCGTTGGTGCAGCGGTGATCCTTTTCCGCCGTCGTTCCGCCTAAGTTCGCTACACTTGGGGTAGGCATCGTAGACCCCTACCGAGCAAGCGCGTTGGACGTTGTAAGTTGGGGAGACCCATGAGCGCTTGTGAGTTGTGCGGGTTCAGAGGAGAGGCCCGCCCTTCTCAGTTCGGTGGACACACGGGCCAATCTCTACGATCGACCTGGATAATCATCACCAGAGTCTGACCATCTCCATCAGGAGTATTTGCATGCGTCGAATCCTTCATTTGATCGTTCTGCTGGGGATATTTGCGTCCAGCTTTGCGTGGCCGAGCATCGCTGCGCAGGACTCGACGTCGCTCGTGGATCTGGCGGACGTACCTTTGCCGGTGCAGGCGTTGCCGGAACCCGGCTATCAGGTGATGACTGGCGCGTACCTCGATACCGATGCCGCCATCAACCTAATTGCCAGTCCGCGCAATCTCATTGAGGACGATGTCGCGCGATCTATCGAGGAGCTCGGACTCTCTCGCACCTATGGGCTCGATCTCGTGCTGCCGGTGGATCGCGCCGATGTGAACGCCGATATCCTGGCGATGGTCCAGACGACGGTCTATAAGCTCGACGCGGAATCGACCGCCTTCGTCGATCTCCTCACCGATTTCAGCAACATCAATTACGTCGAGTCCCGAGAATCGGAAGTGGATGGGGCGAGTTCCATGACCATAATCGGACCGGGTGGCGACATGATCCGAACTGTTGTTGCTAGCAACAACGTGGTGATTGATATCGTTTCCCTGGATGCCACCGGTGAACCGGATGCGATTGAGCACGATCTCATCGTGCAGGGTACGCTGGAGCGTCTGCAATCATTACAGGCAGTGCCGCATTCCGGACTCTCGTCATCCGCGCTCACGTTCACACCATCCATCGACTTCTTCAACGCGCCGCAGACTGGTTTGCATGGCATCTACCGCGTTCGCGACGGCGCTATCCAACCAGCGATAGGTGAGCTGGGTGCGGAGGATGAGGCGATTCCTGCGGGTCTAGTGAGTTCCTGGTACGGCAGTTCGATCATTGGCGCGGATCAGGGCACGGGTATCTCGTACACCTCTGTCTGGCTCTCGTCGTATGAGGATGAATCCGCCGCCAGCGCTGGATTGGACGCGATCGTCAACGGCGACGGTGCCGCTCTGGATGATCCGTTCTTCCTGATACTTAGCGGGGAGAAGGGCACCTGGGTGGCGGACGACATGCTGAGTGTGACCGGCACGATCAATGGCGACTCCTATTCCGGCTATGTGGCGATTGAGCAGCAGGGGAATGTGCTAATCGTGATCGGCTATCGCACGGTTGGCGCGATGTTGCCGAGTTCATCACTGACCGATGACATGATGACCACACAACTGGGATGTTTGGAGGCTGGCATCGTCTGCCCGCCGTTTGAACTGCCACTCCTGGCTACACTGGCCACACCGATAAGCGAGATCGGACCATCCTATTCATCGTCCTTCGGTTGGATGCTGCCGTTGACCGATCTTGACTGGACCGTGACGGAGACGATGCAGCAGTCCGGCTACGACATGATCGGGTTGGAAAGCGGTCAGAGCGCGATCACGCTGGAGAGTGTGATCAACCATCATGGCGATCCGGTGCAGTGCGTGCTCGATGAACTTCATAGCTTGCAGGAGTTCGAGGAACACAGCGATATCCGGCTTTGGAAGGACTCAAGCGGCAATACCGATGGTGGCTCCGATTCTCGCCACGCCTGGTCGACTTTCCGTGTCGAACCGTTGGCCGATGAGCGGGCCGATCAGGAGTACGTCACGCGCATTGATTGCTACCGCCTCGTGACAAGTGGTGCCAATCTCGTTGTCACCCAGATCGCACCGGTCGATAGCTGGGAGATCGAGCGTGTCAGGGGTGATGAGGTCCGTAATGCCATCGCCTTCCCGATCAACGGTGCCGTTCATGGTAAACTCGGCTTGTCTACGCATGACAGGAGGACCGCAATGATTCTGTACCCATGGATTGATCGAGCCGCATAACTGCATCCGAGGCTTAACGATTAACCGACCTCCGGTGCAGCCGATTGTTGCACCACTGTGCGTACATACCCATGTCAATCGGCGCACCGCCGAAAGGAAACGACCATACAATTCGATATTGAGCGTCACACACACGAGACCGCTTCCGAACGGGAGCGGGCACTACTCGTGGCTGTAGAGACGCAGACACAAACCTGGAGCGCTCAGGATTCGCTTGAGGAACTCGCCAGTCTCGCCGAAACGGTGGATGTCGAGGTTGTGGGGCTGATCAGTCAGAAGCTGAGCCATCCACATTCCGGCACCTACGTTGGCAAGGGCAAGCTGGAAGAGATCAAGGAACTCCGAGACGTGCTTGATTACAACCTGATCATGATCGATGGTGAGCTTACCCCGGCGCAGCAACGCAACCTGGAGCAAGCGCTTGAACTGAAGATCATCGACCGCACCGCGCTCATCCTTGATGTCTTCGCCCGCCGGGCGCAGACGCGCGAAGGTCGGCTGCAGGTCGAACTCGCCCAGCTGCAATACCGTCTGCCGCGACTGACCCGCATGTGGAGTCACCTTAGCCGCCAGTCGATTGGCGGGGTTGGTGTCCGCGGTCCTGGTGAAACGCAGCTGGAAACCGACCGCCGACTTGCGAATGAGCGTATCAGCTTCCTCAAGAGTCAGCTGGTGGATGTTCATGCCCATCGCGAGCGCTACCGCCAGAATCGCAAGAAGGCACCGATTGCTGTCGTTTCGTTGGTGGGCTACACCAATGCCGGCAAGAGCACGCTGCTGAACCAGATCACTGGATCGAATGTGCTGGCGGAGGACAAGCTCTTCGCCACCCTCGATCCCACCACACGGCGGGTGACACTGCCGGGTGGTCGTGAGGTGTTACTCACCGACACGGTGGGGTTCATCAACAACCTGCCCACGCAGCTGATCGCCGCCTTCCGTGCGACGCTGGAGGAGATTGAGGAAGCGACGATGTTGGTGCACGTGGTCGATGTGACCCACCCGAACGCGCCCGAGCAGGTTGCCACCGTCGATGGCACGCTCGAGGACCTGGGTGTCGACGATCGACCGGTACTATTCGCGCTGAACAAGATCGATGCCTTGACCGATGAGCAGCGCGAGATGTTGGAGGATGCCAAGCCCGAACTCGGCATTGATGGTCCCTCTGTCGCGATTTCGGCGGCGAAGGGGCTGAATATCGAGGAGCTCCTGGGCACGATCGAGAAGATGCTCGAACAGGAGGAGGGTTTCCAGCCGGTGATTGTCACGATCCCGTACAACCGCTCGGACCTGGTCGAACGCTTCCATACGCAGGGGCATGTGACTGATCGCGACTTCGGCGAGCAGGGCACGGTTCTGACCGGCTCGCTGCCGAGTCGGGAACTCGCCCGATTCGCCGAGTTCATGCACGAAGCTGCGGTAGACTGAAGCTGAAAATGTCGCGTTGCGGGGATCGTAACGGTCCCCGCAGGCAGTCACAAGGATTCGCATGAGCCCACGCACGCCCATCACTTATAAGGACGCCGGTGTTGATATCGCCGCCAAGTCGCAGGCCATCCTTCGCCTGAAGGATCGTGTGGCGGATACGCTCGGTAACAGCGCCGGACCGTTCGGTCATTTCGGTGGTACCTGGAGGATGCAGGGACCGGCGAATCAGATATTGGTCGCCAGCGCCGACGGCGTAGGCACCAAACTGCGGCTCGCCTTTGTGATGGGCGGCGATGCGCATGCGGGTATGGGGCGCGATATCGTCAATCATTGTGTCAACGATATCCTCGCCCTCGGTGCGACACCGCTTTTCTTCCTCGATTACTTCGCTACCGGTAGGCTGGATGGCGATGTGGTGGAGCACGTGGTTGGCGGCATTGCCGATGCCTGTAAGGCGAACGGGATGGCACTGCTGGGTGGTGAAACCGCCGAGATGCCGGATATGTACGCCGATGGCGAGTACGATCTCGCTGGATTCATCGTCGGATCAGTGACCGAGGATCGTATTGTCGATGGTTCGAAAATTGAGCCTGGCGATGTCGTCATCGGTATCCCCAGCGATGGTCTGCACACGAATGGCTTCTCACTGGCCCGCAAGGTCTATGACCTGACTGGTGATGCCGAGCATGATCTGCCGATTCTCTCCACTCCCCTTGCCAATAGCGAGGATACGATCGGTGAGGCGTTGGTGCGGGGTCACCGTAGCTACCTACCGGTGGTGATGCCATTGCTGGATCGGGGACTTGTCCGCGGTATGGCGCATATCACGGGCGGTGGTCTCACCGATAACCTTCCGCGAACGCTGCCAAACAACGTCGTCGCCGTGCTTGATCCGACGAGTTGGGCGACGTTGCCGATCTTCGATGATCTGGTCGAGCGCGCACTGCTGAGCAACGCCGAGCGCTATCACGCGCTCAATATGGGTATTGGCTTCGTGTTGGTGGTGCAATCAGCGGATGCTGACACCGTGCTGAGCGAGATCGATGGTGCCGTCGTCATTGGGTCTATTGCCACGCGCATCAGTGTTGATGAACCCGCCGTGCAGGGCTTGGCGGATTAGCTGTGGCAGCTATCGATGTCCGCAATCGCCGGATCGACGCCAAGATCGTCTACTACGGTCCAGCCCAGAGCGGGAAGACTACCAACCTGCTCAACGTCCACAATCGTCTGCCGGAAAGCGCCCGCGGACCGATGCGATCGATCGATACGGTCGACGAACGCACTCTCTTCTTCGACTTCACCCCGCTGCAACCGATCGAGGTTGGTGGTTGGCAGATTCGGTTCCATCTTTACACTGTTCCGGGTCAGGATGATTACGTCCGCACTAGGCGGGCGATCCTCGGGGGAACGGATGGCATTGTCTTCGTCGCCGATGCCTCGCCGGAACATCAGCAGAGCAATCTCGCGTCCATGGCCGAACTGCACCAGCATCTGGATCACTACCAGCGTCGACCTGAGACGACACCACTTCTGCTACAGGTGAACAAGACCGATTTACCTGACGCTCTGGGAACAGACGCCGTCGCCGATCCGCTCAACACCCACGCCTGGCCGGTCCTCTCGGCGATGGCGATTCGTGGTATTGGGGTCAGCGAAACGCTCTCGACGATCGCGAAACTGGTGGCTCGCCAGTTGTGAGATGACGTAGTGATCGAGCAATCGCCCGCGATACGATCTCATGACGGTCCAAAAATGCGCCGGCAGATTCGCAACAAGATAGCGGCAGCGTCGACTTTGTCTACGATCGAACTGCTTGCACATCACAATCAGAAGGAGGCGTCATGATGGTGACCGTACCAGTGGCAAAGCGAGGGAAGATCTTGATGCATTTCTTGATCTCGGTCGACGGATTTGTGGCCGGCCCAGATCACGACATGAGTTTCATGGAGAGAACCACGGTTCGCGACGGTCTGCACCAGGAGTACGTTGCGGCCACCGGCGCGATACTCGCCGGTCGGAACGGCTTTGATAATACGGGCGGTGCATTGCGTCCATACAATGGGCGTGGGACGGGCCGATCTTTGTTCTCACTCACCACCCAGAGGATGCCAATGACGCCGACGGTGTGACGATGTTGTCATGTTCGGTGGAGGAGGCCGCGCACATCGCCCTGGAGGCCGCCGCTGGTAAGAACGTGGAGGTTTTCTCCCCGAACATATCCGCTCAGTTACTCGAACGCGGATTAGTCGATGAAGTGATTGTCCACATCGCTCCGGTGCTGCTCGGTGATGGTATCCGATTGTATGAAGCGCATGGTGGGCGCGTGGCTCATCTGCTGCGGGAGGGTTCTGAACCGACCCAGACCGTGGACCTGCGCTTTACGGTGAGTCGGTCCTGATCCACGGTCGGCGATGCTGATCTGAGATAGGTCCAGGCTGTGTTGCCAATGTCATGCCAACTGATACTCGTGGTCGACAACGAAGACGTAGCCTTCGTGATCATCTCCAGTCTGCACAGGTTTCGTCATTGTCCCGACATGAAACGGTGACAATCCGCCTCTACCATGAAGCCAATGGCTAGCAGGAGGAATCATGGAACGCTACTTCAATATCGTCTTCGGTTTTCTGGTCGGCAAACTTGGTCTGAACCTTCAGGGTGCAGAAATGCTCACCGTTATCGGTCGCAAGTCTGGACAGCCCCATACCTTTCCGGTGAATCCTCTCGATTTTGAGGGCGAACGTTATCTTCTCTCCGCCCGTGGCGAGGGCAACTGGGTGCGCAATGCGCGGGCCGCAGGCGAGATAACGCTCCATCGTGGACGTAATCGTTCGGAGTGGTTGGTGACAGAAGTCTCTGACCGCGATCTCAAGGTTCATATCATGCACGCCTATCTCCAGCGTTGGGGTTGGCAAGTGCAGAGCTTCATGAAGCTCGGGAAGGGTAGCTCCCTGGCGGAGATCGAAGAGCGGATCGATGAGTTCCCGATCATGGCAATACAGGAGAAATCCTGAGGCTGGTCGGTCTGATAAAATCAGGCTCCAGTCCAGCGATAAAGGGAGCGAACCATGGCCAAGGATGTCAACAAGACCAAACCGACCACCGTCGATCCGATGGACTTCATCGCCACCGTGGAATCGCCTCAGCGTCGGAGTGATGCGGAGCGGCTGATCGATATCATGCAGGAGCTCACGGGTGAGCAACCATACATGTACGGCCCCAGCATCATCGGCTTTGGTACCTATCACTATGTCTATGAGTCCGGTCGTGAAGGGGATGCGCCTTGTGCCGGATTTAGTCCCCGCAAGGCGCAGATGGTCGTGTACCTGATGGGTGGCTATGAGGATCTGTATCCGGAACAACTCGCGAAGTTGGGACCGTACAAGACCGGTAACTCCTGCCTCTATTTCAAGAAACTGGATGACCTTGATCTGGATATCCTGAAAGAGATGATTACGGATTCCTACCATCGCATCAAGACTATCTATCCTGACTAGTGCAGAAGTCCAGATAGATGTGAGCGAGGCTGAGGATGAGAAATGAGAGGACACCCGGTATCTTGGTGTTGTGAGACATCGCAATAACCGGGAGATCCTCTCATGGGGAAGTTTAGCAAGGTCAGCCAACGTCGGTGGAAAATTGCTGGTCGTAGTGTCAGTAGTCGCGTGGTCTATCGCACACCAAAGATGCCACGCAGCGTGGATGCCCTGCCTCCGGAGGTTGAGTTCCGGCTGCGATGTGTCCAGTACGCGCTTGCAACATCCACCGCGGCCGCGGTGGATGTTTTTCATCGATCGCGCGCGACCATTGACCGCTGGAAGCGCGCGTACCGCACCCATGGTATCCAGGGCCTCATCCCCAAGAGTCGACGACCCAAACGAACCCGCAAGCAGCAGTGGAGTGCAGAGATGGAAGCGGCGGTTCTGCGGTTGCGTCAGGAGCATCGTGGTGCCGGGAAGGAGAAGATCGCAGTCCTGCTGGCTGAGGAAGAAATCATCACCTCGGCATCGACCGTGGGCCGCGTCCTGGCCTCTCTCAAGCGACGCACCCTGCTCGTTGAGCCACGATTTCGCACCAGGACACGGAAACCCGTTGTCCGTCCCTATGCCACCCGTGTTCCCAAGGAGAAGCGGAAGCCAGAGACACCCGGTGCACTGCTCCAGATCGATACCGTCCATATCCGACCGCCGGCGGGACCAGAGCGTCGACAGTTCACCGCGATTGATGTGGTGAGTCGCTATGCTGTGCTCAGCGTCAGGAGTCGGGCGACGGCATTGACCGCTGCGGCTTTCCTGGATGATGTGCAAGCGCGGATGCCGTTTCCGGTGCAGGCTATCCAGGTCGATGGTGGGTCAGAGTTCATGGCCGAGTTTGAACAGGCATGTCAGCAGCGCGGGATTGCGCTGTATGTGTTGCCACCACGGTCACCCAAGCTCAATGGTCGAGTGGAACGGTTGAATGGGACGTGTCGACGGGAGTTCTGGGAATGGTACGACGGTCCCCTTGATCTTCCTGACCTCACAACCGCTCTGCGCACGTACGAAGTGTTCTACAATCACAAACGTCTCCACCAGGCGCTCGGGTACCAAACTCCCGCTTCCCACCTCGCTCGCTCATATGTATCGAACTAGCACAACTAGTTGACAACTGCCCTTCCAGCGCATATTCTGCAAACGGTTCCGAAGGGGAATCGTGACGTTTTGTCCTGATCGAGAGGATGGTGCACATGCTCAAGTTCCGACGCCAGTTGCCACGCGGCAACAAGAGCGGGGAGCAGTGTGCCCATTGCGCGGAGGTCGCGATCTAGACGAGACCACAACGTAATGCGAATGCTGATCCCTGACGAATGATTCGTTAGGGTTTTTTGTTGTCTTGCGAGGGAGGATACGGTCGCAGGGCATCGCCAGCACATGGGAACAACGTCGTTACTGTGGGAGACATGGATGGCCAATATAGAGATTCAGCCAGGCACACATGCGCTGGTGCTGACAGACATTGAGAAGAAGTTCAAGAAAAAGCGAGGCGAATACGCCTACGCGCTGAAGGGTGTATCGCTCACGGTTCATCGCGGTGAAGTGGTTGGCATTCTCGGTCCGAACGGATCGGGCAAGAGCACACTCGTTCGCGTTATCAGCACCCTGACCCTGCCGGATGGTGGCGATGTCAACGTCTTCGGTATCGATGCCGTGGCGCATCCGCGGGTGGTGCAGCGATACCTGAACCGGGTGAGTGTGGAGGCCAGCTTCTTCAAGAAGCTGAGTTCGCTTGAGAACTTGCTCTTCGGAGCCAAGCTCTACGGCGTCAGTGATGCCGAGAGTCGACCGCGCATCGCGCACATCCTGGAGAGCATTGGTTTCGATACCAAGCGTATCGGCGAGCCGATGGAGCATCTCAGTCGCGGTATGCAGCAGAAGATCGCACTTGCGCGCGCGCTGTTGACCAGCCCGATGTTGATGTTGCTGGATGAGCCAACGACCGGTCTTGATCCACGCAGCAAGAAGGATGTGCAGAAGCTGATTAACCAGATTCGGCAAGGACACGACTCCTCGATCCTGCTGTGCACGCACGACATGGGCGAGGCTGAGGAATTATGCGATCGCATCGGCATTCTGCTGAATGGCGAACTGATCGCCATCGGCACCGCTGCCGAACTGAAACGCAAATACGGTACGGAGAATCTTGAGGACGTCTTTATGGCCGCAACGGGTACCTCGTTGGACGAAGCGGAATTTGATCCGGAAGAACGCCAGGAAGATTCGACCGAAGAAGCTTCATCGATGAAGGTGGAGGTTGGAGTAGGGTAGATGGAGATTACACACGATCATCTCAACAAACCTGGTTGGAAACGGGAGTTGATTGCGATTTGGGGATACGCCCAACGTAACTACTTCCTCACCAAGCGATATTTCTTGTGGGAGCTGGTGTGGCTGGTCTACACCATCATGAATGCGCTCACGATCGGTTTCATCGGTGTCGGTTTCGGTGGCGATGATGCTGCCCGCGCTACCACGTTCCTGCTGATAGGCTCGATGCTATGGAGCTATCTGAGCATGATCTTCGATCTGCTCTCGGAGACAGTCAGTTGGGAGCGCTGGGAGGGTACGATTGAGTACACCTTCATGGCACCTTCCAGCCGCGCAACCCAGCTGATTGGTATGGGTCTGTATGCGGTGCTGTATGGATTGGTCCGTCTGGCGATCATGCTGGGTGTGATCTCGCTCTTCTTCGAGCTTTCGCTCGGTGAGGCGAACTACCTGGCCGCGGTCGGTATCCTCGCGATCTGTTCACTGTCATTGGTTGGCTTCGGCATGGTTGCGGCAGTGATGCCGCTGCTGAGTCCGGAAAAGGGTCAGCAGGTCACAAGCATCTTCACAGCCGTGTTGCTGCTGGTGAGCGGTATCTACTACAGCGTTGATGTGCTGCCCGGATGGCTGCAGCCGATGAGCACGGTCAGTCCGGTCTACTATGCGCTGAACGGTATTCGCGCGGCACTGCTTGAAGGAGCCAGTTTCGGCAGTCAGTGGCACAACATTTGGCCGCTGTTGATTATGGGCGCGCTCTTTCCGCCGATTGGTCTCTGGCTGTTTGGTAAAGGAGAGATCTACGCCAAGCGAACCGGACTTCTCAAGCGAGCGGGGTAGTAAAAGCAACCGGAAGTGGCGCGTGACCCACTGGGTACGCGCCGCTTCGGCGTTTTCGTCACTACGTGCGGATTATCAATGCGTAGCTGAGTCCGTTTGGCACCAGCGTAATCGGACCATCACCGCGGACAACGCGAACCTCGCCCTGTGGCATCAACTCAACTTCGGAATGGTGTTGTAGTGCGAGGTCGTTGAAGAGTCCGATCAGGATTTGATCCTGGGCGGACTCTACCGTGAGTGGCTCCGTCAACTTCCAGCGCTGGATCGATAGTTGGGTTGGGAGATCATACGTTGTGCCGCGATTGTGTCCGGTGAACGACTCCATCCCATGATGGGGAGCGACAGGTAGTGCCAGCTCATGGGATCGCCGCACGATCTGGATCATGAGTTGGTTTGGCGAGAGATACCATTCATCGCCGGTTGGTATCGCGGCGGTGTCACCGGGGGCTATCGGCCATGTGTCGCCACCGATCGTGATGGTGGCGGCAGACTCATCCAGCTGCCACAACACGTGGATGATGGTATCGGCTTCGCTCTCGATTGGTGATGAGGCCTTGCCGCAATCCACGATCGAGACGCGGAGCTTCGTGGTCGTGATCAGATCGATGCGCTGGGTTCCGGGTGGTGCGGAACGACGGAAGAGGCGGCGAATGAGATCGTGGTGGTCGCTGCCGACCACGAACCTCGGCATCGGCGCATAGAACTTCATGCGATGCCGATGAGCCAACTCACCGATGCGACGACAAATGCAGAGATCACGATGCGATGACTGGTTTTGCTCATTCCGCCATCTGTGCTGCCGAATCCGGCTTCCAGCGGGATCGCCATCGCCAACACCACACCGGCCAAAGCCAGATATGGTTTGTGAACATCGCTCAGCAACCCCACGATCATGATTAGCACCCCGGCAAGTGCGATAATCAGCCAGCCCGCGTACCGATGCGCGCGGGCGCTCATGATCCGTTCGGTACCGTCAGGCCAGGCTTCGGCGTCTCGCAATTGCGCCAGCGCCAGCAGCCCTAGTACCAGTAGTGGAATCAACATCAGGAGCTGCCAACCCCAGCATTCACCGGCAATCCAGACCCAGGAGGGAATCAGCGCGAGAAGTATGAGCCGTGCTGCCAGAGGTTGTGGCGTCAGAAGCCAGGATGTGAGCGTGATGATCGCTCCCAGAATGAGACCACTGAGGGGCGTTACCACAATCGAGAGCGCTACGGCGATAATCGCGCTGCCGAACGCCGCCAGTCGCCAGGTCAAGAGTATGTCCGCAGCATCGTCGATATCGGTGCTGAGCGCGGCCATCAGCGACAGTGCCGTCAGCGTTCCCGCGATGAACACCATCGTAATATCGCCACCGGAGAGGTCTGACGGCATGGTCAGGATGGAAACGATGGTGATACCCAACACCATCACACCCTGTGCCAGTGTTCTTGGTCTGGTCAGGCGGCTCAAATCCGGAATTGACGTCTGCATAGTGGCTCCGCGCGGGTTCATCGATGACTCGATGTCAATAGTACGCTATCCCAAATGGAGCAGGTAGCCGGCAAGTGTGAAGTAGATGATCAGACCTGTGCCATCGACGAATGAGCTAATGAACGGTGCCGAGACCACCGCCGGATCCATCTTCAGCTTGCTGAGCATGATCGGCAGCACGGAGCCAACCGTTGCCGCCCAGGTTGTCAGCACCAGGATCGTTAGACCGACAACTATCGCCAGATTCACATCCTTTGCATCTCCGACCAGCAGTGCCCGCCCGAACATGAGTACACCCATAACGATGCCGAGGAGGAGTCCCGTGAGCGCTTCTTTGCCGATGATCCGCACTACGTGCCGCGACTGAATCTCTCCAACCGCCAGGGCACGGATAAGCGTCGACACCGTCTGTGAACCGACATTACCGCCGGTACCAATCAGGATGGGGATGAAGACCGCCAGAAGCGTGACCTGGGCCAGCATCACTTCGTAGTGCTCCTGAATGGATACCGTGATGAACTGCGCGAAGAACAGGACCAGGAGCCAGACGATACGTTTGCGGAAGAGGAGCACCGGTGTCGCCCGCATATACGGTACATCCAACGGGTTCGAACCACCGAGGCGCTCCATGTCCTCGGTTGCCTCTTCCTCGATAATCTCGCCGATGTCATCGTGGGTGATGATACCGAGCAGGTGCCCCTCATCGTCGACAACCGGAAGTGCCAACAGTGAGCGCTCCGTCACCAGGCGCGCGGCGACCTCCTGATCCTCATCGGCGCGAACGCTCCAGATCTCGGTCGACATGAGTTGTCCGACCGGTGTCTGGGGCGGACTCAGCACGAGCTTGTGCAACGAGAGTGCACCGAGTAGATGCTCCTCGCGATCAATGACATAAACGTACTGAACGTTGCTGATCTCTTCCGCCACGCTGCGCAACGCCGCGACCGTCTCATCGGCGCGGAGATCCGGATAGACAGCCACGAACTCGGGCGTCATCATGCCACCGGCGGTGT
This sequence comes from Thermomicrobiales bacterium, assembly GCA_023957015.1. Lineage (GTDB taxonomy): Bacteria > Chloroflexota > Chloroflexia > Thermomicrobiales > UBA6265 > UBA6265. Next base: position 2,128 of record JAMLHR010000055.1, on the reverse strand, counting down.
CTTCGTCATACGGCATCAGCTCGCGGATTTCGGCGGCATCCTCCGGTTCCATCGCCACCAGGATGTTCTCGGCGGTTTCGGGATCGTTCTGGGTCATGACCTGCACGATGTCGGTGGCATCGTCTGGCTCGATTGCTTCCAGCAAGTCGGCCGCCTGGGTTGCTGACATGCGGGTGAGGATACCGGCAGCATCGCGGTGATCCAGCCGCGCGAGCAGTTGACCGAGCGACTCCTCGCCGAGGAAGGCGAAGAGCCTGGCCAACTCATGACCAGTCAAATCCTCGAGGAGTTCTAGTGCGTCGTCGTCCAGCATACGACCCGCCAGTTGGCGGGCGAGTTCTGCATCCCGAGCATCGATCGCTGAACGCAACGCGTCCAGCAGATCGAAATCCGATTGATTCGATTCCTGATCCTGATCGAGTTGCGAAGCCATCGCACCCTCCTCTAACGCAAAGCAAACCGGGCAGCCCTCATCGGTACTGCCCTGAATGCGTGGTTATCGCGTTACTTCTTGCGGAGGAATCCGCCGCGAATCAATCGGCTCGTCGAAAGCAGCCGTTCCGCCTCGGTGGAGGACTGGCGGGTTTCGATAGCAGCGTGTTCGCGCTTCTGCGGCCATGGGCACGATACTGCGCGCACCTCGACCTTCTGATCGACACTGGTGTGATCAATGTAATATCGCTTGGGCGTCGTTGCCTTCTGCATCTGGCACTTCCCTTCTCGCAGGTGTCTGCGATTGGTTCCCGGTTGGCTACCGGGGCGTGCCGAGGAATTGGCCGCTGACCGGGTTAGCTCCGGGTGTTCCGATTGTTTGTCAACCTCGGACTGTCAGCGTCCAAAAGAGCTCCTTTGATGGAACCACGCGGGGAGATACCTCGACCCGCAAGCCAATGCACAGCACCATGAAACTGGTACGCGCTGATGCAATTCTACGGAGCCCTGCCCATTCCGTCAAATCTGATAGACAATCAAGATGTATACAGTTGCTCAGTTCCGTAAGGAGTGCCAGGTGCCAGTTGCTGATTGGGGAGACGAACCCCGGGTTCCATATGAGACTCTTTACCGATTTGTCACCCGGATGTTCCAGGCGTTAGGTTTGCGAGAGAACGATGCTCGCATAGCTGCTGCTTCGCTGTTGGTTGCCGATGTGCGCGGCATCGAAACGCACGGCGTCCAGCGGATGATGTTTTACGTGCTGGGCTTTCGTGACGGTCGTATTGATCCGCGCGCTGAACTCACCGTTGATAGGGAGCGACTTTCCACAATCGCATTCTCTGGCAATCACGGACTTGGACTGGTGATGGCGACAAAGGCGATGACGAGGGTGATCGCGAAGGCGCGGGAATCGGGTATCTGTCTCGGCACGATCCGGGATAGCAGCCATTACGGCATCGCTGCTCGATACGCGCTGATGGCGAGCGACCACGATATGTGCGGTATGTGCATGACCAACACCTCGCCGATTGTGGTGCCATTCGGTGCCAAAAGGCATGCCCTCGGCACCAATCCGATCGCGTTCACGGCACCGACCAATGGCGATCCCTTCTGCCTCGATATGGCGACATCGACGGTTGCTCTCGGCAAGATCGAAGTGGCTCGCCGATTGGGCGTGCCCGTGCCGGATGGCTGGAGTCTGGATGCCGATGGGTTACCGGTGACCGATCCACTGCTTCATGCCGGATTGACTCCGCTGGGTGGCGACTTCGATCGTGGCGGTCATAAGGGATATGGTCTTGGCATGATGGTGGAGATATTCACATCCCAATTGGCATCCAATACCTGGAGTGGTCAGATCGATCGCGAACATGCCGATGGCGATTCCGGCACCAACGGTCAGATGTTCATGGCGATCGATATCGCCGCCTTCCGCGATGTCCAGGATTTCAGGGATGCGCTCTCGGAGATGTGTATTAGCCTGAAGGCGATGGAGCCGGTGGATCCGAGTTCACCGGTGTTGATTCCAGGCGATCCGGAGATGATCGCCACCCGGTATAACATGGAGCACGGCATCCCGATCCGTAAGCCGGTGTACCACGAGTTGCGGGTACTGGGGGACGAGTTGGGTGTTGTCTGGTTGTCGGACTAGAGCACTCTTCATAAATGTTGAGCAGGAACGAGATAGCCAGCA
>JAMLHR010000054.1 GCA_023957015.1 Thermomicrobiales bacterium | reverse complement strand
CGCTCCGGTGTGGTCGGAGCCAAGAATACGATCGAGATCGATGATCTCCTGCCTGGCACCTACAAGCTGGTGATCTCACCAAAAGGCATGGGTCCAATCGAAGCAATCATCGAGGTCGGTGATCAGCCACTGACCGAAGTCCGACTCACCGTGAACGAGGACGGATCGGTGACGATTGGCGATATCGCTCAGGTAACACCGACCGCATCAACCGAGGAGGAGAAGTCCGATGAGGTTAAGGCGCTACCCAGTACCGGCACCGGTGGACTCAATGGATCGACGGGTGTGCTCATGATGCTTGGTATCGCGGCGTCGGCGCTGATGATGGCCGGTGGACTGGTCGTACGCCAGAAACGCGGCTAGGTAGTCTCAGCGTTCGTGTGAGGAAGCCGGGTAGTGCACATGCACTGCCCGGCTCCTTCGATGCACCCGATTCGCGAGTCGTGCCCTTACGTGCGGTGACCGCCGCAGGCGGCATAGACGGATGGCAGCACGATTCAAGACGAAGCGGCACTTCGGGGGCGGAGACCAGCTCCACCGCTACCGGTTCTCGGGCAGCCATCGGTGGCGGGATCGTTCCAGAGCACACGACCGATAGGTTCGGCAGCGGCATCAGTGCCGTCGCAAACGATAACCACACCAGCGTGCTGGCTGAAGCCCATGCCGACTCCGCCGCCGTGATGAATGCTCACCCAGGTGGCACCGCTGGCGGTATTGAGCAGCGCGTTTAGCAACGGCCAGTCGCTGACAGCATCGGAGCCGTCACGCATACCTTCCGTCTCCCGATTCGGACTGGCAACGGAGCCGCTATCGAGGTGATCGCGACCGATCACGATCGGCGCCTTGAGTTCGCCGTTCTTCACCATCTCGTTGAAGGCCAATCCGAGACGATCACGATCACCGAGACCAACCCAACAGATGCGAGCCGGGAGCCCCTGGAACTTGAACGCATCGCGCGCCATATCCAGCCAACGATGTAGATGCGGATCGTCCGGGATCAACTCCTTCACCTTGGCGTCGGTCTTGTAGATATCCTCGGGATCGCCACTGAGCGCGACCCATCGGAATGGTCCAACACCACGACAGAAGAGCGGTCGGATATAAGCCGGCACGAATCCGGGGAAATCGAAGGCGTTGCTCACGCCCTCCTCAAACGCCATTTGCCGGATATTGTTCCCGTAATCGACCGTCGGCACACCCATGGCGTGATAATCCAGCATCGCCTGTACATGCACAGCCATGCTCTTGCGCGCCTCGCGATCAACCAGGGTCGGATCGCTCACGCGCTTCTCCTCCCACTGCTCCACGGTCCAGCCGATCGGCAAGTAACCATTGATCGGATCATGGGCGGAAGTCTGGTCGGTGACAGCGTCCGGGCGAATACCGCGCTGTACCATCTCCGGCAGAACTTCGGCGGCGTTACCGAGCAGTGCGATCGAAGTGGCGCGGCCACTCTCACGGGCTTCATTGATGAGGACCATCGCATGATCGAGATCGTTCGCCTGCACATCGATATAACCGGTGCGGAGCCGCATATCGATCCGGCTCTGCTGGCACTCAATCGCCAGCATGCTGGCACCGGCCATCGTAGCTGCCCGCGGTTGGGCACCACCCATACCACCGAGCCCAGCGGTCACAACCCAGCGCCCTTCCCAGGTGCCGCCATAATGCTGCCGTGCCATCTCAGCAAAGGTCTCATAGGTTCCCTGGACGATGCCCTGGCTTCCGATATAGATCCAGCTACCGGCGGTCATCTGGCCGTACATGGCCAGTCCCTTGGCATCGAGTTCGTGGAAATGCTCCCAGTTCGCCCAATGCGGCACCAGATTGCTGTTCGCGATCAGTACCCGCGGCGCATCAGCATGTGTGCGAAAAACACCAACCGGCTTGCCGCTCTGAACGAGGAGCGTCTCGTTGTCCTCCAGCTGCTTCAGCGCCTCGATAATCTGATCGAATGCCTGCCAGTTACGCGCCGCCTTGCCGATCCCGCCGTAGACAACCAAATCCTCAGGTCGCTCCGCCACATCCGGATCAAGATTGTTCATCAACATCCGCAGCGGTGCCTCCGTCAGCCAGGATTTGGCGTTGAGTGTTGTCCCGGTTGGGGCGTGGATCACACGTGGTTCGGTGGCGGTCATCTGGATCTCCTGAGGCTATGGGGTTGATGTCATTTGCAGATATTGTACCGCTGGTCACATCTCTCTCGACAGCAGGCGCGCCGTATCCGAAGATTCGATTGAGGCGTCATGTGAGACCGCCAACTGAGTCTATGCCGCCGATCGGCTGGAGAAACGCCCCCCATGGCAGTCGCACCTGAGCCCCTCGGACTCACGGCGGAGAGGAACGCCTGGTACTCCATTTACGCGCTCTCCCTGGTCGCCTTCGCGATGACCACGGCCGAGGTGCTGCCGACCAGTATGTTGCCGTTAATGGCGGACGGCCTGGACGCCAGTGAGGGTCTGGTTGGGCAAGCCATCACCGCCACCGCAATCGCCGCCATTATCGTCAGTCTCCTCATCGGACAAATCGTCGGCCAGCGGGATCGTCGCCGGATGATCGTTGTGTTCACGGGTGCGCTGGTCGTCTCGAATCTGGGTGTCGCCATTGCTCCGAATGTCTGGATGATGCTCCTCTCCCGCATGATCCTGGGTGCCACGATCGGTATCAACTGGGGACTCATGCCCGCGGTTGGATTGCGATTAGGACCACCAGGTCATGTCGCCCGCGGTCTCTCGCTGATCGTCGCTGGCGCATCGCTGTCCGGTTTGCTCTCGGCACCGCTGGCGGCGCTTCTCGGCGAGTTGCTCGGCTGGCGCTGGGTCTATGTCGCAGCCACGCTGATCTCGGGCATCGCTCTGATTGGGGCGATACGTTTCCTGCCGCCCATGCCACCTCAGGAAGCCACACGCTCAGCCAACATAGGTCAAACACTGCGACTGCCAGGTCTGCTTCCCGGCATGATCGGGATGATGTTGGCCTTTGGCGGTGCCCAAACGTTCTATACCTATATGGTGCCCTACCTGGAAGATGTCGCTGGCGTGACTGGCAGTCTCATCTCCGTCGTGCTCCTGGTTGCCGGAGCCATGGGATTGATGGGAAATCTGCTCGCCGCCAAACCGCTTCAGAAAAGCATCAATGGCACCTTCGCCGGTGCTGTTGGCATGCTATCGCTGACGCTCGCCCTGCTCCTGCTTTTCGGACAGAGCTTCATCGTTTGTCTGCCGCTGATAGCCATCTGGGCGTTCTTCCGCAATATGGTCGGTGTCGGTGGTAACGCCTGGGTCGCGCAAGCCTTCCCCCAGCACGCCGAAGGTGCCGGGGGTCTGCTGGTGACGTTCATTCAGGGGTCGATGATGCTCGGAGCGATGTTAGGTGGCGTGCTGATTGACTCGATCGGTCCCAAAGCACCGCCAACTGCCGCTCTCGTCATTCTCTCGATCGGTGCCGTTTATCTGTATACGGCGCTAAAACCGCAACCCGATCTGGCAGCTGCGTCGGATGCATAGCTGGGGAATCGAACCCCTCTGTACTTCAAGCCGAAGCGGTGATTCTGGAGGATCGCCGCTTCACACTATGCGAATCCGATTGGTGATCAAACCTCGTCGTCGAACCAGGCGCGACCAGGATACAGCTGGATGTACTCCACCTGGATGCCATCCTCGCGCGTAAATGCGCATTGGCAGAACCCACCCATCTCGTGCAACGGCACCACGATCTCCTTGCCCTCGATCGCTGCCTCGATATCGTCCACCGTGTATGCGATATGCGGTTCGAAGGCAGTCTCTGGATCGTAGGTTCCCTCGGGATGCAGGATCCACTCGAGCTTCTGCGGATGATGATTGGGATTGTTCAGGAAGATATTGTTGACCGGAATCCACTCGGTACCCGGAACATCCTCAAACACATGAATACCGAAGTGGTGATACTGCTTGTTGACGCTCAACGCTTGCTCCTCTCGTCCAATAAACCGATCTTCATCCTACCAGCCTCGAGTCGATGCGGTATCTGTTGCGAATTAATAGATCAAACCTAAGATCGAAGCTCGAAGGGGAGACAAGCTCCCCTGCTACCGAGTACTCCGAGGACAACCCTAATACGAATCCGCTCTAGGCAATACCTGCCTGCAGTTTGAGATCGTCCATCAGTCTGCGAATCGAATCGGTACCAAGTGTTGGTGCCTGACGGATAAATCCATCGTGATCGACAAGGATGGATGTCGGTGTCGCTTTCACCGCCAACGCCTTCTGCATCTCGCCATCCTGGGCGAGATAGACCTCTCTAAGCGCGTGCTCATCGGTAAGGAGTTGCAACTCATCCTGCATACCCACACCCAACACCGCGATGCGCATAACATCGCCGAACTGCTGTTGCCATTCTCCGATATTCGGCATGATCGCGATGCACGCGCGACAGTGACTGCTAACGAAAACCAGCAGCGACGGTTTGCCTTTGGTGTGAACATCCGTCACCGGCACGGTTGTACCGTCCAGTTTGTGCAATGTGTGATCGGCTGCAAGATGGGCGAACGACTGCTCCACCGCTGGTTTGGGCACGCGCCCAGCCGGGACAAGAGCCTGCAGTTCGACGATCTGGTCCGTAAGCATCTGGACCGTTTGCCGCTGCTTCCAGATCACCCACGCCATAACGGCAAGCAGTATCACCGTCAGTCCAACACCAGTGCGCAGCCAGGTCAGCTCATGCCAGATGGAGGTTGACTCCCGGTACTGCGCCCACCAGAAAATCGCTGCCGATGCCAACGTCAGGCAGGTATTTCTCCCAACCGTGATCCAACTGACCGGACCAGTATCAAGCTGACCGAAGCAGTGGCAATCCAGGTTCTCTCTCGCCAGCACCACCCTGGCCACTGCCAGCGTGAACACCGCGAACATCGCGGTCACCACGAGCGCTGCCCACGGAAGTGTGGGTGCGAACAGGAGCCCGATAGCCAGAACAATCTCGATCCATGGCAAGAGCAATGCGCCAAGCGGTATCAGCGACTTCGGCACGCCGAAGCCGACCATCGCCTCCTCCGAACCCTTACGATCGGGAATCTTGGCGATACCGGAGACGAGCAGCACACCGATGATGACCGCGCGCAGTATCAGGATGAAAATGTTCATTCACTCTCCTCCAACGCCCATTCAACCGCTGCCTGGGCATGGATCCGCGATGTGGGGAACAAGGGTACCCGCCAAGACTGATCGGGATCGACGAGAAGCTCGATCTCGGTACACCCGAGGATGATACATTCGGCACCAGCATCGACCAGTGCATCCATCACGCGATAATACGCTGCCCGGCTCTCCTCCCGCACAACGCCAAGGCAAAGCTCGTCATAGATCACGCGATGGATCACCTGACGGTCATCGTCGTTGGGGATGAGGACGGTGAATCCGGCATCCTCAAGTCGTTCCCGATAAAAAGCCTGTTCCATGGTGAAGGCAGTACCAAGTAAACCGACGGTATGCAACGCGGGCAGTTGTCGTACGATGAGCGCGGCGGTCGTATCTGCCAAATGGAGTAGCGGAATGCTCACCGAGGCCTGAACCACATCGGCAACCCGGTGCATGGTATTCGTGCAGATGAGAACGCACTCTGCTCCGGCAGCCTCAAGCTGCCGGGCGGCTGCGGCGAGCGCCTCACCCGCATCATCCCAGCGAGCCTCCAGCTGCATCGCCTCGATCTCGGCGAAATCAACGGAAACCATCACGATCCGGGCACTGTGCAAACCACCCAGTCGATCCCGCACGGTCTCGTTGAGTATGCGATAGTACTCGGCGGTGCTCTCCCAACTCATGCCGCCGATCAGACCAATCGTCTTCACGCCTGCGCACCGATCTCAGCGAGCACACTATCTCGCACGAGTGCGGTCGCCACTTCCATATCGGCATACATCCAGCGGTCATGCTCCATGAACGGCACCGACGCGCGCAATTCCGCGCGCACACGCTCAAGCACCTCGCTGGAGGTCAGCGGTCGATGAAAGTCACATCCCTGGGCGGCGATCAACAGTTCGATACCCACGACCGCCTCGGCATTGCGCAGCATCGCCTGCAAACGACGGGAACCGTGCGCCGCCATCGAGACATGATCCTCCTGATTGGCGCTGGTCGGAATCGAGTCGACACTGGCCGGTGTTGCGCGTTGCTTGTTCTCGCTCACCAATGCAGCGGCGGTAACCTGCGGAATCATGAATCCACTGTTCAGGCCGGGATTGGGGGTGAGGAACGCGGGCAATCCGGACAGAGCCGGATCAATCAACATGGCAATGCGACGTTCGGAGAGCGATCCGATCTCGCAGATCGCCAGGGCCAGCATATCCGCAGCAAAGGCCACCGGCTCGGCGTGGAAGTTCCCGCCACTCAGGGCGACGTCCTCATCTCCGGAAAAGATCAGCGGGTTGTCGGTGACACCGTTCGCCTCGATCTCCAGCGTCGTTGCCGCCTGGCGAATCACATCCAGGGCGGCACCCATGACCTGAGGTTGGCAGCGGAGGCAATACGGATCCTGCACGCGAGCATCATCATAGCGATGCGATTCCCGAATCGCACTCCCGGCCATGAGGTGGAGCAACCGTGCGGCAACCTCAATCTGACCGGCATGTCCACGTATCTCGTGGATACGAGCATCGAACGGGGTATCGCTCCCCTTGGCGGCTTCGGTGCTCAGCGCACCGGTCACCAATGCGGAGGTGTGCAGGCGTTCGGCCTCAAACAAGGCAGCCAACGCGTGAGCAGTACTGAACTGCGTACCGTTAAGGAGGGCAAGCCCCTCCTTGGGTCCCAACTCGATGGGACTGAGCCCGGCCTCTGCCAGAGCATGCATACTACAGCGGAGACCGTTCGGTGTATCACACACACCCTCCCCGATCAGTGCCGCCGTCATATGACTGAGGGGCGCCAGGTCACCGCTGGCACCAACCGACCCCTGGCCAGGGATAACCGGCGTGATCCCGGCTGCAAGCATCGCCTGTAAGAGCGTCACTGTTTCCTCGCGCACGCCGGAATAGCCTTGTCCCACATTGGCGAGTTTGAGCGCCATCATCAAACGCACGATATGTGGCGGCACCGGTTCGCCGGTACCAGCCGCGTGCGAGATAACGATATTCCGCTGCAGCGTAGAAAGATCGGCATCGTCAATGCGGACGCTCGCCAGCTTGCCGAACCCGGTGTTGACGCCATAGACCGGCTCGCCGCGCGCAACGATGCGCGCAATCGCCTCCGCACCCGCGCGTATGCGCGGCATGGCTTCCTCGGCGAGCACGGGATTCGCACCAGCGTAGATGCGTCGCCAGTCGTCCAGTGTTACCGCACCCGGTGTGATGACTACATTGTCCAACTGTCTACTCTCCATCCTCCATATGCGTTTCATCCCCAGGCACAGAGCCCAAGGCACGTATGAAGGTCCCTAATCGAACTGACCACGATAGATGCGTTGCCAGAGCGGATTGCCTCCGATGTTATAGACCAGTTCCGCGGGTGCTAACACATCCCAAATCGCGAGATCGGCACGCTTGCCCGGCTCAATACTGCCAACGCAGCCATCGCGGCGGAGCGCCTTGGCGGCATTGATGGTAATGCCACGTAAACACTCTTCCACGGTGAGGCCAAACAGCGTCGCCGCCATATTCGCCGCCAAAAGCAACGAGTTCAGCGGTGATGTACCAGGATTGTGATCGGTGGCCACAGCCATCTGCACACCATGCTTGCGGAACACATCCACTGGTGGTTTCACTGTCTCTCGTATGAAATAGAAGGCACCAGGTAGCAGCACCGCGACAGTGCCAGCAGCTGCCATAGCCGCAGCACCAGTTTCGTTGGTGTACTCCAGGTGATCGGCACTGGCAGCGTGCCAATCAGCCGCCAACTTCGCACCGTTCAGATCGCTAAGCTGATCGGCGTGGATGCGGATATCGACACCCAGCTCGGTCGCCTTCTGCAACAACGGCTCCAGTTCGTCTGGCTGAAACGCGATCCCCTCACAGAACATATCGATGGCATCGAATCCAGTATCCGCGTATACGCGATCGACATCATCGTCCACCAGATGCTGCACCCACTCCGCTCGACTCATACCCGCATCCGGCGGCATCACATGTGCCGCGAGATAGGTGCGATAGACATCGAGTGGCAGTACATTCGCCATCTCGGCGGCACGAGCGAGCAGGAAGGTCTCGGTTTCCGCGCGCGTGCCGTACCCCGATTTCACTTCGACGGTTGTAACACCCTGGGCGATCAAATCGCGAAAACGCTTCTCCTCCGCGCGTCGATTCGGTGTGCTCACCCGCTCGCGGGCGGCGTCTCCCTGTGTCTCACAGATCGCACAACTGAGATCATTGGCGACATCCTGCTGGAGTGTGTACTCGGTCTCTGTCGCCGCCACACTGCTGAGGATCCCACCCCCCGCACGTGCGATCTCCTCGTAGGTCGCACCAGCCAGCCGCATCTCGAATTCATGAGCACGATTGCCGTCATAGACCAGATGGGTATGGCAATCGATCAAACCGGGTGTCACCAGACGTCCGCGGCAATCGACCTCCTGCGCAATCTCCAGGTGCGGGAGTTCTCGCTCAGCTCCAACCCAGAAAATGTCCTCGCCCTCAATCACGATAGCTGCGTGTGCCAACGGCTCGAATTCGCTTCCCGCTGCCATGGTGCATACGGTGGCGTTACGAAGGGCAATCAGAGGCGGCATGGCGAGCGTGAACCTTTCAGGTTGATCGGGTACCGAATGACTCCATTCTACCCCTGATAGCCTGAACCAGACATAACCGCCAGCCGCGAAATCTGCTTCTCGATCTGCTGCAATCGCTTCGCATGGGTATCCGCTTGCGACGTGACGCCATACCAGGAAAGCACTGGCGATTCCCGGTTCTCCACCTCGCTTTGCATCACGACACCCGACATCCAGACAACGGATTCCGCCACATCCATCGCGAACGATTGCGGTTCTCGGTGATGCGTGATGGCATGGGACGTATCCTCAAGAACTCGCTCGGATGCACGCACGAACGCCTGGTATGCCAATACCAGCTCCTGATCGTTGTCCTCGGTCGCCAGCATACGCGCATATGCTTCCAACCTCATCGCTGACCAAACCAGGGCTCGCAACTGCGTCAGAATATCCGTTAATGTGTCGCGCTCGTCATCGCTGATGCCTGGAGCGTTCTCCGGACGCCGCACGACCTCCTCCGTCGACGCTCTCGCAGCACGAGCGATCGTACGACGCAATGTTGCCTGATCAGATTCGATCTGGGTCTGCACAATCGCGTCGGAAACTGCCATCGAGAACGCGTCTCGATAGCGGTCGATACATTCGGCAATCAGATCACGGGTACCAAGGCGATCCCAGGACGGCCAGGCAAACTGGATACCCAGAGCAATGGCACCACCGATAGACAGACACAGCGCCCGCTGTATCAACGCCTCGTCTGCCATCACATCGGTCAACGTCCACAGAGACACGAATGTAGCGGCGATCATCGTCATACCGAAGCCGACATTCGAGGCTCCGTACAAGCGCTGCAAGAAGATAAACAGCCCGATGATCGCGATCGTGACCCAGGTGGCTTCGTGAAAAATAAGCGAAGTAACGGTCCCAACCACTAGTCCAATGATCAGACCAAGCCAGGATTCCCACATCCGCTGCACGGCATTGAAGGAAAACGGCCGCAACACGATCAGGACCGCCAGCGTGCTCCAATACCATTGCGATATGTCCAGCGCCACCAGTATGGAACTGGCCAGTAGCACCGCGAACGTAAGCCGAATCGCATGCCGCAACATCGGAGATCGCACGTGTACGTTGAGACGCACTAACTGCATCGTGGCGCGGAAACGATCACGCATCAATCCCAGAAGCGCGCCCGGCGACACGCCACCAATACGTTCCTCGCGCTGACTATCAGCCATGAACGCCGCCTGATCGAGATGAACCAACAGTGTCCGTGCCAGTTTCCGCCAGCTTCCGATCTGACGCGGCTCCGCCGACTTCAGCTCACCGGCTATCGCTGTTAGTTGAGATCGGGATCGCGCAATTGACACTTCCACCGACGCCAACGAGGTTCCGCCAACCAGAAGTTGCCCACACCCTTCCAGTGATTCCGCCAACGCGCGGCGAGCAAGAAGCCATCGTTCATACAGTTCCGGTTGCGAATCGGTAATCTGTCGTGTGGCATCCGCGAGGGCCATGACTTCGGACTGCAACCGATAGGCATTGTCCAGCAAAGGCTGACGATTGGTGGTGGAACGGTAGACCGCAAACGCCTGATGATACGCGTGGGCCTGCGTGAACGCGATGGCTGCGGGTGCCTCACCGCGATCATCCGGGGCGCGGATATAGGCGGCCAGGTCCCGGAAGATGCGATCCAGCGCATGACCTTCCGGATTCCGCGCCGGGGCCGGGGCCGCCGACAACGCCAGGATTGTCTGGATCACGCCGGCAACAATCACGATACCGATGTATCCCAACGATCCTGTAAAATGCTGCGGTTGTGAGGCCGCGACGAGAAGTACCAGAAGAGATGCGACACCGCTCTGCAACGAACCTGTGCCATAGGCACTAAGAACACCGACGCAGAACGCGGCAATGCTGACGGCGGCGATCTCCGTGGAAGTGTGTCCACCCAGAAGCGCACCGACGAAGGCCGCGATGGCGCTACCCCCCACGGTCCAGAGCATGCGTGGGGCTTTGGTGACATCCAGCCCGGGGCGGTCAGCCACGGCAACCGCGATCGCGCCCATCCCTCCGACTAATGCCGCGGAAGGACTGAGAAAGACCATCGCGAGTACCAGCGTGACGACCAAACCGATCGCGTTGCGCACCGCCATGGCATGCGTCAACGGCGACAGTCCGTATGCCGCCTGACCGATCGACGCCAGGTACCTGTTACCTGTTTCCATGGACAAACACCGGGTACCGAACCGCTACAGGGCTCCGTGAATACATTATATGGTGCATCACCACCCTCGACGATCCTACCCCGACACCAGACCTTCATAAGTCGTCGTCTCCACAGTTACGTGGAAGGACGTCTCTCCGTGGGGTAGCCAGAGATCGATCGGCCAGCGGCTGAGCGGTGCGATCTCGCGATTAGCCGATAACACGGACTGCTGCGCTGCACTCTCGAGGGCAAGGTGGATGAACTCCATACCGCGCCAACTTTGCAGGTAGTTACCGACCACCGGTGCGCCATGAGCCACTGCCTCGTGGAAGTTACGGAACTCGTGGACGTAGCCCGGGTCCTCCCGCTCCACGACATGGCGATGCGTAAGATCGTTCTTCCAGACCAGGATGCGTTCGTCGTTGATGCTCATCACACCCTCGGTACCATAGATGCGGAGGCCATTCTCATCCGGCGGCATCACCAGACTCGGCGAGGCAAGCATCATATTCCCGATGGCAGCATCCGTGAAGCGAAGATTCACTGAGAACTGACTGGGTCCACCGTGGGTCGGATTCACATCCTGCACCTGACCGCTGATGGTATCGATATCACCCATCAGCATCCGCAGCATCGCGATCTGATGGACACCGCCATCCAGAATAGGACCACCCTCATAGGCGCCCTGCCAGCGCCAGGGTGTGCTACTGAACTCACCGGGTCGGGGAATGAGTTGCTTCAGGCGACGGAAGTTGGCGGTGTGGATGCGACCGATCTCGCCCTGCTGCAACATATGCATGGCGAAACGGAGATCGTCACGATAGAACCAATTCTCGGCGATCATCAGCACCTGGTCCGCATGCGCCCGCACAATCGGCCAGAGTGCGTCGGCCTCGGCAAGCGTCGCCCCTTGCGGTTTCTCGCAGAGGATATGCTTGCCCGACTCCAGAGCATCGGCCAGCACCTGGGCAACCGCTGGAATCGGTAGCGAGATCAGGACGGCATCGACATCATCCCGCGCCAGCAAGGCATGGTAATCCCTGGCGAAGTTGCTCGGATCAGTGAGACTGTAATCCGCGAAAGAGCGGGCATGGTCGTAATCGATATCGCAATAGGCGACGACCTTGAAACGGTCGCCGAGTCGCTGCAATGCTGGCCAGTGCAACTTCTCCACGGCCAGGCCGGTACCGATAATGCCGAGATTCAGCGTGGTCATAGGTGTATATCCTCCGGTATCTCACGTCCCATGATAATCATGGGGTCGTCCGGCCAATCCGGATAGCGATAGTTCGTAATCAGATCGGTGAAGCCATGAGCGCGATATAGCCGATGGGTAGACTCATCCGCAGCCTCCATCGCCAACAGTACCGAGTTTCCTTGATCGGCGAGAAACGCATCGATCAGCATTGAACCGATACCCCGATTACGAAATTGGGGGAGCACGGCGATTTCTGCGAGTTCCACTGAACTCTCCAGCCACCAACCCAGATCAGCGGACCGCAAGACGGGTGCCACTTGATCGTGCCACCACTGACCGGGTGCACTTCGGTATCCGTAGATGAATCCCACCGGATTCCCCTCGATCGCGGCCATGTACAGCGAGAACTGCGGCCACCGCACATGCTTGGGAAACGTGCCGGACAGGAACATCTGGGCATCCGCTTCCGTCAGATCGTGCGCCTGACACCAGATTCCCGCCACGATGCCAGCGGCATCCAGCGCCCGAAATGGTTCGATGTGATGGATAGTGATCCCGGATTCCATGGTTCCCTCCGCTCTGATTCTCTCATGAGTAGACCGAACTTCCATAGCCTGGATCAATGACTACATGCTGCGGGGAGAGGCGAATCCGTGTCTTCATGACACCTGAGGCAGCACTCGCAACAATCTTTTCTATTGGTACCGCGATGTAAAGAACGTACGTACGGGCAAATCATTTCTGCCACTTGATTTGGTCGTCCGTACATCTCGTCATAGGGGTGAACATACTGTGACAATCGTGAACGTGCGTTGGTATCAGGGCATCACCGGAGGTTTGGTCCGTCGTATCCCAACACCGCCGCACAGGCTGATTTCGTGCCAGTCCATCGCCCGCATTAACGATGCGATCAGGCACCGCCACGCAATACATAGGTAGTGGCGAAAGGATTCTTTCGGGAGGGAACCCGCATGTCTACGCTCCGTTTGCGGATGCGCACGCTCTTTTCTGCGCTGATGGCGCTGGCAGTCATTGCTGCTACTATCGCGCCGCTGGTGCCAGTGCAACGCGCTGCCGCTGAACAGATCGATGTTATGGCTATCGATCAGGTCTATGTCCGCTCTGGTCCGTCCACCGCGGATGCCATTCTTGGCGAACTCCACTATGGCGATTGGGTGACGACCACCGGGTGGGAAACCAACGGTTTCGTGGAGATTTGGTATGGAGACTGGGTCGGCTACGTCTATGCCGATTACCTTGATTACGCTCCATCCACGTCTTCGTCCACCACAACCACGGAAGCAGTCGCCTCCAGCGAGACCTGGTGGGAATCCGATGGCTGGATGTACACCAATGATTCCGTGAACCTCCGCACTGGTCCCAGTACGAGCGATGGCATTGTCACCGTAGTACCGGCAGGTACCAGCATCTATCGCACCGGCAAGATCACCAATGGTTTCGCCGAGGTGGATAGCGATTACGGCGCTGGCTGGATTCACAACGATTACCTCTCCTGGAATGCTCCGTCCGCGTCCGTGACAACGGAGCAGGTCGCGGCCACCAGCAACACAACCTGGGAGTCCGATGGTTGGCTCTATGCCTCCTCGAATGTGAACCTGCGTGTTGGACCGAGCACGAATGATGGCATCGTCACCGTGGTGCCAGCCGGTACCAGCATCTATCGCACCGGCAAGATGTCTAACGGTTTCGCCGAAGTGGAAAGCGACTACGGCTCCGGCTGGATTCACAACGACTACCTCACCTGGGATAAGCCAGTGGCGGAAGTTGTGGTGGAGACAACCCAGGGCCAGAAGATGGTCAACTTCGCCATGCAGTACCTTGGATACCCATACGTCTGGGCTGGCAACACCCCCCGCGGATTCGACTGCAGCGGTTTCACCCAGTACGTGGTGCAGAACGTATTGGGCAAGGACATCACCCACAGCGCCGATATCCAGGCCACGCGCGGTACCGCGGTTAAGTGGGGCGATTGGCAGGTCGGCGACCTGATCTTCTTCACCAACACCGGTGGTAGCGGCTACTACAGCCACGTTGGTATCTACATCGGTGATGGCCAGATGATCCACGCCGAGAATCCGGGAACTGGTGTAGTGATCAGCAGTCTTTACAGCAGCTACTACAGCTCCCACTACGCCTACGCCGTACGGTTGTAGAGATGAGGAAGGGCGGTCGCAGTTGACCACCCTTCCCCGGATAACGTTGGGGCGGACACCTTAGAGGGTCCGCCCCGTAGCGTTGTTGGTATCAGTGTCATCTATAGCCGGTCAGGCGCACGTGGTAACGATCAGCCCTCTCCTCGCTTCGCATCGATATCGCCAAGCGGGATATCGAGAATACGGGCAGCGTTACCGCCGAAAATCATCTGTAAATGTTCGTGCGGCATGTTCATGAAGCGGCAAATACGAATCTGATCCTGCAGATAGCGGAGTGCGAATCCGCGTGGGAACCAGCTGGAATCCGATCCAAACAGAATGCGCTCGGGTCCGATCGTCTCGTAAAACTTGCGGAAAAGATCGTCCAGCGTCAGGTTGTATGGCATCCATCGCACCCACTGATTGCTACCGGAGGAGTCGACATTCACATTCGGGCAACTCCAGCAGAGAAAGAGCAGATCCGTAACGTGCTGGATACCGAAGTGCGGGATGATGAAATCCACTGTCGGGAAATCGCGCGCGACCGGCTCCAGCACCGCCGGTGAGATATTGGGGTGATAGCTGACACCACCAGCCGCACCGAGCATACCAAAATGGCATAGTACCGGTATTCCGAGTCGCTCACAGGTCTCCCAAACCGGATAGAGCGAGCGATCATTGATCAGCACGGGAATCGTTGGCGCCAGCAGCTTCAGACCCTTCAATCCCAACTGGGTGACGGCGCGCTCTAGCTCCTGAGCGGCGTCATCACGGGTGATATCGAAGTGAGCGAACCCCACAAACCGATTCGGATACATCTGCACCACACGTGACAGCTCGTCGTTATCACGACCGGTGACGAAACCAATCCGCTCCAAGCCATACTTGTCCAGCTCGGCAACCCAACGCGCCGCCTGCTCCTCGCTGGTGTGCTCGTCGGTTTCGGGATCGGGGAAGTCAAACGCCATTCGCCATTGCTGGCGCGTATGCTCCAGTGACTGATTGCGCTGAGCCTGTCGCTCCGCGACACGCGGGTTCTCGATGGCACCCTGCTCGCGGGTGCGCAGACTCTGGCTGGGATCACCCTTGATAGGAAAATGAGCATGGACATCAATGATGTGCAAGTCCTGAAACACCAAAACACCTCCTGGATCGGTTTGCGTTCGAACGTCTGCAAGCGATCGTATCAGAAGGTGTGGAGTTGTAAACCCGGTGTAGGTTCTATTCTTCGATGGTGATACCACCGTCGATGAACTCGGAGCGCAATGCGGTACCAACACCGCAGTCGCACCCCTGCTTCACCTGCTCGCCGAGGAACGGCAGCGCATCCAATCCAAACACGAAGTTGAGTTTGTCTGGCGTATCGTCCTTGGCGCTATCGGTGAGATCGAGCAGGAAGGGTTGCTCGCTACCACCGTTCACGGTGGCGTAGCCGGTGAGACGTTTCGTCTCCGGCGACTTCGCACTCAGCGGTCCAATCTTGACCAGATCGGTCGATTCGATCTTCCAGACGACCTTCTCGGTCGCATGCATCTCCAGAACAAATCCACCCTCAAAGCCGTCGGCTGTTGCTGTGAGGTCGATCCCGAATGTGGCTTCGCCATAGATATCCCGGAGTACACCCTCGCCCGTGATCTTCACGGTACCGGCCATCGGGGAAGCGGAAGGAGACGCCTCCGGCGTACTGGTGACCTTGTACCGAAGTATCGGGACGGCTGCCAGCATCATCAGGGAACGCCGCGTCAACATCGATCTTCCTCGCTACTTGCTCGGGCGCTGCAGATAGCAGCCGCGTAGTCCATCATCGAAACCGGTGTAGAACGATTGCCGGCGCTGATCCACGGTGCCATGGGCAGTGATATCCGACCAGTTGGTCCCGACCTCGTCTCCTGCCAGATCTATCATGCCACTGATCTCTCGCAGCGATCGGGTATCAAAGTGTCCTGACGCCACAGCTTCCTGGATAAAGATCCCGCTGAGACAGTCTGCCTGCAGCTCGTGCTCAATCGAATAGTTCCCACCGAAGATTTCCGGAGACTTGGTCACATACATACCGGAGATGTTCTGGATGTGATGCCCCCACTCGTGCGCAATCACCATATCCCAGGCCGCCTGGCCGATGTTCTCGATGACACTATCGCGCGCATCCGGATTGTAGTAGATCGTTTCATCCCGCGTGCAGTAATAGGCGAACATCTCCCTGATATCCTGCTTTGTGATCGGGCCACAGCCGGTCTTGTCGATCGGCACACGCACACCGATCATATCCACCGGTGAGCGGTACTCCAATCCCCAATCCGAGAAGATTTGGGCCCAGAACATATCCAGTTGTTGGTAGAGTTCGGTCGAGTATGCCGTCGTGTACTGGACGGTATAGCCTGCCTGGGCACGAATACCGGGAACCTCATCGGGAGTAACATCCGGCATCCAGCGCCAGACACCGCCAACTTCCGCCAACTGCACCTGACGATCCACCGATTCGCCGTTAACGTCGGTATAGGTGAAGCTCACGGTGGCGACATTGCCGAAATCCGTGCCAGTTAACGCATACGTCATATCGGAGAATGAGATCTCCTGAATCGAGATCACATCTGCCGGCGCTGCCGGGGATACGGTCGGCCACCAGTTGATGAACGCGGTCCGGGGAATCTCCATCCGGGCCTCTGGCAGCATCAGATCGTAGAGCAGGTGGTAATCGGCCTCACGCTCGGCGCGGCCCATCACCACCAACGATCGCGTGACCTGGGCTTCCTGCTGCACCTGTGTCGCCGCGCTTGCTGGCAACGCTGGTGCGATCAATGTACCAAGGACAAACAGAAGTGGGAGGAATGCGCGAAGAAGGGTTAGGATTCGAAATCGATGCATATGTCGACTCCAACGTCAATCGGGATCATATCCCTGTAGTAACGTGCAGCGGGGATGATAGGTTCCATTATCGCGCACAACACCCCTCGATGTGGTCATTCACCACGCCGATGGCCTGCATCATCGCGTAGACGGTAGTTGGTCCAACAAAGACAAAGCCCGCCTTCTTCAGTGCCTTGGCGAGCGCAATCGATTCCGGTGTCGTGGCGGGTACCTGGTGGATCGTGATCGGTGTCACTGGCTGTGTGGGTGCGTGACTCCAGATCAATGCATCCAGTCCGCCCTGTTCTCGTAGCGCGATGGTGGCGTGAGCGTTCGTAATGGCAGCACTAATCTTCTGGCGGTTGCGAATGATACGGGTATCCTGAAGCAATCGCTCCACATCCGCCTCGGTAAACCCGGCTACCGCCTCCGGTACAAAGTCGCTGAACGCCTGCCGAATACCTTCACGTTTGCGGAGAATGGTGATCCAGCTCAAACCACTCTGAAACGCTTCCAACATCATCCGCTCGTAGAGTCCACGTTCATCGTGGATGGACTTACCCCACTCGTCGTCATGAT
>JAMLHR010000053.1 GCA_023957015.1 Thermomicrobiales bacterium | reverse complement strand
CTCGCTCGCTGGATGCTGACCATGCTCAATGTCATGGTCCGCGATGGCCTCCTCTGGCAGGACCTCGACCAGGCGCATCGTATCGTGGAGGTGCCCACAACGTAACAGGACCGCTGGCAAGAGCGGCCCTGTCAAACAACTGTGTCACCATGATCAGCGTTGTCTGCCTTAGCGTAGCAGAGAGCGCTGGTCGGTGTACCTCTCGAACATCCCTTCCATTGCCGCTGCCACTATCCCATCTCGCTCCCATCACCCTTGACAACAGATAGTTACTACGATGACGCAGCCATCTCTGCCAGACCCGCCACAACCTGATCCACAGCAAGCATCACATCATCACCACGCACAACCACGCGCTCGATGGCGTAAATGAGTCCGGTGGGTAGCTTGTCTTCCCACTGGCGCAGATAGATCAGTTGTCGCTTCTCGCCCGGATGCCACATGTGCAGGTGCGCGAACGCAATATCGAATACGCAGGCCAGAAATGCCGCAACGCGATGGTTGATCGAGACCGGATCGCGCAACTCTACGGCTCGGGCGATCTGGTTGCGATAACTGGAGTGGGTACGACCCGCTACAGCGAGATTGTTCGCGATGATCCTCTGCGCGAGTGCTTCGGGATACGATGGCACGGTGTCCTGCATCAACCGCAGGTGGCCGTCCCTGTCGAACAAAATACGAAGGTTCTTCAGCGTATGCACGAAACAGGTGCTATAGCCCTCACGGGCTTCGTGGCGGATGGTTACCCGTTCAATTTCATCCTGGAACCATCTCAGATCGAAGAAGACGATGTCATACCAGACACCATGGACGGCGTAGCCGTCTTCGTCGCCCCACCATGGATTCGCGATTTCGGCGTGCTCCGGATCATCGGCGAGTTCTCGTGCGATCCCTCTACGGATGGCTGGGTCGACTCGTTCAGATACGAGCACGTAGAGATCAGTGTCTGAACCACCAGAGGCCATACCACTGGCTTGGGAGCCGCCAACAGCGATCGCCTGCACCTGCGGCAGCGAGGTGAGTCGCTCGATCAGATCATGAGAGCGCACCGATATCACTCGATCACATCAGGTGTGGCGGCCAGAACAAGACGTGGCTCTTCTGCTCGATTCTGAAGCTGATCCGCCTGCTCGATATCGAGCATGATCGCAGCCTGAATCACCTCATCCATGTTCTTGACGAAGATGAACTCCATGTCGTCTCGCACATTCGCCGGGATATCGCGCAGATCGCGTTCGTTGTCCTTCGGCGCGATGATACGGCGAATACCATGCCGATGCGCCGCCAAGGTCTTGTCCCGCAACCCCCCGATTGGCAGCACGCGGCCGCGCAGGGTGATCTCGCCGGTCATGGCGGTATCGTTACGAATCGGACGCTGGGTCAGTGCCGAGATCACTGCCGAGGCCATGGTGATACCCGCGCTCGGTCCATCCTTCGGCGTGGCACCATCGGCCAGGTGGATGTGGAGATCGGTCTTTGTCTGGAAGTCGCGATCGATCTTCAGTTCTTCCGATCGACTACGGGCATAGCTGAGCGCAGCCTGGGCGCTCTCCCGCATGACATCGCCCGCCTGGCCGGTGATGATCAGATCGCCGCGACCATTGAGGGCGACAACCTCCACCGAGACGATCGCGCCGCCGACCTCGCTGGCCGCCAACCCGATCGCCTCACCGATCTGGCTCTCGCCGAGATCGGGTTCATAGGCGTATTTGGCGGGACCGAGCATCTGTTCGAGACGACCGTCATCCATCACCACCGGTGCGTCGCGATTGATCGTGCCCCGCACGATCTGGGTCGCGATCTTGCGGCTCAGGCTCGCGATCTCACGCTCCAGCCCGCGCACACCTGCTTCGCGGGTGTAATAGCGCACCAGTTGATGCCAGGTTTGGCCATCCATGCGCAGATCGATATCGGCGACACCGTTGGCAGCCAGTTGGCGACGAAGGAGGTGCCGACGTCCGATTTCGACCTTCTCATCCTCCGTGTATTGCGACACCGGGATGATCTCCATCCGGTCTCGCAGTGGTTGGGGAATCTGTTGGATGTAGTTGGCGGTGGTGATGAATAGCACCTGACTGAGGTCATAGGGCATATCCAGGTAGTGATCAGTGAAGTGGCTATTCTGGTTCGGATCAAGTACTTCCAGCAGCGCCGCAGTGGGATCACCGCGGAATTCGCCACTCAACTTGTCGATCTCGTCCAGCAGGATTACCGGATTCATCGATTCTGCGTTCTTCATCGCGTTGATGATGCGCCCGGGCATCGCGCCGACATAGGTCCGGCGGTGACCGCGAATCTCGCTCTCATCGCGCACGCCAGCCAGGCTCACAAGCACGAACTTGCGATCCATTGCCTCGGCGATGCTGCGCCCCAGACTGGTCTTGCCAACACCGGGCGGGCCGACGAGGCAGAGGATTTGACTGCTGGTGGTGCCACCGTTCTGCATGGTGAGGGAGCGGACCGCCAGGAACTCGATAATGCGTTCCTTTACCTGCTCCAGGCCGAAGTGATCACGATCCAGCTTCTCCTCGGCATCGGCCAGATCGATACGATCAGCGGTGGTTTCGTGCCACGGTAGGCCGAGCACGGTCTCGATATAGGTGCGCGCCACTGTGCTCTCGGCCGAGACGCCGGGCATCTTCTCCAGCCGCACGACTTCCTTCTCGAGCTTTTCGGCTGCGTGTTGCGGCATTCCGCGTTCGCGGATTTGCACGCGCAGGGCGTCAAACTCGTTGGCGGCATCGCCATCGAGCTCGCCACGGAGTATCTCGATCTCCTTCTGAATCTCGGCCTTACGCTGCGCCTCCAGGAATTCCTGATTCAGCTTGCCGCGGATACGATCCTTGCGGCGATCACGCTCGATGATATTGGTGAAGATCGCTGCCAGTTCCAGGAGTCGCTGCAGCGGATCGGCCATTTCCAGCAGTCGTTGGCGTTCCGATATCTCCTTAATGAGTTGCGTTGCCAGCAGATCCGCCAGATGTCCCGGATTGGTCGCGATCTGGACGATCTCGGCCTCTTCGTCTGGTACATCGACGTAGGTGGTGTACTCCTCATGCAGCTCCTTGATGTGCTGCATCGCACTCTCGGCCTCGTCGCGATCGAAGGGCGGTTCGGGTATCTCTTCCACCGTGGCCATGAAGAACGGCCGCTTGTTCTCGATATTGAGGAGCTTAATGCGACCGATACCCTCCAGAACAACTTGCAGGTTGCCGCCGGGGAGACGCTCGGTGCTGATAATGCTGCCGAGGGTGGCGTACTCGAAGAGATCCTCCGGGCGGGGATCCTCGATCGATTGGTCTTTATGCGCTGTGATCGCGATCAGATGACCGGTGATCGTTGCTTCCTCGACGGCGTGGATGCTGCGGGGACGTCCGAGTTGGATGGTCGGCACCGTGCGCGGGAAGATGACGTTATTCCGCAGTGGTAGCAGTGGTACCTCGTGATTGGCGCGTGGTCCGTTGAGTCGATAGGGGCGCATACAGCGGTTACTCCGGCGACGATTCTGGCTGAGGGTATACCCGTGCTTCAGCCGACGTGATCGTCTTCCATAGTACCGCAGATCGAGGGGAGACCCGGTCTGGTCTTTGACAGAAAAGTCAAAGACGCTCCGCTACCCTTCGCGAACGTATACCGATCCTGTCTCCCGCCTCGCTGATTTTCGTGCCGATTTGTCAGATGTGCTGAGTACCGTTCTCGTGCGCCTCGATGACGTGATCGGCCATGAGCGTCGCGACTTCCTCGATATCGTCCATAACTCTGAAGAGATCCTCGTCACCCGGGGAGATATAGCCCTGATCCCGTAGTGTCGTCCGAATCCATTCGACCAGTGGTCCCCAGTAGGCGGAGTTATAGAGAACAACGGCCGTTCGCGGCAGCTTGCCAGTCTGGATCAAGGTGATTACCTCGAACGCTTCGTCCAGCGTGCCGAATCCGCCTGGCATGAACACGAATCCACGCGAGTATTTGACGAACATGACCTTGCGGACGAAGAAGTAGCGGAACTCGAGTCCGGTGTTGACATAGCGATTGATGCCTTGCTCGAACGGCAGTTCAATGCCAGCCCCGATCGACTCGCCGCCATGCTCGTATGCGCCCTTGTTGGTCGCTTCCATAATCCCCGGTCCGCCACCGGTAATGACGGTGATGCCGCGCTCGGCCAGGCGTTGTCCCAGTATTTGGGCGGCCTCATAGTTCGGGGAATCCGGCTTGGTGCGGGCCGAACCGAAGACGCAGACCGCCGGACCGACCTCGGCAAAGGCATCAAATCCGGCGACGAATTCGCTGTAGATGCGTTGCACGCGCCAGGGATCGCTATGAACGAACTCCGCCGCCCGGGCACGATCCTCCTCTGTCCAGCTCAGGATGCGTTGATCGGACGTCCCTCGTGACCCCTTGCTTTTGCTGCTTCGTTTCGGTTGCAGGCTGATGTCAACATGTCGTCCAGCGGCAGTGCGATTGTCTCGTGTCATAGAGGTTCCTTCCATCAAGTAGGTAACACGATACCGATTCTCTCAGTGTGAGAGTAGTAGAATTGCTATTCGGTCGAGGTACACGACCGAGATCAGGGTTTGAGTGAGCTTGAGTTGGCTTTGACGCAATATACCCAGTGGTCATATAATCACATTAATCCCACCTGCTGCTTCGGGAGCAGGCAAGAGCTGTGCTGTATAGCACGGCTCTTTTTTGTTAGGGCGACTTCGTATGACTAATCGAGTCTCAGTTTTCATTGATGGGTTCAACTTCTATTACGGTGCTTACGTGGATGGACCCCTGAAAGTGCATCCTAGATATAAGTGGATGAATCCCGTTAAGTTGGGGGAAGTAATCTGCCGAGAACTCGGGATCGGTGGTCGTATAGTCCAGGTGCACTACTGCACATCCAAATCAAAACCCAGTGCTAGTGATCCGGGCCAAGTAACCAGACAGCAGTTTTTCTTGCGTGCACTTGATGGATTGCCAGAGGTGGAGATCACCTATGGTCAGCATAGGGATCGCGAAAAGAGCGGAATGAGTAAAACCTCCGGTAAGGTTGAGCGATTTATAGTACGTGAGGAAAAGGGAACCGACGTTAATCTTGCCGTAAGGTTAGTTCGAGATGCCGCGCTTGATCTTTTTGACACGGCCATCATTGTTTCCAACGACAGTGATCTCAAAGCCGGTCTAGTAGCCGCGAGAGATGATTTCAAACGGGAAGTGATGGTGGTTTCTCCACACTTCAACGGATCGACAGGTCGCACCAAAAAGGGCTATGTCTTTGTTCGGCCAGCGAGTGTTGTCAATGATCTACAAGGTGCATCAACTCGATCATGTGTGATGAATCCCAAATGGTTGGAGGAGTGCCGACTTCCCGATCCCACAGTGGATAATGACGGAAAGCTTGTGTGTTGCCCCAAGGAATGGAACTAAAGAACATGCCCAGCTAGGGCTGGCAACGTACCTTTGCTGAGTAGGCTCGGTTTCACACGGCTACAATGCGGAAAGGAGGGGAATGCTCATGCGCCGAATGGTGTGGCAGCTGATGACAATCGGATTGGTGTGCATGGTATTGGTGGCCTGCGGTGGCAGCGAACCAGATTCCACTCACTCCTCGGATAGCGTCTCCACACCAGTCAGCACCCCTGTCACTCCTGAAGTGTTACCGCTCAAGATCGGTCAGGTTCAGTGGACTACCGGGACCGATCCTGATACCGGCGCTCCCCTGGCGATCGTTGATGCCTTTACCACGGAATCGCCCGCTATCATTGCCGTCGTTCAAGTCGAGAATTTAGCTGCCGGTACCGATTTCACCGCAACCTGGGCACTTAACGATGCGCCTATCGCTGGCACCGATATGCGCGTAACTGCCGAGGATGATATGTCGTCGGCGTGGATTGCGTTCAGCTTCACCCGTGATGCGAATCGTCGCTATCCTGTGGGTCAGCTTGGGGTCACCATCACCGCCAGCGACGGTGCGATGCGCGAATCTTCAGTGCGGATCGTGTTCCCTGACTGATCATGCGATCCTGCGAGCCGCGCAGCGGCTCCGCAGGACCCCCCGGTTGAGCCATGGGCGAAACCGGTCCAAATTCTTTGCACATCCCAATCGGGGTAGAGGTCCTTGTCGAGTCAATCAAGACAACGTCGGGCGTGATTACCCGGCGTTCGGTTTTGGACCGGCTACACCGGGAGTTTCTTCGCCTGCGGTTCAGAATTACTCGTGCTCGAATGGGGGATTGGTCTCGCCAGCCCGGATCGGCACGGTAATGCGATTTTCAAACGGCGGAATCACGCAGCTCCAACCAGTGTTGTAGGCGCAATATGGGTTATAGGCCATGTTGAAATCAACGTTGAGTTTGCCATCCGGGCGCGCCTTTGGATCGACGTAGCGACCAACCGGATAGGTCTCGTTCCCGGCAGTAGTATCGCGGAACGGGAGGAAGAACTTACCGGATGTTGTGTCCTGGAATACGCTCAGTTTCGCGTCTTCACCATCGACTGAGAACACGATCCGTCCGAGTCGGACATACTGCTTGGTGCCACCGCTCTCGGTGCCAACGGTGATCTCTTCGCCGACCCCTTCCCCCGTCGTATCCAGTTCCAGGACGAGATTCAGTTCCGAATTCTCCGGATAGTAGTTGAGGTGCTCGAAGATCTCCTTCTGCTCCTCAGTGA
Source organism: Thermomicrobiales bacterium (assembly GCA_023957015.1). Classification (GTDB taxonomy): domain Bacteria; phylum Chloroflexota; class Chloroflexia; order Thermomicrobiales; family UBA6265; genus UBA6265. The sequence continues at coordinate 12,611 of JAMLHR010000053.1, read as the reverse complement.
GCGGACTGCTCTCGTTTGTCTTGAAGAACACGTCCTTGCGCTCGCGGAAGCCTTCCAGGCGGCTGTTGGTGGTCATGATGATCTCCTTGATGATTGATATCGTGATATCGCCTCATAGCACAATACTATCATAAGTATAGTAAAGCTAATGTAGGGAGCTACGCCGTAGGGTGTCGCCCCGAATCGGCGGCACAGCCGTCGTTACCCCAATAAGGGCCATTGACGTTTCTGCTAAAATACAGGTGAGTAATGAGTTCTGTGGCTGGAGATTCGCTACCAGCGCGGCATGCCGAGACGCCCGTACATAGCGGCCGGGCCAGAACTCATTCTCCGCCTCTGGCAACAATATTCACCATTCCTTTCAACCGATTCACAAGAAACCCCGAACGGCGGCTTCCCGTCACGGTGACGACATTGTTGCTTCCCAGCAATGGACCCATCGTCACAGAATACCAACGTTCATCGCTACCCAGCAGAATGACGCGGCGCATTTCAGGATTGACTCTCTCGCGTCCAAGGTATATCCAACCTGATAACTGGTTCGAGAGATCGGAGATGACATGGGCATCTCGCTCGTGATCCTTCAACACTTCCATGAACTTCTGGCGAGACCATCGCAATACCGGCGTCTGGAAACCGAGCCGATCCTGCATGAGAGGACTTAACACGACGCGTACAGATGGGTCTTCCCACTCTGTTACTTCGAGTTTATCTGAACCCCACACACCATCGGCACCACATCGAACATATGGATTCAGTGGATGCATTTCTAAGGCCTAAGTCTGCTCACGGCACTCGTGACGCTTGGCGCTTATTTTACGTGTTTGGTGTGAGCAAAACCGGGGCGATACCTATCAAGATCGCACACTACGTGCCAATCCTGGTTTCGATGGAGCAAAGACTCGGAAAGCTACCGATGCTTTTCCGCGTAGGCGCGTTTGCTGGACTCAATCTCCGCCAGCGCCCGGTCGATACCATGCCAGCCGTCGATCGCGACGAATTTGCCTTCCAGCATCTTGTAGGTGGCAAAGAAGTGTTCGATCTCCTGCAGCCAATGGCGACCAACGTGGCTGAGATCGCGGTAATGGTTGAAGCGGGGATCACTCACCGGCACGGCCAGCAGCTTGAAATCCTCGCCCTTGTCATCGGTCATCTCCAGACCACCGATCGGACGCGCGTGGATGTGGCAGCCGGGAAAGCTCGGTTCCGTCATCAGCACGCAGATATCCAGCGGATCGCCATCATCGGCCAGTGTTTCCGGCACGAAACCATAATCGGTGGGGTAGTGCACCGAACTGTAGAGCACGCGATCCAGAAAGAACTTGCCGCTTTCCTTGTCGTACTCGTACTTGTTGCGACTCCCCCGCGGAATCTCGATGAGGGCAATCACCTCGTGGTTGTTATCGGTGTCATTGAGCATAATCGGCGAGGAAGGATTGCTGGACATCTCCATGTACTCCATTGGCGGTGCAAGACGGATTCACGATGTTGTGGCGGTAGCAGTAGTGGTGACAGAGGAGCTGTCTTCCCTTTCCCACGAAGGGCAGATCAACTACCTCTCTACCGAGACCTGGTCGTGCAAATGGGCATCAATGCACGATCTCTGTCAAGTGTACCGCCGCTACGCGTCCAGAGGCATACCTGCGCGGGCGGCGAGATCGCGCAGCGCGGCGGCAATCACGCGCGTTCCCGCTTCGATCGATCCATCGAGCGCGAAGTGGGTTTCCAGGCTAAGCGGACCATCATATCCACTCTGGTGCAACCACCGGAGCTGGTTCTCCCAGTCGCAGACGCCCTCGCCGGGAACGACGAAGTGATCGGCGGGAATCGCATTACCGTCCTTTACGTGGACATGGCCGATACGGTTGGCTACGGCGGCGTGTTCGGCGTGATCTGATACCACACCCAATGCGGCGATATTGCCGGGATCCCAAATGAGTTGTAGCGAAGGGTCCGTGATGCGCTCCAGATACCAGGCTGCTTCCGTACCGGAGCCGATATTGCAGGCGTACTCGTTCTCAAGACCCAACAGCTTCCCGGCATCCCTGGTGATCTCGGTGGCTCGCTGTAGTGTTTCCAGGATATCCTCACGCACCGATTCCGGATCGGTCACGCGCCAGAAGCTGAATGCCCGCACCATCGGCGCATTGAGCAGGTGAGCGACCTCAAGCGAACGCTTCAGGACATCCCAATGCTGCTCGCGATGGAGATCTTTGGCTCCGTGCGTGGCACCGATAGTGTCGCTCCCGTCACCGATATGTGTCTTGAGAAACGGAGAGGCGATGTTGCAGACGGTGAATCCGCCAGCATCCAGCATCGCCTTGATCTCGTGCAGACTGGCGATATCGTGGTCAACGATCGAGGCGTTGTTGACCACGCGTAGTTCCACAACGCTGATACCCAGATCGGTGCAGACATCAAGGGCGTGCCGCAGATCCGTACTGATTTCATCGGTGATGACTGCAAGCTGCGCCATGGATTATGCCTTCAGGAGTCGTTCGCGGATGGACATGACATCGCTACGCAGGTTGGCGTCTCGCTCCATCTCCTTCTCGATCTTGGTCACGCCATGGAGTGCTGTGGTGTGATCGCTACGGCGTAGAACTCGAGCGATCTCCTCGTAGGACATGTCTGCGTCCTTCCGCATGATGTACATACAGATATGTCGCGGAAAGGAAACATGCCGGGTCCGACTGCGACCCAACAGCTCTTTCTCCTCGATACTGAACTGCTCGCAGACGGCCTCGATGACATCACCCGCTGTCGTTTGGCGGCTGGCGCGGACAGCACCATCGCTGAGCGCCTCGATCGCCAGGTTCAGCGTGATCGGTCGGTTATAGAGTTGGGCTGCCATCAGGAGTTTGGTCAGCGCCCCTTCCAGTTCGCGGATGTTCGTCTGATCCCGACGGGCGATGTACTCGAGGACATCGTCATTGATACGGGCGTGGCGCTCCTCCGCCTTCTGCCGCAAGATTGCGGTGCGCATTTCGAAGTCCGGACTCTGCACATCTGTTACCAGGCCGCCAGCGAAACGACTACGCATGCGCTCCTCCAGCGCCGCGATCGCGCGTGGTGGTTTGTCCGAACTGACAATCACCTGCTTGCCACTCTGATGGAGTGCATTGAAGGTGTGGAAGAACTCCTCCTGTGTGCTCTCCTTGCCGGCGATGAACTGGATATCGTCCACCATCAGGATATCGATCGTGCGGTAGCGATCACGGAAGTCTTCCATCCGCTGGTGGCGAATCGCATTGATGACATCGTTGGTGAACATCTCGGAACTGACATAGAGCACCCGCAAATTCGGATTCAGCTCGATAGCGCGGTTGCCAATGGCGTGAAGTAGGTGGGTCTTCCCCAGACCGACACCACCATGGACGAAGAAGGGGTTGAACTGCTTCCCCGGTTGCTCAGCTACCGCGTTCGCGGCAGCGTGTGCCATCCGATTGCTACTCCCAACCACATAGGTATCGAATGTCAAATTCGAGAGGAGGTTACCTACTGAGGCTGTCAGTTCGCGCTGCTGATTGACTGCCTGGGGTTTTTCAGGCACCGGTCGTGGTCGTGGAGGCGTCGGGCGTTGTACGACCTGGTTGTTGCCAGCGATGGTGAACTCGACCTTCACACGATGCCCCAGGACGCGCGATAACTCCGCCTCGATATCGTTGGCGAAGCGCGTTTGCAGGGTATTCATCGAGAAAGGATTTGGAGCCTCAAGGACGATACGCTCGCCGTCGAAATCGATGATCGTGGTCAGGCTGACATAGTGATCGTAAGCGGTAACGGTCAGCCGCTTCTTGAGTCCAATCAGGGCGGTCTGCCAGAGCTGGGAGGCATTCATGCTGGCCCCTGCCGTCGCGACGGAGTTGGCTGAATTGTCCCGACTCAAGGTACCCATAACCCTCATCCCTTTGGTGCGACCTCGTCCGATGCCGACCTCGTTAACCCGTTCGAGTCAGTATCCTACGCCACCCCGGCGACCCATTGCGAGGGATGTGCAAGAATGGCAAGTTCGCTGAAAACGAACACCGTTCGGGCTGATCGAATCCAACGTTGGCTCGTGTCCAAACCACCAGAGATGAGTTCGTACGGTCACCCCAGACCACGTGACAATCTGACACATACGCGCTCCATGATAGACTGTGCGTGCACTTACGCTCCGTGAGTGGCCACTTTAGCGTGCGTATTTCTCAACCAGGCACATCCATGCAGACCCTCGACCCGATCACCCAAACAGTTGAACCGCGCGATCTTGGATCCGTTACCGATCTCCTCACCGAGGATCGGATCGGTCCGCGCGATGGTACCGGTAAAACGGTCGTCGTTGCCATGAGCGGAGGCGTCGATAGCGCCGTTACCGCACTCGTCATGCGCGAGCGTGGGTACAACGTTGTTGGTATGAATCTGCGGTTGTTCGATCCCGAAGACGAAGATCATCGTGCCAATCCGTGCTGCGGTATCCCCGCGATGGATGATGCTCGCAAGACCTGCGCCACAATCGGTGTGCCGTTCTATGCCATCAATATGGAACTCGAGTTCGGTGCGAATGTGATTCGTAAGTTCGTCGATGAGTACGCCGCCGGTCGTACACCGAATCCCTGCCTGGAGTGCAATCGACACGTCAAGTTCCGTCACCTGGTCCAGCGCGCGCGCTTGTTGGGTGCAGATTGTCTGGCCACGGGTCATTACGCTCGTATCGAGTACGGTCAGGATGGCACACCGCACAAGCTCTACCGCGCCCGCGATGATCGTCAGGATCAGAGCTATGTGCTCTACACGTTGAATCAGGATCAGCTTGGTTACATTCAGTTCCCGCTCGGGAATCTGACCAAGCCGGAGGTGCGTCGCCTGGCGCACGCGTTTGGATTGCCGGTCGCGGACAAGCCGGAGAGCCAGGAGATCTGCTTCGTTGGGAATCGCTCCTATGCCGATTTCGTCTCCGAGCATCGGCCGGATGTGACGATTCCGGGTGATATCGTCACCAACGATGGCACGGTCGTCGGTCACCATAAGGGACTGGTGCATCACACCGTCGGACAGCGACGCGGTATCGGTATCCAGGCCCCGAAACCGTACTTTGTGTTGCAGCTGGATACCACTCAGAACCAGTTGGTTGTTGGTGCCCGCGAAGATGCGGAAGCCCGCGGCTTGCAGATCGATACGGTGAGTCTCACCAGTGGCGATTGGCCAGCGGATCCTTTTGAGTGCGAGGTCGTGGTTCGATATCGCGGTACACCGTATCCGGGACGTGTACAGCTTGGTTCGGCAGACGATCACACCGCCATGGTCAGCATTACGACCGAGAGTGGGCCGATCGCGTCACCTGGTCAGGCAGTTGTCTTCTATCGCCACAATCAGGTCCTCGGAGGCGGTACCATTAGCGCAGTGGAAAGGCGCGTCGCCAAGGTCTGAAACTGCGCTGTGTCGGGTATCTCTCGGCAGACCTGCTAACCCGGGGAACCCGCCATGACCATGCTCCAGGCACACACTTCCGTTAGCTCACAAGACGCCTGGTGGAAGAGCGCCGTTGTCTATCAGGTCTATCCACGCAGCTTCGCCGATGCGAATGGCGACGGCATGGGCGATGTCCAGGGCATCATCAGCAAGCTCGATTACCTCGCTCAGCTCGGTATCGATGTGCTCTGGCTCTCCCCGATCTTTACGAGCCCGCAGGACGACAACGGCTACGACATCAGCGACTATCAGGACATCGATCCGATGTTCGGGACGATGGCCGATGTCGATGAACTGATCGCGCAGGCGCACCAACGCGGTATCAAGATCGTTATGGATCTGGTGGTGAACCATACCTCGGATGAACATCCCTGGTTCATCGAGAGTAGATCGAGCAAGGACAATCCCAAACGCGATTGGTACTGGTGGCGACCTGTCCGCGAGGGGAAGACCGCCGGTGAACCTGGTGCTGAGCCCACCAACTGGCGATCATTCTTCAGTGGTTCTGTTTGGGAACTGGACGAAACCACCGGCGAGTACTACCTGCATCTGTTCAGCAAGAAGCAGCCTGACCTTAACTGGGAGAATCCTGAAGTCCGCGCCGCCGTCTACGAAATGATGAACTGGTGGCTGGATCGCGGTATCGATGGGTTCCGGATGGATGTCATCAACTTGATCTCCAAGGTGCTGCCGCTACGTGACGCTGATATTGGCGGACCTGACGGCTTTGCTCCCGGGTTCCAGTTCGTCATGAATGGTCCCCGGATTCACGAGTTCCTGAAAGAGATGTATGAGGAAGTCTTCGCCGGCCGGGATCGTGTGATCACCGTCGGCGAGATGCCAGGCGCAACCACCGACGAAGCACGCCGCTATACCAATCCAGGTGAGAGTGAACTGGATATGGTATTCCAGTTCGACCATATGTCGCTTGATCGTGGTCTGGATCGATTCCATATCCTTGATCTCGATCTGCGGGCACTCAAGGCCACGCTCGCTCATTGGCAAACCGAACTCCATGGCATTGGCTGGAACAGTCTCTACTGGAATAATCATGACCAACCACGCGCTGTCAGTCGATTCGGCAATGACCGTGAGTACCGCGTGGAATCAGCGAAACTCCTGGGTACCATCCTCCACATGCTTCAGGGCACACCCTATGTGTATCAGGGTGAAGAACTGGGAATGACAAACTATCCATTTGTCTCGCTTGATGAGTTCGAGGATATCGAGTCAGTGAACTACGCCAAAGCCGCGGCGCAGCAGCCTGGTTACGATGAAGCCGCCCTGATCCTGGCGTTGGCTGCCGGTGGTCGGGATAACGCTCGTACCCCGGTTCAGTGGGACGGTACTCCCCAGGCCGGATTCACCTCTGGAACGCCTTGGCTACCGGTTAATCCGAATGCTGGCACGATCAATGCAGAGGCCGCAGTAGCGAACAGCGACTCGGTGTTCCATTATTACCGCAAGCTCATTGATCTTCGGCACACGATGCCGATCATCGTGTACGGAGATTTCGAGTTGTTACTGGAAGAGGACGAACGCGTTTTTGCCTACACCCGGTCGTATGGAAACGAGCAATTGCTTGTTCTCGGGAACTTCAGTGATGATGTGACCGCCGTTGACATTCCGGACGCTGGTGTCTGGAGTGCCGCCGAGTTGGTTATCGGCAACTATCCGCCGGTCACCGATGCGGGGTTGCACCTGCAACCATGGGAGACACGGGTTTATCGTCGTTCCGTGTAACGTAGAGTAGTATGTCGATTGTTGACGACTGGACCTGAAGGATTCGAGCATGAAGAAGATCGCCATTATTGGCGGTAGCATCATCGCTGTGGTGTTCATCGCGCTAATCGTTGTCCTCTTCAGGCTTGGAGGCAAGGAAGAGTCATCGCTGGAGCGATTGCGCGATATCGCGATCATTCTGAATCAGCTCTTTATGTTTGTGATCGTGATCCTGCTATCCGCGATTACGGCTGCGCTTTTCTGGTTGGTCATCAAGGTCAAGGATCAAGTCGTACCGCTACTGGATGAGGGCCTGGCGATCTTGCGCGAGTTCAAGGGCACGGCCAATCGGGTTCAGAACACCACCAGCTTCGTTACTGAAGAGGCCGTCAAACCGATCATGACTGCAGCCGGACAGTACGCCAAGATTCGCAAGATGGGTCAGATCGTGAGCGGCAAGTCGACCGCCAAAGTCGACCCGCCGACCTTCAAGTCGACACCGAAATAGGAGGCAATACCATGGCGACTGCACTGGAAGATTTCCGCAAACAAGCGAAGAAGTACGCTGATGAACTCGATCTCGAGCGCATCATGGATTCGATCGATTTCAGCAGGGTTGATACCAGCAAGCTCAAGCAGATCGATTTCAGCAAGGGATTCGAGAGCGCCAAATCGCAGCTGGAGCAGTTGCCAAAGGTGCGACTTACCACCCAACCACAGCAGGTGGTGGTGCAGGAGGAGAGCGACGGCTTCCTGCCGGGATTGCTGCTCGGTGTAGTGCTGGGCGCGATCCTCGCACTGATCTTCGCTCCCAAGTCTGGCCAGGATACGCGCGAGCAGATCGTTCACAAGGTGGAGGATCTGAAGGGCATGGTTAGTGGCCAAACGGACGACGTGATCGAGACCATTGAGACCACGATCGAGGAAGCAGAAAGCGCGCTTCCGGACGAACCCGCGATTGAACGCAACTTCGGCGAGTAGATGAGAGCACAAAGAACTCCCGGCCATCTGGTCGGGAGTTCTTTCGTAGTGGGCGTCAATAGTAGTCCGCAGCCTGTTCTAGGAAATCGATTCGTGACTCCAGGTCCGCCACCTGCTTCCGCAGTCGATCGACTTCCTCGAGTACGATCTCGAACCGCTCCGCCAGCGTGAATCGCGGTTGCAATCGCGGGAATGCATCCGCCGCCATCAGGAAGGCGATTCGATGGACTGCTGTCGCACCCTCGCCTGTCACCCAGTGATCCGTGAGCTGAATGGTGGCTTCGGTTGCTTCCATGCCCTCCCATCCGATCGGCGCCGCGCCGCGTCCGATCTGCGCCAGAATATCGGCCGCACTTCGGTCCCCGGTGGCGATGGTAGTGACGGCGATATCGTTTTCCTGCACGCGCCACTGCTGTACTTTGATCGCATGGCCTTGTACCGAAATGTATGAAGGTTTCTCCATGGCAACTGCCTCCGGAATCGTGCGAATGCTGTACCTGGAGTGTACGGTACGCCTGCACGACGAGTACCTGTTCGTTTAGGATTAAGCGAGTCCAGCCACTTGCCTCACCGGTAACGGCAGTTCTTCCACATCAACTGCATGTCGTACGCCAGAAGGGGTGACGGATGTCCGGAGCATCGTCTCAATGAACACCGCCATGCTACTGCTATTGGTCGCCTTTGCGGCTCCAATACTGGCGTTGGTGGCTGGGGCGATTCAGCCGCGTTTGGCACCATCCGCAGCCATGTTGGGTGTGGCGGCAACGGCAGCGGTCGTTGTCTGGAGCTTCTGGCAACCGGATTCCTCCCATAAGACAACCTGGGCAAGTATTTACGGTATGAACGTAGAGCTGACGCTGGATGGTCTCGGGCGACTCTACGCGCTGCTCGCCACCGGTATCGGCTTCTTCGTGGTTGCCTATGCCAGTCGCTATATCCCGTTACATCTGCACCACCAGCAGCGGCCGCTCTCACATCAGACGCGCTTCTATTTCTTCCTGTTGCTCTTCATGGCGGCGATGGTCGGTCTGGTGATGGCACAGGATCTGATCCTGCTCTTCATGTTCTGGGATCTGACCGCTATTGCCTCATTCTTCCTCATCGGCTACGACCAGCAGGAGGAGGAGAGTCGCAGCGCCGCGATGATGGCATTGATGGTCACCGGTATCACCGCGGTATTGGTGCTGATCGGTTCGATCATGCTCTACACGGAGTATGGAACTTTTAGCTTGCCAGCAATTATCGAGTCCGGCGAGATACTGGGTGCCAGCGATTGGGCGCTGTTGCTGATCGCCATCGGTGCGCTGGCCAAGAGCGCACAGACACCGCTCCATTTCTGGTTGCCGCGTGCGATGGCCGCACCGACGCCGGTCTCCGCCTATCTCCACTCCGCAGCGATGGTTGCCGCCGGTGTCTTCCTCATCGGTCGGTTCTATCCCTTGATGAAGGAGATCGACTGGCTGCTGGATATCTTCCTGTTCGTCGGGTTCTCCTCCATGCTCGTGGGCGGCATCATCGCCCTCACGCGTAATGTCCTCAAGCAGATTCTGGCCTATTCCACCATCAGCCAATACGGCTATGTCGTCTTCATGTTCGGTATGGGTGGTAGTTACGGTATCAAGGGCGCATCGTTCTACGTGCTGGCCCACGCGATCGTGAAGAGCGCGCTCTTCCTCACCGCCGGTGCCGTTTCCGAAGCCACCGGCAAGAAGAATCTCTCCGATATCGGTGGACTTCGTCGTAAGATGCCGATGCTCGCGATTGGTAGTGGATTTGCTGCTGCGGGTTTAGTGGCGTTGCCGCTCACTATCGGCTTCTTCAAGGACGAGATCTTCTTCGCGCGAGCGGTTGAGCTTGGTCAGCCCTATATGACCATGGATGTCCTCGGCGCATCGCTTACGTTTGCCTACATCTTCCGTTTCTGGACGCATGTCTTCCTCGGTCGTGAGATCACCGAAGCGAAGCCGATCAGCGGTTGGCTGGTTTGGCCTGTGTTCTCCCTGGGCATCATCACCATCCTCGGCGGTGTCTGGCCTGAGCCGTTCACGAAAATCGCGGAAGGGGCCGCCAGCGTTACCGCTTACAGCGCCCAGCATCTGGATGTGCATTACACCTTCGATCCGATTCCCGAGAATATGATGGCGGTTGCCACCTGGACGTTGGGACTGACCATTTACCTGACCCGGCGTAAGTGGTGGCGGCTGGCCACCGGTATCGCGCATCTCGGGGAGAAGATCGGTCCCGCTCACTGGTACTACAAGGGGCTGAACGGACTCAACGCCCTCTCGGACAGCGTCCACGACTACGAGGTTCGTGATCTCCGCAGTCGTGTGGTGAGTATCCTGGTTCCCGCTGGCGTCCTGGTTGCGATCGCGGTGGTTATTACACCGAATGCCAACTCGTTTGAGATTGGATCGTTCGAGCAGCAGGATTTCACGCTTGTGATCATGCTTGTGGCGGTCGTGGTGAGTGGATTCGTGGTGATGCTTCTGCGCGATCACCTGCGTCTCGCCATCGGTTTGTCCTGCGTTGGTTACAGTCTGGCTGGCGTCTGGGCGTTCATGGGTGCACCGAACGTAACACTGGTTGCGGTGGTGGTGGAGACGATCCTCTCGCTCTTCTTTATCGGTATGCTGGTGCTTATGCCGAGCACGATCCTGCGATTTGAGACCCAGGCTGAGGGCGATCGTCGTTCCATGCCTCGCGATGCCATCATCGCCACCATCGCCGGCCTGCTCGTCTTCTTCGTGAGCTGGGGGGCGCTCAGTCGTACATCCTGGAACACCGAGGTGATTGAATCGCAAACGGTGCTGACAACGGCGGTTCACGCTCGCAATGTGGTGACGGCGATTTTGGCCGACTTCCGTGGCTTCGATACGATGGGAGAGATCACCGTCATCGCGATTACGCTCATCGGTATCATCAGTTTGCTCCGTAGTGGACGGTTGCGATGATGACCGAGCAGACACCACCCGTCGTTCCCCACGGCATGATCAAGACCGGTGCCCGCGTGTTCCTGGTGCCCGGCTGGGTGTTGGCATTGGCAATCCTGCTCAAGGGATATGCCGATATCGGCGATGGTTTTGCCGCCGGTGTGATCGCCGCCCTGGTTGTGGTACTTCAGGGGATCGCGTTTGGCGCGGAGGAACTGGAGCGAATCTGGGTGGCCAGAATGGCACCGGTGATGTCGCTCATCGGGCTCCTGCTTGCGTATACGGTGGCGTTTGTCCCCACCTTCTTTGGCTATCCGATACTGACCCATTTCCCGCGCATGAATCATCACGTTATTCATTTTGGACCGCTTGAGTTCATCACTCCCGTTGTTTTCGATATCGCGGTTTTCCTGGTGGTGTACGGCTTCTGTGTCGGTGCGATGCTTACGCTCGCCCGCGCCGAGGTGCGGCATCAGCGGGTGTTGCAACGACTTCGCCGTCAGACCGGAAAGCGAGGGAACCCGTGACTCTCGTTTTCTCAATGGCCATCGCCTCGCTCTTTGCGGCCGGTGCCTATCTCATGCTGAAGCGTGACCTGATCAGGCTAATCGCTGGCATGATCATGATCGGCAATGCCGCCAATCTCTTCATCATGGCTTCTGCTCTGCGGCGTGGTCGCGCCAATATCCTGCCAGCGAACGGCGATCGGCTTGCCGATCCCTTGGTCCAGGCTATGGTGCTTACCGCTATCGTCATCAGCTTCGCCACAGCGGCGCTGGCGTTGGTGGTGGTTTATCGCGTCTATACCTCGCATCTTTCGGTGGATATCAGCGATATCTCCGCCGCGGAAGAGGAACAGAGCGAGCTCGATGAACCACGGGCCGAGGATATGATTGAGACCGAGCTTGAGGACGAGATTGAGGATCTGGTCGAATCGCCACTGGTGGAGGTGCCATTGTGATCAGCCTCCCCCTCGGTATCCTCATGTTCGGTGCCGTTATCCTTGCGTTCCTGGATGGTACGCGCCGACGCAACGGTTGGCTTGCGGCTGGCGTGCTTCTGGCAGCGTTGGTAGCGACCGTTCGGCTCGGCTGGGCGGTCTACGGTCACGGCACGCAGTCGATGGCGGTCGGTGGTTGGGATCACGGAATCGGTATCGTTCTCCGTGTTGATCTCGTTGGTATCATCTTCGCCGTGCTCTGCCAGGTCGTGTTGCTTTCGGCATTGATCTACGAGGTTGTCTCGGATATCGGTGCCCGTATTTTCCCGGCACTGGTGCTGTTTATGGCAGTGGGACTCACCGGTCTCACGTTTACCGGTGATGCCTTCAACTTCTACGTCTTCTTCGAGATCTCAATGATCTCGTCTTACATTCTGGTCAATTATGGGGAGACACCGCGCCAGTTCCGTGCCGCGTTCGTCTTTATCACGGTGAACTTGCTCGGTTCGGTGCTCTTCCTCATCGGTATCTCCGGTATCTATCACACCACTGGTTTCCTGGATATGGTGCGGATTCGGGAC
>JAMLHR010000052.1 GCA_023957015.1 Thermomicrobiales bacterium | reverse complement strand
ACGGCACCTGCCCATGCGCTCGCAGACACTGCGAGCAGCGCTACCAGCGGAGTGGCGTCGATGCTATCGGCCGAACTGGCGCCAGTGCTTGGCAGTCCCTCCACGACAATCGAGGAGTCGCCATCTTCGCCGGATGCTTCTTCGTCCGGCCCTTCCCCGCTATCAACGTCGTCGGTCTGCAGGAGATTCACAAAGATAACGCCACCCACTTCGCCCGCTTCAGGACCGTCTGGCGCAACAAAGCTCTGCGCGTTCTGAACGATCTCGTATCCAGCAGGAACCGTCCTCGGATCCTGGTTGACGCTCACAGAGGCTCCGAAGGGGATAGGAATACTGCATCCGGCAGTAATGGGATTCGACACATCCGCTACCGTGGCGGTGCAACTCCCAATACCTTCTCCGTTCTCCATATCCACGCTCACCGTGAAGACAACGCCTTCAGCAGGGCGGCAGCCTTCTTCCTGAACGGTGACATTTGTCGGTGCCTGAATATCGCAGTTAACGGCCACGATGCCCAGATTGAACATCTCTTCCGACTCGTCCTGGGCTGCACTCACCATGTTTCCACCCAGGAAGGCGAGTACTGATGTTAGTGTCAGCGCAAAAGCTCTGTTCCACATAAATTTAGCTTCACTGCGTACCATCCGTAATCACCCCTCACTTTGGACTTCCAACGACTAATGTTCTAACGAGAAATACGCGCGTTGCCTGAACTGTACCCTGCATAATGATTGCAGAGCATAGATACCTTTTCCACTATTGATGTCACGCAAATCAGAAGCATGCCGATGTTGATAGTGAGGTCTCTTGTATAGATGGTGCACCGGTAACCCATGCAGATTGACTGTCGTTCGCTGCGTAGGTAGGAGGGTAACCCATACCATGGCCTACATCTCTAGTTCTGTTTGGGGTGGAACCCCAGCACGTATTACTACCTACCATGGGGCAGACGTTCGCCCCTGGAATCCCGATTGCTCCTGGTATCAGTACGCAAAAGCCTACTGCATGAATGGCTGTCAACATCCCGGTATGGACATCGGTATCAATCGTGTCAGTCTGTATGCAATACGAGGCGGAAAAGTGATGCGGGCGGGATTCTATAACTCATTCCGCCCTTTCCATGTCATGATTCAGGCAGAGAATGGAGATCTCGATATCTACGGCCACATGTGGTCAATATCCACCTTGGTGACAGAGGGTGGGACGGTGAATGCGGGTCAGTACCTCGGTGTTTCCGGTGAGCAGACCATTAAGGGAACCATGACCCCTGATGGTAGTGGTCCTCACCTTCACTTCGAAGTTCGTCGTCCAAACTCGTCATGTAGTTCTGGTTATAAAGCCATTGATCCATATGACATTTTGACGGGTGAGACGAATCCGCCTCCCTCTATCGTTTTTGCTGTCAATGACAAGATCAAGGTGGTTGGGGGACCGCTCAATGTTCGGTCTGGTCCTGGCACAAGCTATGGAGTAGTCGCAAGTTTGACGACTAACACAGAGATGTGTGTCACTGGTGGACCGACAAATGCGAATGGCTATACGTGGTACGAGATCAACACGGGGAGCATAGAGGGCTGGGTCGCCGGTCAGTTCTGTGGTCTGGTTGAGGCACGGGGCTGCGGTGAGACGAAAACGCTTTTCTCTGGTGGTTTTGCGGTCAATGACAAGATCAAGGTGGTCGAGGGACCGCTCAATGTTCGGTCTGGTCCTGGCACAAGTTATGGAGTAGTCGCAAGCTTGACCGTCAACACATAGATCTGTGTCACCGATGGGCCGACCAACGCGAATGGCTATGCATGGTACAGGATCAGTACGGGGAGCACCGAAGGTTGGGTAGCCGGTCAGTTCTGTAGTCTGGTTGAGGCGCAGGGCTGCAGTGAGACGAGTCCGCCGATCTTTACCCATAGGGTAACTGGATCGAAACTCAACCTTCGCACATGCGCAAGTACAGGTTGTCGTGTGATCACATCTCTACCAATCGGTACCCGTCTCTACATCCTGTCCGGACCTCAGCCAACCGAAGGATATACGTGGTACCAGATTCAACCTGAAGGATATGTGTCTGGATGGAGTGTGAACGGGTTCGAACCAATCTAACCGGGTTCTGCTGGATTAGCTGGCTTTAAGAGAGGATGATGGGAACTTTTTTCTGCCCTCTCCAGTTACGTACTTTCGGGTATTTGGTTCGTTTCGGGATTGATCGTGTTACGCGAGTGTGCCCAACTTACCGTACCGGAATTCCGGCAGAAACCGCCGGCAAATCGCGGATATCGAAATCCTCTTCCATCGGCAGATCGGAGAGGCGCAGGCTCAGCGTCTGGCTGACACCATCGCCGCCCATGGTGATGCCATACAGCGTATCGGCGCTCTCCACGGTGCCACGATTGTGGGTGATCACGATCGCCTGTGTCTGATCCGCTAGCGTTCGCAATTCATCGCGGAAGCGCACCACATTGGCCTCGTCCAGTGCCGCATCGACTTCATCCAGCAGCACGAACGGTGATGGATTCACGCGCAGGATCGCGAACAGCAGCGCCACCGCCGTCAGCGAGCGCTCGCCGCCGCTCAGCAACGCCAATCCCTGCAACCGCTTGCCCGGCGGTTGTGCCACTATATCGATTCCGCCAGGCGCACCCTCGTCGTCTGGAGCCAAAACCAGCCTCGCCAGGCCACCACCGAAGAGCACTGTGAACGCCTGACTGAATTCCTGACTGACGCGTTCGAATGTCTCCTCGAATCGGGTTTGCATCGTTTGGTGGAGTTCGGCCAGCATCGCCCGCAAGCGTACCGACGCCTGCTGCACGTCGGCGAGTTGCTCGTTCAGGAAGGCGAAGCGCTCCGCTTCCTGCTCGTATTCCTCCACCACGTTATCGCCCACATAGCCGACGCGGTGAAGACGATTGCGCAATCGCGAAATCTCGCGCTCGGTCTCGTCCAGGTCTTCGGGGAGCTCGGAGTAGTCCTGATCGCGCGTATCCGCAATCAGATCGTTCGGGACCTCGATGTTGAGATCATCCATGATGCGCTGATGAATCGCACCCACATCCGCGCGGGCGCGCTCCAGGAGCAGTTCGGCCTGACCGAGCGCGCGTTCGTTCTCCATCGTCCATTGCCGCGCCGATTCGATCTCGCGTTGCAAGGTCCGCACCAGGTCCGCGTGCTGGTTGAGCGTGTGTTGGAGGGGAACACGCTTCGAATCGCCCTCATCGACGGCGGCGCTGAGCTGCGCGACCTCGATCTCCAGCCGACTCAACTCATCCTGTAAGGCCAGCTTCCGGCCCTGCATCTCGGCTTCATCGTTCTCGCGAGCATTGATCTCGGTCTTCTGCGCCCGCAGTTGGCTCTGAACCTGGTTCAGCTGCCGTTCCTCGGCGCGCTTTCGCTCCTCCAAGGCCGCTAACTGAGCATTTGCCGTCGCCAAGGCGTCATCGAACTCGGTGGACCAATCGCGCTGATGCGCGAGCGTGGCCGCCAGATCCGATTCCCGCTCGCGGAGCTCGGTAAGGGCGATCTGCGCCGCCTCGATCTCGGTGGCCAAACTGGCCAGTTTACTCTCGCGATCACTGGCGATGATCGCTGCCGCGTCTCGATGCCTGGCGGCGGTTTCCTGCTGGGCGGCGATATCGGCGATCCACTGCTGCAATCGCTGATGCTGTGGTGCCAATGCTCGCTGTTGGGCCGCCAAATCGGAGCGTTCGGCGTGCAACTGGGATCGCCTGGCGACGGCGGCCTGGTACGGCCCCTCGTGTGTCGAGACGTCCGTCGCTGCTGCTGTGAGTTTCTTCTCCAGCGCGGAGATGGTATCTGGCAACTCGCGCAGTTCACGCTCACGCGCGAGCATGCCGCTATCCCGCCCCTGCGAACCGCCGGTGACCGAACCGCCGCTCCGGGCGATTTCGCCCGCCAGCGTCACCGTGCTCCAGCCATTCGGAAGTGCGTCCAGCAGACGGCGACTCGTAGGGAGGTCATCGACCACCACGATCCGACCGAGCAATGCTCGCACCACTTCCGCCACATCGGTATCGCTACGCACCAGATCGCTGGCGATACCGTGGACGCCGGTCGCACCCTCGATCTCGCGTGGGACCTGGCGATTGGTGTTTCTCCGTCGGACGGTTTCGATCGGTTGGAAGGTTGCCCGCCCGGCTCGTTGCTGCTTGAGCATCGAGATCGCGGCTTCGGCATCTCGCCATTCTCGCACCACCACATCCTGTAGGTGTCCGCCGAGGGCGATCTCCAGAGCGGTATCGTATTGCTTGTCCACCACGATCAGTTCTGCCAACGTGCCCAGCACACCCTGAAGCTTGCCAGCCGTGTGCCATTGCATGACCTGACGTGGACCTTGATAGAGACCCTCGCCGGAATCATGCATGCGCTGCAGTGCATCCAGCCGGTACTGCAACTGGTTGCGCTGTCGTTCAAGATCGGCCCGGTGGTCCATTGCGGTTCGCATCATCGCCTGACCGGACGCGATCTCGGACTCTGCCGATTCCATCTGCGTGGCCAGGTTCGTCAACTGGTCGGTAATCTCTTTGCTTAACTGCTCGTGGTCTGCCAGTTCGGCAGTGAGTGTCTGTAGTCGTTCATTTTGAGCGGAGACCTCTGCCAGCAATCGTTCCGTGTCCGAGGCGGAGGTCTCCTGGCGCTGCACGCTCAGTGCATGCTGCTGCTGCAGATCGGCCAACCGGCGCTCTTGCTGGAGTGCGTCACGCGCGATCGCGGAGAGATCGGTCTCCGCCTTCTGGCGATCACCGCGGGCGACCAGTGCCAATTGTTGCTGGCGCTGCGCAGATTCTCGGGCGGTGCTGAGTTCGCGCTCGATCTCGGCTAGTTCTGACTGCGCTGCCTCGAGCCGCGCTTGTGAGGTCGCTAATTGTTCCTGGAGGCCGGTCTTGGTGGCCTGTGCATCCAGTGCCCGACGCTCCAACGCGGAGATGCGCTCGGACACCAGCTCACCGCGATGCTTCACGTCGCTGAGCTGCAGGCGAAGCTCGCCCAGCCGCACATCGTGAATCTCCAGTGCATGGGTCGTATCCTGAAGCTGTTGCTCCATCTGCGGTCGATTGGCGATCAACTGATCCAGCGTTGTTTGTGTATCGCTCAGTGCTGCCTGCTGATAGGCCGCCTCGGTTTCGGCATCCTGAAGACGGCTGGACGCCGCCAACAACAGGCGGCGGTAGTGTCCGCGTTGGAGATAGATCTGGCGGTCACGTAGACCCTTCCATTCCTTCTGTTGGCGGGCGGCTCGCTCGAGTCGTTTGAGATTCGGTTCAATCTGCGAGAGCAGATCGGAGAGACGGGTGACATTGGTATCGGTCTCGGCCAGGTTGCGCTCGGCTTCAACCACGCGTAATCGCAATCCGGTCAGATCGGCGGCATGCTCGAACAGTCCGCGGCGCTCCTCTGCTCGCTGGCTGAGTGCGGCATCGACCAGTCCCTGACCGACCACGGTGTAGCTATGGCCCAGTGATGCTGTCAGCCGCTGCACGTCCTTCAGGCGCACCTTACGCCCGTTGATCAGGTACTCGCCACCACCACCACGGAACGCTCGCCGGGTCACCGTCACTTCCGTGAACTCGGATGGTAACCAGCGCTCCTCGTTGTTGAAAGTTACGGTGACTTCCGCCATTCCACTCGGTGACTTTCCCTTGCCACCAGCAAAGATCACGTCTTCGGATTTCTTGCTGCGAATCGTGGAGGGGCTGGTTTCGCCGAGCACCCAGCGCACGGCATCGGCGATATTGCTCTTGCCCGAACCATTTGGACCGACCACCGCGGTGATACCAGGTTCGAAAACCAGCGTTGTTTTGGTGGCAAAACTTTTAAACCCGTGCATTTCCAGCCGGGAGAGTCGGGGCGTGGGTTGCACCGATCGTTCAGTCATGCGGTATCCGTGTACGTTGCCCACGTCCGATTATGGCAAGGATGGCAACGGGATGATCGTAACGAGCGGGCATGAAATCCCGCGTGATTGCAATGATTCAGGATACACCCTGCGAGGTGCGTTCTGCGAAACGATCAAATCGTAACTATGTGACCTTTTGGAACATCTGCGCATTTGCTGTTCCGGGTGGTAGCATCGGTATGAACCACTCGTCGGTTCGTACACCCGGGGAATCGGGGAGTGCGCGGGTACCGAGCGCAGGCGATGCATGGCTGAATCGATCTCCTCAGGGAATCGAATGCACTTGCACCCACCGCACAACCTGGCGGAGGCATACGCCAAAAGCGTACCTCCGCCACTATTTGGCGGACTGATGACGTTACGAACGGATTTTTCGTTCGTCAGTATCGGATAGGAAGGAGCGCGTGTGCCGCAGCACCCGGAAGAGTCAGATGCCCGCGTGATCCAGATTGGTCCGCACCTGCGTCGTCGCCAAATTACCGCCTCAACGCAGACCGACCGTCTCTCCCGTTCCGAGCTTCTCTTCGATGGTGCCAGCGCCGATCGTCTCGTGCGCATTGATGCCGCCATGCCGCCGATCGAGGGCGAATTTGATGGTGTTGATCACATCGCCTCGCTCACACTCGGTGTCTCCTCCGGCGCGTTCTATCCATTAATTGCTACGGAGGATACGCCTGCGGCAGCGGCGGTGCTCGGATTCACAGAGCTCGAGATCATGCTGCAGACACCCGGCGAGTACAGTCCATCGTTCGCTCAGTTGGTTGCCGCAAACGCCCATGCCGCCGGTGTCACGATCCGCTCCGTTCACACCATTGAGCAGCTTCATCCGGTGATGTCACCATACGAGCGCCGCGCGGAGGAAGGGCGCGAGATGATGTATCGTGCCATTGAGTTCGCCAGCATCGTTGGTGCCGGTGTGCTGGTATGGCATGGCCCCTATCGACGCGAGGTCGCCAGTAAGGTGCAATGGCAGCGATTCATCGAGGAGACGCGTGAGCTTGCCTCTCAGTGTCGCGCCAACGGGATCACACTGGCATTAGAGAATGTCGGACGCTGCGCTTTGGGGCACGTCCGCGATGTCACTGCCTTCGCCCGTGAGCTCGCGGAATTCGAGGACGATTCCATCGGCTTCGTCTTCGATCCCTTCCAGGCGGCCGAGGCCGGTGCCAATCCCTTCATGATGTTGGCCGCGATGGGCAATCGCGTGGTCAATGTCCACGTTTCGGACTGGCTTGAATCTGACCCCAGCCAGCGGCACCTCCCGCCCGGCGATGGCGATCTGCCCTGGCCGGCCATCACTCGTGCTATTGCGGGCAGTGGCTACGAGGGTCCGCTCATCATCGAAGGTGTGTTGGGGAGCGATGAGATTGCCGCCGATCGCGTGCGCGACGTCCTCGAACCTCTCATTCGAGCGGTTTTCTCGTTCCCACCCAAGGCATCGCGAGATAAAGGTGTGCTCCCGCCACCGACGGAGCTCCCGCCTGGTGTGTTGGAAGGCATCCGCCTTTTCAACCAGCGTCGATTCTACGAGCAACACGAGGTGATCGAGCAGGAGTGGCATGCCGAGCACACCACTGTGCGCGTGCTCTACCAGGGTATCCTCCAGATCGGTGTTGGCTTTCACCACGCTCTGAACGGCAACTTCCGCGGCGCTGTGGCATTGCTCACCGCCGGTGCGGACAAGGTCGCCCACTTTACTCCAACCGCCTATGGCATCGATACCAATCGCCTGGTATTGGAAACGCGCAACTGCATCACCCAGCTGAATGTCCTGGGCGAGCGAAACCTGGCGGCGTTCGAGTCTGAGCTGATCCCCCAGATTCATCTCACCAACACAAAGTAACCAGGCCCAAAGCGCACCAATTCCACTCACGTCAGCGTCCACCGGCCTGGCTATTGCCATTTTCGTGCTGGGTGTCAATATGCTCGGAGACGGTTTGCGTGGATCCACGACTGACCAGATAGCGAAAAGCAAAGGAAGCACACCATGTCCTTGACCCAGGAATCCTTCACCGTCGCGATGGAGGAGTTTTTCAGCGATCTCGGTGGTTCGGTCGGAGTCTATGTTGAGCATCTGGATTGCGATCTCTCCCTCGCGTATAACGCCGACGAGTTGTATCCCACCGCCTCCACGCTGAAAACACCGTTGCTCTATGAACTCTTTCGACAATCTGAAGCGGGCATGATCGATCTCACCGCGCGCGTTACCCTCTCGCACAGTAATCGTGTACCGGGGAGTGGCATCCTCCAGGATCTGGATGACGGCCTTCAGCCTACCATCCGCGATCTTGCCGAACTGATGATCATCGTCTCCGACAATTGGGCCACCGATCTGCTCTACGCCATGATCGGCAAGGACAATATGGCCGCCACCCTCGGTAATCTGGGGCTCCACAACACCTTTATTCCATTGACGATCCGCGAGATGTTCATCGCGCTCGGTGATCTGGACCCTGCGGATGAATCGATCGATTACGATATCCTCAAGGACCGTCTCAAGAACTACAGGGCCAGCGACGATAATGTCGCCTTCGCTGCGGACGCAAGGAACGATGTCAGTTCGCCACGGGATATGGGCACGCTGATGCGACTCATTCACGAGGGCCATGGTCTCTCGGAGGATGGTCGCACTGGTGTCCTCAAGATTCTCAAGGATCAGAACTTCAATACTCGTATTCCGGCCCGACTGCCTGTTGATGCGGAGATCGAAGTCGCCCACAAGACCGGCACGATTCGCGGTGTGGCCAACGATGTCGGTATCGTCTATTCCCCCAAGGGCAACTACATCATCACCATGATGAGCAAGTTCCAGGCTGATGGTGCGGAGACTACCGATCGACTGGCACGTGCCAGTCGTTGGATCTGGGATGAGTTGACGGCTGACGAATCGTAGACCTGGGCGGAGATGGCAATCATCTGGAGACATTATTGAGGAATCGCGCCGCAAACCTGTTCATCAAGGAGGTGAAATGTGACGCTAGAGATTCCGTATGCCAGGGTTATCGGCACGGTTGTCTGCCTACCTGTTCGGCAGCTTGATATTTCACAGAGTTTCTATAGTGCCGTGTTTGATCTTCCGGAGCTTGAAGCGAGCGAAGGTATTGTTCTCGTGGAACTTCCAGGCCTATCGCTCTTCCTTATCGAGGAGCAGGCGTTCGCGAACTACAGCATGAAAGCCAATCGTGGTGTTGTCTATCCCGGCGAAGGCACTGGCGTGATTTTGAGCTGCGCAATCACATCAAGAGAGATACTAGACAACATGTTGGACACGGCTGCCTCCAACGGTGGCATGATCGCGAAACTCGCGAGTGACGACCCGGAGATGGGTCTGTACCTCGGCTATTTCTTTGATCCTGACGGTCACCATTGGGAACTTGCGCACTCGGGCAAGCAAAACTGAGGCCAGAACCTGGCGAAAAGATTGTTGGCAACGCATGCAGTGGATTGTGCACAGATGGTGCTAAAACCTATTGACAATCGCCAAGCGTCTCCCTAGTATGGGGGTACGAAGAAAGGAACCGAACCTGCACCGCCCGGGAAGGGCACCAGAAATTCGGTCAATAGCAAGGGCTATTGGAATACGTCAGGTATCGGCAAACGGTCTTCATTGGTGATGATGTTTCACCAGTACGGCGCGTCGGGGGTCAGATGCCCGGCAGTGTCAGCGGCAACGGATGTTCCACCGCGGCAGCGCTATCAGATTTCTGCACGGCTGGTCTACGAAACCAGAGTGAGCACCAGAGATCGAGAGAGCAATCAAGCGGTCACCCGGCCAGGAACGATCGCAGCCCATATGGGCCGATGAGGGGCAGTAGCCTCAAGAGCACGGGTCACCAGGCGAGTACTCTGATAGCACCGCGTCAACCACCTCAGGGGCATTGGTTCAGCAGCAGGCATCCGCCTCATCAGGATCCGATGGGAAGATTGCGAACGCATGGGCGTTCTACAGGAGATGGTTCTGATTCCATTGTGAACGTTGCCAGTGATCCAAAATCGGCGCATGTCCAGACTGTCACCTGACACGATGCCGGGATACACAGCAGAGGTAAGCAAGAGTTTTTGAGAGGTCGAGGAATCAGGGGTATCTGGAAGAAGGAGGGTATGCGTATCGACGCCCTCGAATGGCATAACTTCCACCGCGTCGCCCAAAACGACCTCGGTGGCCAGCCACAAGATCTAACGAATGTGGCAGACAATTCAGGTTCACGAGCATAGACCGGCAACACGATGATTCATCAGATGCCGGTCTATTGCGTGTGGAGCCAGGGTACCGAATAGTTGCATCTCATGTCTTGCCGTCTCGATCAAATTGCTACATGATGCATCCAGTACACTGCATGTGAAATCGTTAACATGCTGAGAAGCGAGGAGCAAAACCATGTCTGTGTCCATGAATCGACGCACGTTACTGAAGTCCGCTGCCGCGACAGTCGCCGTCGGGAGCTTCTGCACCATCCCGTCCCGTGTGCTCGCGCAGGGGGCCGATACTATCATCGTTGGCAAGGCGGAGGAAGCTGTGGGGTGGGACCCCGCGATGGTCACCGCCAGTTCCAGCTTCGAGCTGATTGCGGCAGTCTACGAAAACCTCATCATTTTCGATGAGAATGGGCAGCCAGTGCCTATCCTCGCTGAGAGCTGGGAGCAGACTGACGATACCACCTGGGTGTTCACCCTGCGTGAGGGTGTCACCTTCCACAACGGTAATCCCCTGACTGCCGAAGACGTGAAGTTCACGTTCGGGCGTCTGATGGATCCGGATGGCGGCAGTGTCTGGGCGAGCCAGGCGTGCGGATCGACGTTGTTCATCTTAGCCGTTCACCGATGAGAAGACAGTCATATTCACACTCAAGCGTGGGTATGGTCCGTTCCTCGCGGTTCTTACCGCCGGTTACGCCGCTATCCTGCCCAACTCGCCGGATACTGATTTCCAGACCGAGATAATCGGCACGGGTGCTTACAAGATTTCCGAGCATGTGAAGGATACCCACACCACGCTGGTGGCCCGACAGCTACTGGCGCGAAGGCGAACCCGCCACTGCGAACCTCCTTCAACATCATGCCAGACGAAAGCGCTCGACTGGCTGCGGTTCTACTGGTGAGATCAACCTGACGGGTCTGGTCGATCCGGTCTCCATCGATACTGCCAGGACGGATAGCAATGTCACCGTGTTGCAGCAGGACACCACCGACTACTATCTGCTTGGTCTCAACTGCCGGAAGCCCCGTTCAACGACGTCAAGGTGCGCCAGGCATTGAGCATGGCCATCGATCGCCAGGCGATTGTTGATGCCGTCTTCTTCGGTGCTGGTCAGGTCTCTGGTCCATTGGTACCAACGCTTGGCGATTGGGCCAATCCGCTGGAGGATCTGCCGAACTACGCTCTCGATCGCGATGCAGCCAAGACCCTGCTGGAGGAGGCCGGTGCCGCCGATCTCACCTTTAGCATTACGGTTGGCGCTAACCGCACCGAGTTCGTGAACATCGCACTGGTCATTCAGGATCAGCTCAAGGAAATCGGTGTCACCGTGGAGCTCGACCAGGTAGAGTGGGGCACATTCATCGAAAAGTGGATCGCTCGCGATTTCCAGAGCTTTGTCAGCTTCAACGGTTCCGGTAACGATCCGGATCGCGCGCTCTTCCCGGCAATCACCACCGGTGGTTCCGTGAACGCGTTCCAGTTCAGCGATGCCGCAATCGATGATCTGCTGCAGCAGGGTCGCGAGCTTTCCGATCACGACGCTCGTCGCGCCGTCTATCAGGAGGCCGAGAAGCTGATCGCGGAGCAGGCTCCGCTCATCTTCATCGCCACGCGCACGGCTCACTTTGCGACGTCCTCAAACGTTAGTGGTTTTGCGCCATCGTCTTCGCAGACCTGGCTGACGCTGCCGCAGACAACCGTCGGCGAATAGGTCTTCACAAGAGCACGTGCCGCCAGGAGGTCATCAGGAATGATGGCCTCCTGGTCCCAACCGTTCGTGGTGGTTGCAGCGGGAGAGGTTGTCGCCATTCGCGTACGCATTGATCGATACACATTATGTTTTCATTTCTTGCGCGCCGCCTGATCACGGTCTTTCTGCCCACACTCTTCGGTATGTCGATCCTGGTATTCGGGGCCATGCACCTGATTCCGGGAAGCTACGTCGACGTTCTGCTTGGAGTAGGGCAGGATATCACCCCGGAGCATCGGCAGCAGATCGTGGCTCAATACGGGCTCGATAAGTCCGTGCCGATGCAATATCTCACCTGGTTGGGTAATGTGCTCACCGGTGATTTCGGTAACTCGCTCAAGAGTGGTAATGCGGTCAGTAGCGAGATTCTTTCGCGCTTGCCCGTGACCCTGGAACTGGCGGTGTTGGCGACGGTGGTGTCACTGCTCCTCGCGATCCCTGCCGGTATCATTTCCGCACTTTATCGTGGGCACTGGATCGATACCGTCCTGCGGCTGGTGGCGTTAGTCGGTTTGAGCGTGCCGAACTTCCTCATCGCGACCATGCTGGTGTTGTTTGTGAGCACGCAGTGGAAGGTGTTGCCGACCACTGGATTTGTGCCGATCGGCGATGGCCTGGGGGCCAATCTCCGATCGCTGGTCCTGCCGGTGATCTCGCTGGGGGCGTTGCTGGCCGCATCCATCATGCGCATGATGCGGAGCTCCATGCTCGAGGAGTTGGGAAAGGAATACCTCACCGTTGCTCGCGCCAAGGGTCTGCAGCAGCGTACCGTGGTGCTGGGACACGCGCTACGAAACTCGCTGATCCCGGTGATCACCGTTGTTGGTATCCAGACCGGATATATGCTCGGTGGCACCGTGATTGTGGAGCAGGTGTTCGCCATTCCCGGTATCGGCCGGCTCGCGCTCGATGCCGTTAGTCAGCGGGATTACCCGCTCGTGATGGGGAGTGTCCTCTTTATCGCCAGTGCGTTTGTCTTCATGAATCTGGTTACCGATATCATCTATGGCTTTGTTGATCCGCGGATTCGGGTAGGAGGGAAGGCACAATGAGCGATGTTGCCACCCTTCCATTGGCACCGGCTCCGGGGAGAGGAAAGACGCTTCGGCGGCTTGCTCGCCGCAACAAGGTGGCCGCAGTGGCTGGTTTGATCCTGCTGGTCATTATCGTGCTGTCGTTGCTGGCACCGGTATTGGGGCTGTCTGATCCCGTGCTCATGAGTCCGGCGGATCGTCTCAAACCGCCCGGCGAAGCGGGATTGATGGGTACAGATCGGTTTGGACGCGATATCTTCGCCCGCATTCTCTTCGGCACGCGCATTTCGCTGATCGTTGGTGTGGCAGCAGTGCTGGTGGCGGCATTCTTTGGCACCATTATCGGGCTGATTGCGGGCTACGTTGGTCGCTGGCAGGAGTATGTCAGCATGCGCGTGATGGATGTGCTGTTCAGCTTCCCCAGTATTGTCCTGGCGATTCTGATTGTGACCATCGTTGGTGCCGGATTCCCCAGTATCGTCATGGCGATCGCATTGGTGCAGACACCGATCTTTGCCCGCATCGTGCGTGGTTCAACCCTCTCGGTTAAGAACATGGAGTACGTGCATGCTGCCGAAGCCGGTGGTGCCGATATGGGATTGATTCTGCGTCGGCACATCCTGCCGAACGTGGCCGCGCCGATTCTGGTGCAGTTGGCTCTGAGTATGAGCGGTGCTATCACCATGGAAGCTGCCCTGAGTTATCTGGGATTGGGAGCTGTTCCGCCGACACCCAGTCTTGGTTCCATGCTGAACGAGAACCGATCCAGCATGGAGATCGCACCGTGGACGGTGCTTTATCCTGGTTTGGCGTTGGCGGTGATCGTGCTCTGTATCAACATGTTTGGCGATGCCGTGCGGGATTACATGGATCCGCGAATACGTAAATCCATGTAACCTCTGTAGCGCCGTCCCGAAGTGGCATTTGCACCGAGAAAATGATCCGAAGGTTCGCGGCGGGTGGTGACAATCCGGTTGGGGGTGTGCCTCAGGATGTTTCTCGCCATCACCAATGTGTCCTCGTCATTCAGAGCACCGAAGGTGCGAAGAATCTCCCGGCGAAGCCGACTGCCGCAGGCAGCCTCGACCATTGATCATGGTGTTAGCTACTGCGTGGAGGATACTTCGCTTTGCGTAGCCCTGCGATCTCGAGCGGAGCCGCAGGGTCCACGGCGCTGCGCGCCTCTGAGTGACGTCGACTCTTTGGTACAAGCCTAAAACCACAGGCTCAGCTTTCCAGGCCACCAAATCTCTGGGCACAGGTGTTTTGTCGGTACAAGTGCCCGTAGTGGGCTGCGAATCATGGCGGGAGGGTAATCTCCATCCCAATCCCGCCTGTGGCGGACCCGTGGATGAACCACGGGTGTACGAAACCATCAAGAAACGGAAATCGACAAAATGAGCCCGGGGATCAACCCCGGGCCCACGCTGAATTCTATCTCGCAAGATACCCGGTCTTACACCGTCTTCAGCATGATCGTTGGTTTGCGTGGCTTGGCCAGCGCCTGATTCGCCAACTGCACCGCTACCTTCTCCGCCAGTTCCAGGAACTCGCGTGCGGTGGCGGAATTCGGTTGGCTTAGGCTCATCGGATCGCCGCTATCGCCGCCGGATCGCAACTCCATCTCGATCGGAATTTGGGCCAGCAGTTCCACACCGTTGGTCTCCGCGGTGCGTTCACCACCACCTTCGCCGAAGATGTGGTACTTCTCCTCGTGTCCCGGTGGCTGGAACCAGCTCATGTTCTCGACGATGCCCAGAATCGGCGTCTTCACCTCCTGGAACATCTTCAGCCCCTTGACCGCGTCCGCCAACGCGACCTCCTGTGGCGTGGTCACGATGATCGCGCCGGAGATCGGAATCTTCTGCACCAGTGTCAACTGGACATCGCCGGTTCCCGGCGGCAGATCCAGCACGAGATAATCGAGGTCATCCCAGAGCACGTCGTTGAGGAACTGGTTGATCAACTGCGCCACCAGCGGACCGCGCCAGATGAGGGCCTTGTTCGGATCGAGGATGAAGCCGATACTCATCACCTTCACGCCATGGGCCTGGAGGGGCACGATCTTGTTATCGCGCATCAATGGGCGTTCGTTGACGCCCATCATTAGTGGCACGCTGGGGCCATAGACATCAGCGTCCAGCAATCCTACCTTCGCGCCAGCCTTGGACAGGCTCACCGCCAGATTGACGGCGACCGTGCTCTTGCCGACGCCACCCTTACCGGAGGCAACCGCGATCACATTGCGTACGCCGGGTATCGGTTGAGCATCCTGCCGACCGCTGCCGCTGGGGCGCACCTTGGTGCGCATATCCACGATCACATTGCCGATACCACCCACGGTATCGAGCGCCGCGCGGATATCTCGCTCCAGCTTCTGCTTGTGTTTGATAATCGGTGTCAGTGAATCGAGATGGATGCGCACATTTCCGTTTTCAACCGCAACCTCGGTCACCAGCTTGAGCTCGTCCAGACTTCGTCCCGTTGCTGGCTCTTTCACCATTCCGAGCACCTGCTGAATCTGCTCGGTTGTTACCTGTGTGCCATCCGTCATGAAGTTCCCACACGCCTTTCCACTACCCGGGCATCGTTGCACCGGGCGAAGAGTTACTTACGATTCGTATTGTACTCGTGATCAGGAACCTGGCCGCGTTTCCTTGTCCAGGTACGCCGTGAGACCGGTGAGTTCCTCAGCGTCCTGTGGCAGGAACACATCCCAAACACCACCAGTGGAGGCACCATAACCATCGTATACGGATGGTGATGTTCCGGGTTCACGATCAATCATGGCCGCCGCGATATCATCCGCGATCTTCGCCGCGTCCGCTGATCCTGCGATCACGGTTACGGTGACAATCATTGCGCCCCGTTGTGTCATAACCGATCGGTACTCCGCCGTTGCTCCCGCATCCAGTTCGATGCTGACGCTCAATGCCACGCCGCGATCACCCATCGTCTCGAGTTCGTCGCGAATCAGTTTGTCGTCAGCATCATCGCCGAGATCTGCGGTGATCGATTCCGCATCCACCAGCGTATCCCAGGCCGGTTCGGCCGCCTGCTCGTCATCGAACAAATAGACACGGGCACTGGCCAAAAAGACGCCTTTGCTCGTGGTATCGATGACGGATTCCGTTTCGGCGGCATACTGACGTTCGGCGATCACCTGAAGTCCGGTGAGCGCAGCTGGGGTTTGGGCCTGGACCGTTGGTGTGAACAACAGGAGGGAGAGCAGGGCGATGGAGAGGAGTTTCACGATTCAGCCTTTCAGAGATAACAAGCCTCAGCAAGTATACGGAGAAAACGCCGAACGGCGGCTTTCCTCTGAAAACCGCCGTTCGGGAGATTGCTGGTTGTTTCGATCTCCGGCTTACTCCGCCGCAGTCGCGAACAGATCGGAATCAGATTCGACCTGAAGGCCACCAACGATCTCATCGCCGCTGGCCGGCATGCGATCAAAGACACCGCCGATAGACGTGCCATCCTCGTTGAAGGTGACCTCGTCATCCTGCACCTCGGCGTCGATTAGGTAGTTGGCAATATCGATAGCCATCGCGGTAGCGTCATCGACAGTGGTATCCATTGCCATAATCGCGAACACTGTGTCTCCATCAATGAACATCAGGATTGTCAAACCCACGCCCAGATCGCCCATATCTACGGTGACTTGCATCGCGTCTCTATCGATCTCGGTCACCTCGCTCATTTCCGCCTGACCCAGCTCTGGGGAGGGGGCACTGAGTTCATCGGTCATCTGATCCTTCATCATGTCGAAGAAATCACTGGCCGTGTCATCGGATTCGAAGACATAGGTCATGATCGAAACGTTGCGCATATACGCCGAGAGATCAAGGAGATCAGCCGATGGCGTCGCCATCAACGCCTCGATATCCGGGGCATAGGTGCGACTGTACCCAGCGATTAGTCCGGGTACGTCTTTTGGATCGAGTTCGGTTGCATCGGTGTCGAGTTGGGCTGCAACACTCTGAACCGAGAGACCAAGGGTCAGGAGCAGTGCCAGAACCAAGGTGAACGTCTTTACCACGTGAGAGATCCCTTCAGGCAAAAGGGAACCCGCCAGACGAACTGACGGGTTCCCTTGTCAATATCGGTGGAGATTAGGCGGCTGGAGTGGCCTCTTCCTCCATCATGTTCAGATCCATGAATGGCATCAGACCGGCGATAACTTCATCACCGTCCTGAGGCAGGATGTCGAAGAATCCACCCGTGGAGGTGCCGTCTTCGCTGAACTCAACCTCGGTGTCAACCGGTTCGGCCTCGACCAGGAACTTGGCGAGGGCGTCACCGGATTCCGGCTCGGCGATACCAAGGTTGATCACCAGGAAGATATTGTTCTCCTGCTGCACGGCCAGGATGGTGGCTGGCATGGTGGAGCCGGAAACGGTGGCATCACCAGTGGCTTCCAGAGCCTGTTCGCCGATACCTGTGACATCAGCGACATCCATGCCGCCCTCAACCAGACCGTCGCAATCGGTGGCATCAATACCAACGAAGCCGCTGATGAAACCGCAGCTGAAATCCTCGAAGGAATCGTGGGCGGTATCAGCTTCATCGAACTCGATCACACCGACCATCACAGCCATCAGGTCAGGATTGGCGGCAGCGGCGGCAGCAGACGGATCCGCAATGTACATGCGGATATAGACGTTTTCAACACCGATGGCACGGAGAGCCTCGGTATCGGAGGACTGCGCAGCAACCGGCATGATCGTCATGCCCATTGCCAGGACC
This sequence comes from Thermomicrobiales bacterium, assembly GCA_023957015.1. Lineage (GTDB taxonomy): Bacteria > Chloroflexota > Chloroflexia > Thermomicrobiales > UBA6265 > UBA6265. Next base: position 2,372 of record JAMLHR010000052.1, on the reverse strand, counting down.
AGCGCGAACAGCGCCATGAACTTGCGAACCATCTGTCATCTCCCTGATTCAATGGCATCACCGTGATGCCGCAAACTTTCCTTGACTGGCAACACACGTGCCGAATCATGTATTACCTGAACGACGATGGATATCTATCGGTTCCACCGTTGTTCCCACTGGGCACGACGCCCACACACATCATAGGGCATGAGACGTGCCAAGCGTGAGTGTCTGGTCTAGTTTGGTGTGGCGACAGGTGGTGCCGACGGAAGTACCACGATCACCTCCAAACCCGCCACCAGTTCACTGCCGCTCGCCGGGAACTTCGTCCACATACCACCGGTAGCCACTGTTCCATCCACGACCTCGGTGTCCGAGCCGGGCTCGGTATCGACCATGTGTTGCACCAGCTTCTGCGCCAGCGGTGTGGGGGCGGGACCGTTCGCGTAAACTCGGGCGGCGTACACCGTCGTTCCTGTCACGGTTACCACAGTGGCGGCATCACCTTCCGGTAGGGCTCGGTCTCGCACGAAGCCGGTATTGATCAGCGTGATGCCTGTTTCTCCATCACGTGTTTCAAATCCGCTGCCTTCAGTGCTCACTACGCCCAGTGGTTCCGTCAGGGCAACATCCATTGCGAAAGCCGCCGCCGATGCGTTGGTGGGGTCGCTGAACTCCAGCACCCACAGCTCGATGTTGTACACACCATCTGGTGACGCGACTGGCGATCCTACCAACTCAGTCAGCGCATGGGATTGATAGGTAACGGACCAGCTACCACTCAGGCCTGGAATAGCGGCCAGATCCGTGAGATCGATCTGTGGTACCACCTGGCTGTCGCCGATCACGGAGTTCGGATCGACGGGATACACCTCGAGATCGTTCACGAATGATCCTTCTGACATATCGAGTTCGATGGCATTCAGGATTTCCCAGTTGCCACCGGTGGAGATACCGGCCACGTCATAGATCGGATCTCCGTCTCCAGGTTCGGCGGCAATCATGTCTTCGGCAATACCGGTTGCGATACCGATGTGATCGCCAGACTGGAACATACCGAAGGTCTGATAGACATATGGGCCGTCCTGCACCATTAGGTAGACAACTGCGAGATCGACATCCATTCCCGGTGCCGGATAGCTACCCTCGTGACCATAGGCCATATCACCAAGGTTTTCCGGGAGAAACTCATTCATTTCTGGCGCGCGCGGATCACGCTCCAGTTGGCTAACCTGCTCTGCATTCATCAGTTGCAGAGCCTCGTTCGCGTGTTTCGCCGAATCAAGCTCGAAGACGAGTGCGCTCAGCATCAGTATTTCGGATTCCTCTACAGGTTCTGGTGTGGAGACTGTGGTAGTAGACGAGATCGGTGTGCCGAGGTCATTGAGCTCGGTAACGGTGGACTCGGTGACCTCCTGCATCGGTGCCATCCACGATCGTCCGATCGCGGTTTGGAGACCGTCGATACCTTCCAGCCAGGTGGCGTCGCCGCTTTGGGCGCTCGTCTGTATCTGCGGTGTGAGCAGCGCAACGAGGGTAATGATGGTGAGAAGTGTTCTGCGCATGAGTATGTACTCCTTTCAGGCATTCGCCTGTGCAGAGTGTAACGGTGGGGGAATCGTGAATGTCACACAACGATTACAATACGGGCATGATTGTGTGAGACATACACCCTTAATCAATGCGTTTAATTTCGGAAATTCTTCCGAGGGAATGTCATGTTCACACACATACGATCACTTCACTCCGCCGATATCATCACCTGCGATGCCATTAACCGATCACTCCCCGACTGGTTTGGGATAGAGGAAGGGCTGGCCGAAGCCAGAACCTACCTGGAGAGCCAAAGCGGACTCGTGGCAGAGAGCAATGGCGAGGTTATCGGTTACCTCACCTGGAACCAACTCTTTCCTCAAAGCGCCGAGATCTCGTGGATGGCGGTGCGCCAGACGCATCATCGAGAGGGGATTGGTCGCGAGCTGATTGTGGCATTGGAGCAGCGCCTGGTGAGCGATGGTGTTCGGTTGTTGAGCGTGAAAACGCTCGCCGATCTCCATCCCAGTCCGGAGTATGCCCAGACGAGAGCGTTCTACACCTCTGTTGGCTTCCTGTCGCAGATGGTATTGCCGGATCTCTGGGATCCTGCCAATCCATGTTTGATCATGGTGAAACCGCTCTCCAACGATATGGCTTCGGGGGGCGATCACAAAGGGCATCTGTATTGAGAAAACACTTGTACCCAGAGACTTGATGGCCCGGGGAGTTGAGATTGTGTTTTCTGGCTTGCACCAAAGAGGCAACGTCACTCAGAGGCGCGCAGCGCCGTGGAGTCCTACGCGAAGCGATGTAAGCTCCACATGGAGGCTAACCCTATGATCAATGGTCCAGGC
>JAMLHR010000051.1 GCA_023957015.1 Thermomicrobiales bacterium | reverse complement strand
CGGAATACGGCTCAGTTACCAAGGCAATCACGACGCCCTTGGCCAGAAAGAGCCCTAGTAACAGCCAAAGGAAGGCGTGGGCTGTGCGCTGCACTATCTGGTTATCCTGCTGAGGAATCGCGGTCAAGAATCGTCCTTTACCATCGCGTACTATGGTCGCACTGCATCAGTGTACTCAGCCAAGGAACACATGCCATGACCACCAACTATCAGAACACGCTCATCACTGTTGCGGAGGACGCACCGACTGATCATGCGGTCGTACCTGATCTCTCCAAACAGTCGGTGGCATCCCAACAGTATCAGATGATCACAGATGCACCTTATGTCTACACATCCGATGATGTGATTTTCGCACGTGTCGCGGAACGCGACGGAATTGCAGAAACGGATCGAGCAACGGCGAAGGAACAATACTTTTCCATAGGACGCGCCTGTCTGCGGACATCACCGCTGGCGAAGCAGTACGGCTGGGGGATCCATCACGACGAGGAGGGCAAGATCGCGCTTGTCGCCATGGAATCCGATGCATATGCGGCACTGATGGCGGACGATGCCGTCAAGAAATATCGGGCAATGCGACGAAGCCGCAGCTAATCCCCGATCTCGTCCGCGGAAAGGAGGCGAGCATACTCCCCGAAATCCTCATCGTCCGCGAAACTCTCATCCAATAACGGCCGATACACATATGACTCGATCGCATCACGACCGATGGCGTTAAGTTCGGCGTTATCAGTCACACCTTCCGCGCGCGCGGAGGCGATGGTGGTGAACCATTCCGTCGCCTCCGCCGTCCACTGATCGGTCGCTTCACTGAGGCAATGCCCAGCATCTGGATACCAGACAAGCGTCGCGCGCTCCCCTACCCTCGCCGCGACCTTTTGGCTCTCGGATGGTGGCACAATCAAATCGCGACCTGCACCGAAAATCAGGAGCGGCACCTTGAGTTGATCGACCGCCGCGGTCGCATCGAACTTCCGCGCGATCTCGTGTCCATCCCGATCACGAGTGACATCCTGCAGCTCCGCCGCCATAATCGGCGAGGCGTAATCCATCCACAGATCTGGCGTGATGGCTGGCGTGATCGCCACCACCGCCATGGTCTCCGGTATACGACGCGCGATCCGCAAGCATTCGCTACCGCCAAAGCTCCCACCCATCAGCACCAGCCGGGTCAGATCAATCACTGGTTCCTCGCGCAAAGCCACGATGGCACCATCCAGGATATCGGTGGCAGTTGCATCAATCGGACCGAGGCGTGTCGCCTCACCGGTGCCGGGGCTATCGATCGCCAGAACCGCGTATCCCGCATCCAGGAATCGAGGCGTCCACAGCATCGTCTCCTCTTTGCTCTGGGAGATGCCATTGAACAGGACGACGAGACCAAACGGTTCTTCGCCGACTTCAGGTGCCTCGAAAATCACCGGCAATTGTCGATCTCGCCACGGAACCATCAAGTGCCGCGCATTGGGTCGACACACTGGCATCGATTGCTTATACAAGCTGGAGGTCCAGGCGCGGCAGTTGTTCCGTGTCTGCAGATCGTGCAGTTCCAGAAGTTGGGCGATGTGATAACACATCGCCGCGGCGTGACGGGCACGTTCCGCTTCAGCGTGATTCCCCGCCGATGTCTCCCTTCGGGACGTGCCGAGGTAGCTCTGCGCCGTCTCCACCCACTCCGTGCTCCAGTCGTCCAGAGATCGGATGGAGGCAAGCGTCTGCTCAACGATTTCCGGTGCCAATCCAAATGTATGTAGCCGAGCCAGTACGCTGGCTGGAATCCGCTTCGCGGAAAACGCCTTCAGGAACAGGTTAGCGTAGCGGAGATCGAAGCGATGCATCGTCCGCCAGGCATCGGTTGCATAAGGCCACTGAATCACAGCGATCGTCCCCAAAGTTCGCGACGGATGCGCTCCAGCAACCCCACCACATCGGCGACCTCCGAAGCTGAGTTGCAGAGGAGGCTGACCAGCTCAATCCGCGATGAGGATCGGCGCAAATGACCGACGATCTCCTCCAACATGACCGGAATGGACTGGGTACGAGATAGCCGGGCCGTGGTCATGCCCGAGCCAAACGGCAGGAATCCCACATTGCGAGCACGAATGCGCTCGAGTTCCCGCATGGACGCCATCGCTGCCTGTCGGACCGATGATTCTCGCGGAGGGTCGCCAAGCTGTTCTGTGACCACCGCGTGTACGATATGCTCGAAGCCATGCGTGGCCAACACGCCGGGGCCGGTGACGACGGCGGTGCCGAGGGTGAGGGGAGCGCGCGTCATGACTTCTCGCTCCACGTCCGGTCCACCATCGATCCGACCACCACCGGTCAGATTCACACCGGAGAGACCGCGCTGATTCGCGGGCAGAATCACAGCATCCAACTGAGATGTGGACCAGCCGCGGCACTGGGCACGCAGAAGCGTGCGTCCAAAGCGGACGCCATCCTCGGGATCAAGCAGTGGGAGAGTGGTGTTGTGAATCGAGGACACGATACCCGTACTTCCGCGCCATATCAGCACAAATCGCTGATCAGATCAATGCTGAGTGTACCAAAGCGGGGAGGGCGAAGCGGGGGAGTCCACCCGGGTGGACTCCCATGGAACTACGGCGCGGTGGAAGGGATCTGGTAGAGCTGACCGGTGATGGCATCCACCCAGACAATGCCACCTCTGAGCCAGATGAGACTGCGCGGCTGGGCATCGATACCCTGGAAGACCGTGATCTCGTTCCCCTGCATATCGTAAATGACGATATCGCTACCCCGGATAACCGCCACCGAATCACCCAGCGGGTGAATATCGAAGTCAACGCCTTCCGCGGGAAGGACCAGGTTCGCCGATCCCGGAGAACCAGCCGGTGCGATCACCAGTGTCCCGCCGCTGAAGTACCCCATGAGCGGACTGGGTTCCGCGATCGGTGCGAATCGCACCATATATGGATTCGGATAGTCGGCCGGGAGCACCTGTGCCGAACCGTTGCCCATGATCAGCCATTCGCCTGTCGGCAACCACGCGTACAACGTTCCTTCGGAATCGTAGACATAGGCCGGTTCGGACTGCGGAGCAAGCTGGCCAACAACAGTGCCATTGACGAGGCTCGTCCCCTGCGGTGTACCCAGAATAATCTCGCTCCGATCACCATACAGCCGCATCACCCAGGCGCTGCTTCCACTCACTCCCAGGGGAACATCTCCCTGCCAGGAGGCATCCTCCGGAGCATCCAGCGCAGGTTCACAGAAGCCATCGCCGCACAGCTGCACGACACCCGGCTGTATATCGGCGCCCTGGAGGATATAACCTTCCTGCGTGCGGAAGAGTGCCAGATCCGGTGCGGCGGAGTAGACTAACCGACCATCTTGCGTGAGTGTGAGGTGACCCGCAGGATCACCCTCGATACCGGTATAGCCGACGGAATTGTCCAGGAGGGAAACCGCGGTCACGTCTTCGTCGCTGCCCCCGCCCATACCATCGGTTAACTGGTTATCACCACCCATACCCTCAATGATGACGTCGCCATCGTCGGAAGCCATGATGGTAGCACCGCCAGTGCCATCGGCGGGCTCTATCGGCGGACTCTCCGCATTGCCCTGAGCATTGGTGACGATCTCTGTCGTCTCCGTGGCGGCATCCACACCATCAATCGGCTCAATCCCCGGTGTGTTTGTGGGTTCAACCGTTGGCGACGGTGTTGGCGACGGCACAACGGTCGGTGAAGGCGTCGGGGTCGGCGGTGCAGTTGGAGTGGGGGATGGCACAGGGGTCGGTGGCACCGTCGCCGTCGGAGACGGTGTGGGCGCTGGCGTATTGGTTGCCGTCGGTGCCGCATCGTCGCCGGTCAGATCCGTAGCGGCGCTACGCAAAGAGCTTTGATTTGCAGAGGATTCCTCGGTCGAGGTCACTTCCTTCGATGCAGCAGGCTCCGTTGGCGGATCAGTTGGCACCGGTGTCACTGTCGGAGGTATCGTCGGTGGCACTGTCGGCTCGTCGGTCGGAGTCGGTGAAGGTTCATCAGTTGGCGTCGGCGTAGGCTCATCCGTCGCGGTTGGTTCAAGCGCCGCAGCGATCGTTTCGGGCACAGTGGTTGGAACAGCGTAACTCTCGCGCGCCGGTTCGGTGGGAACTGCAGCGATCTGCTGGTCACCGTCATCATCCCCCGGCAAGTTCAGTCGATCAAACGTGAACCATCCCAACACACCGATCAACAACACTGCGGCCAGCGTGGTGAAGACAGGGGAGAGACCCGCACCACCGATACCAGTGAGTCCGGCGAGCGGTCCTCGCCCTCGACGCGTCTGATCTAGCACCTCGCGACGCACGCGTGGGCTGGCGGGGAGGGTTGGCATGGACTTGAGACCGGCGGTCAGCCGTTCTGTGGCCGCCGCAAACGCGCGGCATTCGGCGCAAGTGGCCAGATGTGCCTGGAGTTCCCGTTCAACAATCGGATCAAGTGGTGCATCCTGACGGGAGGAGGTAAGGATCTCTGCTTCCTGATGCGTGATCATCGCAGGTCCTCCTCTCCAACGTCGCCCATCGGCTCATCCTCGTAAATCTTGGCAAATGCTTTTCTGGCCCGAAACAACCGGAGTTTCGCTGCGTTCTCTGTGATGTCCAATGCCTGGGCCGTCTCTGCGAGGGATAGTCCCTGATAGTGTCGAAGGAGAAGAATCGATGCGTAGTGCTTGGGCAATCTGTCCAGAGCGGCCGAGATATCGGACGTTCGCGTGACCTGGCTATCGATTCGTTCCGCGCGTGTTTCATGCTCGCCGACAAACGGTAGCCAGCGGACGATCTTGCCACGACGAAGGTGTGAGATGGCGGTGTTGGTGGCGATACGATACAGCCACGCCTTGAAGGCGAGATCCGGCGATGTCTTGGGGAGCGACTTGTACGCCTTGATGAACGTATCCTGCGTCAGATCCTCGGCCAACGCCCGATCGCCAACCATACGATTCAGGTAGTTCAGAATCGGGGCATGGTAATGCTCGAAGAGCACGCCAAAGGCATCGGCGTCGCCTTCGCGGGCGCGTTCGATGAGGTGACGGTCATCCGTCAGCAAGTAATATCTCCTACCAGTTTCAATCGGCCATTCCAGTGGCCATTCCCATGTGAGTGCCATACCAGCCATTCAATCAGCCGTTTCCCATCGTTGCTCAAACGAACCGGGCTGACTGAAGGTTTCGCGGCGCACATCACCCGAACCTCGCACAAGTATCGCAGGTTCCCATCGAGGTAGCTGGAGAGGGTGTAACCCCGCGTAGGTACGCGGGAAATTGTTTCACATGAAACGGCTAGACCGAATCCGGACGAATCGAGGAGCGGGCATATCGGTGGATCACGGCGTTGATGGCACCACCTATCAAAATGACCAACCCCATGATCCAGAGCCAAAAGATGAATGCCATGACGGAACCGAACACACCGTAGGTCTGATCAAATCCACCTGCGATACCAAACCAGTATGAAAGCACCCAGGTTGAGATCACGATGCCTATTACGGTGAAGATTGATCCTGGCAGGTACCAGAGAAATGGCTGTGAGTTGGCGGGTCCCAGCCAATGCAGCACCATCACACTGAGCACACCCAGCACCACCAAGGTTGGCCACCGGATCATGGCGGAAACCGTGAGATACAGGTCCTGAAGCCCCAACGCATCGGCAACGTCGTTACCAAGCGTGGTCCCGAGGGTAAACAGGATGCTACTCAGCGTGATCAGTAATATCACCAATACGGCCAACACCAATGCGATACTGTTGGTCACGAGGAAACCACGCGGATCGCGATCGATACCGTAAGAGACATTGAGTCCCCTGATGATTGCCGCAATCGCGCCGCGAACACCCCAGAGGGACAGCAAGGCGCCGATTGTCAGCGCCCAGCCGTGGGGCTGATTGAGTGCTGTCTGGATTGGCCCTTCCAGAAAGTTGACCAAATCCTGGGGGAGATACTGCTGCAGCCAGTTCAGCACCGGCAACGCCGGATTCTCGAACTCCGCATTCACGAATCTGGTGATGAGCGCCGCTCCGGAAACCAACACCATAAGGAAGGGAACGGTAGCGAAAAGGATGCTGTAGGCCATCATCTGGGCGAACCCTGGCAGGTTCTTGATGGTAACGATCTCGACGACCTGGACCACGAACGCGACGGTCGGTCTCCGTTGTATGCGATCGGCGAATGCCGTGATCCGTGCCAACATACCTATCGCTTCCTACGGGTCCGGTTCACAGTTGGTGCGGCTATCCGCACTCGAGGAGTGTTAGCACGCTCAATCTGGGTGCCAATCACTGACTGGGCCCGCTCCAACTCATCGGAACGCACGAACAGACTGTGATCAAATGTCGCGGCCGATGCCCAGGCTCCAGCACCAGGTCCGCTGCTGCGCACCAGCACCTGAATGCCCTCATCGCGCAACATATGCGCCAACATGAGGGCTTCCACCTCGTTACCGACGTTAATCAGAAGCACAATCTCGGTCTCGTGGAGAAGATCGCCCTGGTTCATGCTGTGTCTCCGAGTCCACCCGGGTGGACTCCATTATGGTCAATCATGCACCGAATTGACTCTGATAATCCGGTATAGTATGTGCGAAAGGGCGGGTCTGCACGCTCGCGTCCCTACCATAAAAGCAGTGCCGGTCTGCCACTGCTGTCTCGCAGACAAGGATAACGGGTTACTCGACCCAACGAACAAAGGAGTTCACCTCATGAGCGTCTTCGATTCCCGCATTAACCGACGAACACTTGGTGGCGTCATGCTTGGCACTGCAGCAGTAGCCAGCGCATCCCGCTTTGTGTTCGCGCAAGATGCAACACCCGAAGCCGAGGAAGTCGTACCAGCCACTCTGGCCGATCTCGAGACCGTGACCCAGATCGGTATCGATGCCTCCAACTACGGTTTCGGCATCCGCGGTGGTAACGAGAATCAGCCAGGTTGGTATGTCTTCACCGTCAGTAACAAGAGCGACAGTTTGGCCAGCTTCAATCTCGCCAAGCTGCCGGAAGAGATGAGCGTCAGCGATTTCAACTCCGCTATCTACAAGACGATCAATGGTGTTGAGGTTGCCGATCTCGCTGAGGTCACCTTCGCCGGTGGTACTACGGTCGAGGTTGGCGGCTCGAACAGCGTGCTCGTCAATCTGAGCGCCGGCACCTGGGTGATCTTCAGCAGCCATGTTGCCGCCACGCAGGGCTCGGCCACCATCGCTGTACTCGGAGCCGATGAGATCACGGCCATGGGCAGCGAGCCAATCGCCACACCAGAAGGTGGCGAGATCGCTCCGGAGGGCTTCAGCTCCCGCTTCACCGTCTCCGTCACCGAGACCTCGGTCGCCGCTGACGCCGCCCCTGGTGCTGGTCTGAACACCGTCGGTGTTCGCAATAGCGGCGATAGCCCGGTGAATCTGGTGGTCCTCAACACCACCGAGACCGTTGACGCAGCCGCCGCCACCGATCTGGCCAAGAGCTGGATTGCCGGTGAAGAAACCAGTGCCACCATTGCTGGCGGTATGGGTCTCCTTTCCCCGAGCGCTTACGGCTACATCGAACTCGATGTGACCGGTGGCACCTATGTGGCCTTCTCGACTTGGGCCAATGCCGATGGCACACTCCAGGTCGATGGTGGTGCCATTATCGTGGTTCCGACCTTCTAATCGTTCCATGTGATTTCCAGACTGGGTCGCGGCAAATTTTGCTGCGACCCAGTTGTTTTTCGGCAACCCTGCGCGGATATCCCTGACATCACTGGCGATTCTGTCCGGCCTGGAGTAAGGTACATAGCAGAGACAGCAGCCGATTATCGGTGGGGTTTTCAGGTCGCTGAATAACGGGAGACAGACATGCTTGAGCTTAGCCGCATTCTCACAGCCGCTGGTGCCACCCTTGCCGGTGTCGGTTTCACGGTCTACGGCATTGGCATCTCGGTGGATGGTGCCGGTACGTGGGAAGCAAACCTTGGCGGCATCGCCACTATCGTCGGCATCATTGCCGTCATCGTCGGCATGCTGATGCATCATCGGCTCGCTGAGGACTAACGGGACATCACCTGACGACAAAACGGGGCGGCCTGATGGTCGCCCCGTTTGCTGTTCTCAGCGTGTCAACGCCAATGGTGCAGCCCATGGTGACTGCGTTCGCAGTATCGCCGTCTCAGGGAACCATCGCCCACGTACATTGCCGACCAGATAGAGCGAACCCGTCACGATGACGGCATCGATACCGGGATTCGCCGTCCGCAATGCCAACGCGATCGCCTTCTCCGGATCGGATTCGACCTTCACCGGACCATGGTAACCCGCTTGCCGCGCGAACTCCTCGATCTCGTCCGCACTACGGGCGTCCTTACCATAGACCCGAGGACTGGTGGCGATCAGCATATCCATCACCGGCGCCAGCGAAGCCAGCATGGTATCACCCTGCTTCGATTCCAGCAGACCGGAGACGACGATGCGTTTGCCCATGGTGGCCGGCAGGAGAAAAGGGATATCGGAGGCAAACGCAGCCAGCTTCTCGGCGTTGTGGGCACCATCCAGAATCACCGGCACGCGATCATCGACGAGTTCCGCCCGACCCGGTATGCGTGCCTGGCGCAATCCCGTGGCGATCGCTTCATCCGCAATGGCAAAGCCCTCTTCACGCAGGCGGCGCATCGCCGCGATCGCGAGCTGGCCGTTCCGCGCCTGGAACGATCCCGCCATGCGCATATGATGCGCAATCCCCTCTGGCCGCTCCGCCCAACTGGTGCCAGCCGGACCCGTTGCAACCTGGCGAATCACCAGGCCCATATTCAACTGCTGCAGTGGCGCACCAACTGACTCAGCTTCGGATCGGATAACCGCTTGCGCTTCGGGATCGGGTACGCCACTCACCACCGGCACACCGGACTTAATGATGCCGGCCTTATGCCAGGCGATCTCCGGAATCGTGTGGCCAAGCGTCTGCGTATGATCAATACCAACCGAGGTGATGACACACAAGGTCGGCTGGAGGATGTTCGTCAGATCGAAACGACCACCAGCTCCAACCTCAACGACACCGATATCGACCTGCTCACGACGGAAGTACATCCACATCAGCGCGTTGAAACCCTCGCCATAGGTGAGGGGAGGGTTGCCGGCAGCAATCCAGGCATCGTGGGCGAGAAAGAACTCGTCCACCAGATCTGCGTAGGCATCCGGTCCGATCAAGCGACCATCCACCTGCAGCTTCTCCGCTGGTGTCTGGAGATAGGGCGATGTGTGCAGACCCGTGCGATATCCGGCGGCGGTCAACATCGCAGCAATGATCGTGCTGGTGCTGCCCTTGCCGGAGGTGCCTCCAACGTGAATGAGTGGCCGACCCAATTGCGGGTTACCGATCTTAGCGAGGAAGGCGCGCAGGCGGTCCATCCTGATCACGGCTCGTTCCTGGATCGCCTCGCGAGAGGAGTCCGTTGGTGTGGGCGTCATTTCAATCAGCGCGTCCATCCGGCGGGCAGCTGCATGGTATCGTTGGTACGTCTCGGTCATGCGATTCTCTGATGATCGTGTACCCACCCGGTACACATCCGTTCCATGCCGAATGTTCTACTGGATTCTGTTTCGCTGCAAGGCGGCCACGTTATGATCAGCCTCCTCATCAATATCGTGATCCCGACGGTGATCATGACGCGCTTCGCGAGTGACGACAAGCTCGGCGCCATCAACGCATTGCTCCTGGCGCTGGCGTTCCCGTTCCTCTATGGCATCTATGAAATGACCAGGAACCGGAAGATTGGCTGGGTGCCGGTGCTCGGTTTGATCAGCATCGCCATCAGCGGCGGCATCGGCCTACTGAAGCTGCCGCCGGAGTGGGTGGCCGTTAAGGAAGCGATGATCCCGGCTATCCTGGCGCTCGTCATTCTCATCTCCGGCTGGATTGGCAAGCCCCTGGCCCGGGTCTTCCTGGATGCGATTGTGGACAAGGAGAAGGTCTACCCCGCACTGGAAGCACAGGGAAAGATGGCAGACTACGAGCATCGCGCCTCAGTCGCCACCTGGATGCTGGCCGGCACGTTCCTACTGAGTGCAGCACTGAACTTCATTCTGGCCAAGATCGTTGTCACTGCCGATGGCGGCACACAGCAATACACTGAGCAGATCGGCCGGATGACAGCACTCAGCTTTCCGGTCATCACCATCCCGGTATTCATCGCGCTCACCGGTTCGATTCTTTATATTATGTCGACTCTCAGTAAGTTGACCGGACTCGAGATGGATGAGGTGCTGAAGGATCAACGAAAGCAGAAATCCCAAGCATGATCCTGGCTCCGATGGGTACCGATGACCCAATCGGTATCTATATTCATGTTCCGTTCTGCGCGCATATCTGTCCCTACTGCGATTTCACCACCTACGCTGGCAAGGGTGATCTGATCCCGAGCTATGTCGATGCCGTGATGGAGGAGATCGCCAGAAGAGCAGGGGAGGCACGCGGTCGCGAGATCGCGACGATCTACCTCGGTGGCGGTACACCCAGTTTGCTCTCGCCGGAACACATCGCCCGCATCCTGAACACCATCGATCAGCAGTTCCCGGTGCTGCCTGAGGCGGAGATCACGATGGAGGCCAATCCCAATGGCCTGACACCGGAACACCTGCGTGGATATCGCGCTGCTGGTGTGAACCGGCTCAGCATCGGCGCGCAGACACTTGATCGGCGCGGTCTACGCACGCTCGGACGCCAGCATGAAGCCCAGGATGTGTTCACCTCGGTACGAGAGGCCCATGCTGCCGGTTTCGAGCGCATCAATCTCGACTTCATCTTCGGTTGGCCGGGGCAGAGACGTGAATCCTGGCAACGTGATCTCCAGGAAGTCATCGCCATGGGCGATGAGGGACCTGATCACCTCAGTCTCTACAGCCTCATCATCGAACCCGGCACACCGTATGCAGACGCCCAGGCGCGCGGCATTCTGGTGATGCCAGACAACGACGCCACCGCCGATCTCTATGAAGATGCGATCGACATGCTTGATGCTGCTGGCTGGACCCATTACGAGATCGCTAACTGGAGTCGCAAACCGAACGGGCACTCGCGCCACAACGCCATCTATTGGCAGCATGGCGATTACCTCGGCATCGGTGCCGGTGCCTTCGGCACGATTGATGGCATGCGCGTGATGAACCAGCTCCTGCCGGAACGTTATATCGTCGATCTGGCGGATGGTCGTCTGCCGCAGTCGAATACCGAACCGCTGGATGAAGAGACTGCTCGTGGTGAAACGATGATGCTGGGTCTACGACTGCTGGTCGATGGCGTGGATGCTAACGCGTTCCAACGTCGCCATGGTGTCTCGTTGACGCATCACTTCGGACTCCAGATCACACGTATGACCGAACTCGGCATGATGGAAACCACCGACCGCGGCGTTCGTCTCACAAAGCGGGGGATGATGCTGGCGAATAGCGTCGTCACCGAATTTCTCTAGGAGCACCCCCACATGCAACCATCACCGCTCACATCCATACTCGGCGAGACTCGTCTCGAACGCATCGCGACTGGCACACTAGCCGTCGCTACGGTCATCGTTGGTGCCTCCATCGTTGCCGACGGCGACTTGGCCAAGGCGTTGAACGGCGTCGCCGGACTGACCTGGTTCGCGTCATCCGCGATGTTCATCATCGAAGGGCGGCGAAGAGGATCGACCAGCCTGCAATGGGCGGGGATTACCGCTCTGACGGCAGTTGTGGCATTCGTGATCAAGCCATCGGATATCGTGCTGGCAAGCATCGGCTTCGTCCCGGCAGCATTCGTCGCTGGAATGATGGTCAAGCGTGATCCGATGCTGTGGGCCAAGATGGTCCCGGCGCTCTACCTGCCGCTTCACATCGGCACCGCGGTGCTTAAAGCCGCTGGCCGAAGCGCGTTGGGGATGGATGCCAGCATTCGCAGCGAGCCACCCCCGACGGCAGCAATCGTGCCATTCGTGATGCTGGCAGCCGCAGTTGTTGGTGGATGGCTGGCAACCAAGATGAAAGCAGGTTCGCGTTAGGCGCGCACAACGCTGAAGCGAACCCGATTGATCCAGAGCAACACCGCTGTAACCATCGCCACGCCACCAAAAATCGTCCAGGGCAGTGGCGAGGCGGCACCGCCACCAATATCGTAGATAACCCCACCCAGGTAGTTGCCGAGTCCACCGCCGACGGCCAATGCCAACGCGGCGACACCAAAATACGTGCCGCGCGCAGATGGCAATGCCAAGTTGGCGAGTACGGTTTCCTGACCAGGCCGCGCCATGACCGCACCGATCGCGAAGATCGCCGCCGCGATCAGCACACCGCTGAAGCCGGAGGAAAATCCCACAGCCATCAACCCCAACCCAATCGTCGCCACCCCGGCGATCTGCATCTGCAATGGCGTCAGCCAACGCTCCAGCACTCGCGGCAACGCATACCCCAAGGCAATTGTCACGGCAGCATTGACCAGATAGATCCAACTCACCGCTCGATCCGATCCGGTCAACTCCACCGCCGCCAGCGTGATGGTGAGTCCAAACTGTGTCCAGGCAAACCAATACCCAGCCACAATCACGACGTATCGAAGGAAGAGGGTGTCGCCGAGAACCTGCCGCACACCGGACATCGCGGATTCGGTGCCAACCGACGCCGCCACGGACGGCAGGGCAAACGTCACAATGAACGCGACCGTGAGAAAGGCCGCCGCACCACCCAGACAGACCTGGCGGAAGTTGTAGCCGATCAGAAACGCACCGATCTGGGTACCAACCGTGGTGCCGAGTCCGCTGATCATGCCAATGCGGGCGTAGTATCGTCGGCGCTCATCGGGGTAGGTGAGGGCGGCGACAGCAGCCTGTATCGGCGATTCAAACATCGATCCACCGATGGCAACGACCATTGCCGCACCGAGTACGAAGGCGAAGGATTCCGCAAATCCCATCACCACAAAACCGATCGCCCGGGTGAACATCCCGGCGGCGATGAGTACACGCGGACCAACGCGATCGGCGAGGATGCCGAAAATGGTGGTAAATCCCTGCTGCATGAACTGGCGCACGGCCAGGATGATACCGATCGTACCGGCAGCCCAGCCGAGGTGATCTACATAGTGCACCGCCATGAGCGGAATCACCATGAAGAAGCCACCCCAGCTGAAGAATGTGCCGGTCATCAGCGCAATCAATCCGCGCTGACGTTGGGCCGAGGTGAGTTGATCGATCGTGAGGAGTGTTGCCACGGATTACCGTTCTGCATGCGAGCCGAATCAAGCACCACTCTCGCATGAGTCGTGATCGCAGGCAATCAGGCAACTGCGGCTAGATGTAGAAACCGTCCCGCAAGTTAACGCGGTGTTCCAGCCAGCCCTTCATGGCGATCAACATCCCGGTCCAACCCTCGCAGTTACCGAAGGCGGCATTGTAGCCCTTCTCTGTGGAATCCCAACCGTACTCGGTGATCTGTACCAATGTGCGATCGCCATCCAGCGCAGTGAACAGCATCTCTACCGTAGTCAGCGGTCCATTGCCGCGGTCGTTATGCGAGGCGGAGTTTTCAGCAGCGTTCCAATGCAGAACAACCTTTTCATCCGGCACTACTTCGTCGACCCAAACCGGAAACGCACCGGGAAAGTCGTGAAAATCCCAGTACACCGTCGCACCTGTCTCGATCCGACCCCTGGCACCACCAGTCGTGAAGAAATGGGAGAGATTACCGGGATCAACCACCGCCTCAAATACCTCGTGGACCGGTTTCGAGATACGCCCGCTGATCGTAAAACGTACATCCATGTGCTGGCTCCTTTGTGTATACATGTTATATACTTACAACATGATACACGATGATCTCGACGATGCCATCTTTCGCGCCCTCGGCCATCGCACCCGCCGACAACTGCTTGACGACCTGAAGGCTGGTCCGCTAACCACCGGTGTGCTCTGCGAACTCCACCCGGAACTGGATCGGTGCACGGTGATGCAGCACCTGGCGGTACTCACCGATGCCGACCTGGTCATACCGGAACGGAAGGGGAGGGAGCGCTGGAACCATCTCAATATCATCCCAATCCAGCAGATTCACGAACGCTGGATCGGTGCGTTCGCTAGATATACGGCGGATAAGGTGGGTCACCTTGAGCAGTCGCTCGCGGCTACACCCAGGCTACTATCGAAAGCGCATTCGGAATAAGGCACACTTCAGCTGGCAACTTATCGCCGTGGATGTGAGTTACCGGGTGCCACCGTGTTTGATACCGATAGCGTATTTCTCTTTGTCGATATCTTCGGCATCTTCGTCGGTGCCGTGACAGGTGCGCTTACCGGCATCAAGTTGCGGTACGACATCATGGGGCTCTGGTTCCTGGCGCTGGTGACCGGGCTCGGCGGCGGTATTATCCGCGATACCATGATCCAGGCCGGCCCACCGCTGGCATTAACCAATCCGTTCTACCTCCCCACCGTTATGGCGGCGACAGCGGCCGTAGCGCTCTGGGGTCGACACATCAGCCAACTACGCAACACGATTACCGTCCTCGACGCCATCGCGCTCGCGAACTTCGCTGTGGCGGGTACGCTACGCTCCATGGACGCCGATCTCTCCTACTGGGCGGCCGTGCTCCTCGGCATTATGACTGCGGTTGGTGGTGGCATCATGCGCGATATGATGATCGGGACCACACCCACCATCTTCAAACGAGCGGAGCTCTATGGCCTGGCGGCATTGGGTTCATGCCTCACAGTGCTCGCCCTCTACTCCTTTAGCTTCAACCGTGAAGTGATCGTGCTGGTTGGCGTCGGAGTCGGTATCTTCTTGCGGTTGGGAAGTCTACGGTGGGGTTGGATGAGCTGGGAACCGAGACAACGATAGCGTCAGTGGCTGTCCAATAGCCCTTGCCAATGTGAACGATCTCCGGGAAACTACGTGCAGCACACCTACGTCTAGACGATCTGACCATTCGGGGGCAGATCACAGGTGCAGAGTTGTACCTCACTCATTGAGGTATAGAGGAGTACCGTCATGATGGATGACCTGTTTAAGAAGGCGCTTGATCGCCGAACAGCGCTCAAGCTCGGTGCCGCCAGTGCGGCCGCGATCGGTGCCGCCAAGTCCCTTGGCGTCTCGGCGCAAGAGGACGGCTTCAATGTTGCTGATCTCGAGATCAGTGGCGATGTTGAGATCGAGTATTGGCAGTACGAGTTCGCCTCCAAAACGGCGCTCGTCAACGAGCTCATCCCGGAGTTCGAGGCTGCCAATCCGGGTATCAAGGTGAAGCACGTCAACTTCCCGTACGACGATTTCCGTCAGCAGGTAGCCGCCGCCGTTCAGGCTGGTGAGGGACCGGATGTGCTGAACGTCTTCTTCGGCTGGATTCCGGCCTACGTGCAGCAACAGTTCCTGCAACCACTCAACCAGGAGTGGTTCCCGCATGACGTGATTGAGAGCGAGTTCTTCCCGACCGTGGCTGCCGCCAAGGTGAAGGACGATTACTACGCCCTCCCCACAGCCGTGCGAACGCTGGCGCTGTTCTGCAATATGGATCTCCTGGATGCAGCTGGCAAGGAACCGCCAACAACCTGGGAAGAACTGGTTGATGTCGCCGTTGCCACAACCGTGAAGGATGGCAACAACTTCGATGTTGTTGGCTTCACCTGGGATATCGGTGGTCAGGGTCACAGCTGGTGGCGCGAGGGTCTGGTTCGCCAGAACGGCGGTCTGCCGATGAGCGATGACAACCGCACCGTGGACTTCACCTCTCCCGAGGCTGTGGAAGCCTTCAAGTACCACGTCGCCTTCCTGATGGAGCACGGCGTGACCCAGAGTGGCTTCCAGACCGACGGTCAGACGGCCTTTGGTAGCGGCAAGGCTGCGCTGCATGTGGACGGATCCTTCCGCGTGTCCACCTATGCGTCGAATGCACCCGATCTCAACTACAAGATCGTTCCGCTTCCGGCGAATAAGGAGCAGGCCAGCTTCGCCAGCTTCTGGTGCAACACCATCACCCGCAACGCTGCCGAAGGTGACAAGGCCATCGCTGCCGCCAAGTGGGTCGACTTCCTCGCTAGCGCAGAGGTCATGCAGCGTTGGACACCCGCCGTTGGCGAGCTTCCGGCCCGCACGGCATTAGCCGAGGATCCTGAACTACTCGCAAATGACAAGGTTGCGCCATTCATTGAGTCGCTACCGTTCAGCTACGCCACCTTCATGGTGAACGAGGCTGACCTGCGCCAGTTCGTGATGGACGCGTACGATAACGTCACCCTGGCCGGTGTCGATCCTGAAGTTGCGCTGCAGGAAGCGCAGGAGAAGGTTCAGGCCCAAATGGACGAGTACTGGGCTTCGTTCGACGAGTAACCATTCTGCGACGAACGAGGTATTCGCGAGTGCCGGCAGGATATCTGTCGGCACTCATCCACTTCATGCATCGGCGGTGACGTATGCATCTCACGCTGGAACGGCGCAAATGGCTTTGGGGTTACGCGTTTATCGCGATTCCATTGCTCTTCTTCCTGGCAATCCGAATCGGTCCCACTCTCTATGCGTTTTGGGTGAGCTTCCACAAATGGGATCCCATCGCGCTGGATCGACCCTGGATCGGCCTTGATAACTACCGGGAACTGGCGCAGGACAAGGTCTTCTGGAAAGCCATGCGCAACACGTGGATTTACGTGTTGGTTGGTGTACCCCTTGGTCTGAGCATCAGTCTACTGATCGCGTTGGGTCTGCAACGTATCGTGCGATGGGCAGGATTTTTCCGCGCACTGTACTTCATCCCCTATGTCACATCGCTTGTTGCCGTCGGTTGGGTGTGGCGCTGGATGTATATGCCCAATGGTCTCATCAACGAGGTGCTGTACTGGTTCGGCATTGAGGGCAATAACTGGCTCGGCAACCCCGCCACCGCTATCTATGCGATTATCGTTACCACCGTTTGGCAGGGACTCGGGTTTCAGGTGGTCATCTTCCTGGCGGGACTGGAAAGCATCCCGCAGGACTATACCGATGCCGCCTCGGTCGATGGGGCCAATGCCTGGCAGATTTTCCGCCATATCACCATTCCCCAGCTCAATCCCACCATCGTCTTTCTGGTAGTGACCGGTGTGATCAGTAATCTCCAGGTCTTCACCCAGGTGCGATCAATGAGCAGCCAGGGCACGGGCGGTCCGCTTAACAGCACCATCTCGATCGTGCTCTACGTCTACCAGAAGGCATTCCAGAGCCTGCCCAGCAAGATGGGGTATGCCAGCGCGATGACCGTGGTGCTCTTCTTCATCATTCTGGTGATCACGGTTATCCAGCTCAAAGTGCTGCAGAGAGATACGGACTAGCCATGCAAACGACATTGCCGACAGGCACACCTCCAAGCATTAGCTCGCTCTCAGCCTCGGCGCAGAAGAGCGTGGCCCGCAACACCCGACGACGGAAACTGAGTCAGATCGCGCTGGTCGTTATCCTGCTCCTCGGTGGACTGATGATGATCTTCCCGTTCGTATGGATGATCAGCAGTTCCTTCAAGCGACCGCAGGATCTGTACTCGCTCTCGTTGATCCCGCCAGTATTCACCCTGGATTCCTATCGAACGGTGCTGAACGACACCAGTTACGTCCGCTGGTTCACCAACAGCCTGATCATCGCCACCATCACGACTATCAGCGTCGCCTTCTTTGACTCGCTGGCTGGATACACATTGGCGAAGTTCAAATTCCCCGGAGTCACGATCATCTTCGTGCTGATCCTGAGCACACTGATGGTGCCAACCGAGATGCTGGTGATTCCGTGGTTCATGATGAGCATCGAGCTGCACTGGACCAACTCCTATTGGGGCGTCATGTTCCCGGGTGTGATCAGTGCCTTTGGTGTATTCCTGATGCGTCAGTTCTTCATGGGGGTGCCAAACGAACTCCTTGATGCTGCCCGACTCGATGGTTTCAATGAGTTCCAGATCTTCTGGAAGATCGCTCTGCCGCTGGTGAAACCAGCCCTGGCGGCGCTGTGCATCTTCACGTTCCTCGGCAACTGGAACGCCTACATCTGGCCGCTCATCGTCATCCGCTCGGAGGAGATGCGCACACTACCGGTTGGCGTCGCCTTCTTCTCCTCCGAGAATCAGGCCGCTTTCGATCTGATTATGGCGGCCGCATCGCTGGCGACCGTTCCCGTCATCATCATCTTCCTGATCTTCCAAAAGCAGATCATCAAGGGTATTGCCTTGGCGGGTCTGAAGGGATAGTTCACCCATGGCGAATGCACCATCGTTTCCCCATCCGGCATACGCGCAGTACGTGCTGGAACCACAATTTGAGGAAAGCAAGCAGCATCTCTTCGATCACATGATCGCCGCCAACGAGGCGCATACGATCATGCTGCACGAATGCGGCATATTGGACGCCCAGCATGCCAAGGGACTACTCACCGCGCTCCAACAAGTGCGGGCGGAAGGTGTTGATCGCTTCACCTATCAACCTTCGGTGGAGGATCTCTTCTTCGCCGTCGAAGGTCGGCTGATCGAACTCACCAGTCCCGAAGTCGGTGGCAATCTCCAGATCGCGCGCAGTCGCAACGATCTCGCCGCCGGTATGAGCCGGATGATGCTGCGACAGCGACTGATTCGCACGCAACGATACGTGTTGGCGTTACGAAAGTCGCTGATCGAGTTGGCCAGCAAGCATACCGAATCGATCATGCCCGGTATCACCCACACGCAGCCCGCACAGCCAACCACTCTGGCGCATGCGTTGCTCGGTGTGATTGGACCGCTGGAGCGGGATTTCGAACGCCTCGACCAGGCGTTACGTCACACGAACCAGAGTTCGTTCGGTGTCGCGGCGTTCACCACCACCAGCTTCCCGATCAGTCGGGAGCGCGTGGCGGAGTTGCTGGCGTTCCCGATCATCGTCGAGAACGGCTACGACGCCGTTGGCGCTGGCGATCACATCATGGAAGCCGCGATGGCAATGACGAATAGCGCCGGATCGCTCAGTCGCTTCGTCTACGATCTGCTGGTGTTCAGCCGCGCCACCGAGAATCTCCTCAAGATCGATGATGCCTTCATCCAGATCAGTTCGATCATGCCGCAGAAGCGAAATCCGGTGGTGTTGGAGCACATCCGCACTCGCATCAGCTGGATCTACGGAGAGACGACTTCTGTCCAGACGATGCTGCACAATGCCGCGGCCGGCGATACCAACGATGTCGAGGATCCGATTTTCATTGCCATCAATCGTTGTTTCGATGCTTACGAGGCCATCATCGGTTTGCTAACGGCGGTCGTGCAAACGGCGACGTTCAATACCGAGCTGATGGCCGAGCGCGCGTACCAGGGTCACATGACCACGACCGCTCTGGCGGATGCGCTGGTCCGAAAATACGGCATCGCCTTCCGCTCCTCGCATTCGATCGTCTCCAGGCTTGTGAACCAGTCGGTGGCAGAATCACGACCGATTGATGCCGCGATGGTGCGCAATATCAGCGCTGAGGTACTAGGTCAGGAGTTGGAGGTCACGGAGGAGGTCGTGGAGGGCGCGCTTGATCCGCGCCAGTTCGTGGCGCAACGAAGCATACTCGGTGGCTGTGCTCCCGAAGCGACGAGTGCTGCCCTCACTGGCTGCACGGAGCGCCTGCAGCGAGACCACTCACGCATTGATGCGCTTCGGGATTCGATTGACGCCGCCAATCTGCTGCGCGCCCGGTGCGTGGCGGAACTGACAGGAGCTTCAGCATGATCATCGAGCAACGACTGGAAGAGATGGGATTGGTGCTACCTGCACCGGGAAACTACAAACCGAGTGTGGAGGGTCCACCGATCCCCGTGCTGGTGCGTGGCAATCACGTCTATGTCAGTGGTTGTTCCGCCCGTAATCCGGATGGCAGCAGCTATCCCTGCAAGGGTGTGATCCCGACACAGGTCACACCAGAGGAAGGGCATGAAGCCGCAAGACTGACCGCCCTAACGATTCTCAGCGAGGTCAAGCGTGCGATTGGCGATCTGGACCGAATCAGCGCCTGGCTGAACGTTATCGGTTTCGTCCACTGCGAACCCGACTTCGCCCGCACCAGCTATGTCATCAGTGGCTTCAGCGATTTCATCATCGATCTCTTCGGTCCGGAGATCGGTACCCACGCCCGTTCGACACCCGGTGCCGCCAGCCTGGCTGGCAACGCCGCCGTTATCATTACCGCCGTCCTGGAGATTGATGGCTAATCCGCCATTTTAGGTTTCGCGCCAACACGCTATCACGTACGCCTGCGCTTCACGCGCGGGTTGCGAAG
>JAMLHR010000050.1 GCA_023957015.1 Thermomicrobiales bacterium | reverse complement strand
GAACAACGCTGGAGATGTCCTTCACGGAGATCGCCGAGATCATTGGTCAAACGGTGGAGAGTTGTCGCCAACTCTACCGGCGAGCGCGACTTCGCCTCGAGTCGGCACCGGAACGGAGCGTCCAGCCAGCTTCACCACAGCTGGCCGAGGCGTTTCTCCTCGCACTGCAAGCAGGCAGTGCATCGGAACTCATCAGTCTTCTCCGGGAAGACGCGGTCTGGATCGGTGACGGCGGAGGCATCAGACCAGCCACGATGCGACCAGTGGAGAGCGCCGACAAAGTCGCTCGCGGACTGCTCGGTCTGACCGCCAAACGCGATGGTTGGCAGGTGGACCCCAGGATGATCAACGGCAGTCTGGGGATACTGGTCTATTCGCAGGAGGGGTTGGATGCCGCCTGGACATTCCTGGAAGCGGATGGTCGGATCACACATGTGTTGGTGATCCGCAATCCCGAGAAACTCTCAGGAGTGACATCGCACCTGTCACAGAGCTAATCGGCAACCTGTGCGGGCTGCGGCGACCATCGACGACTTCAGCAACATTTCAGGTGCTTCTCAGAGAACTCTCAGGGATACCGGTGATACTGAGGATGTTGAAAGGAACACAAACCCTCTCAACGTCTCTCCTCCCCACCCCAGGTCGACCGGTGTTGAGCAATGCTCCACCGGTCGAACCGTTTTCCGGAAGCCTTCGCCGATCCCGCTGGCAATGTGTGGGAGTTAGGGTCGTAGGCCCATGGGCAAGGTTACCCGGTTACGATCAACCACCTCGTGCCTAGGCGAGGGTGTTTACATAGGCCGCAAACTGATCCAGCAGCCCTTCCGTGCCTCTGGATCGCGACACTGCGTCGTAGTCCGGCGCGAAAAAGATTCCCTGCTCAATGTATGTGATCATCGTCCCTTCCGGGTCGGGAACGAACTCCACGCTGGCGAGCGACACTGAGAACGGTCTCCCTGCTACCGTCATATCGAAGTCGTAGATCAAGCGCAGTCCATCATCAATGCGATGATAGCGAGCTCGATAAATTGTCTCAGTGCCGTCCGGAAATATCCCGTGGGCGAGTTCAGAACCACCCACCCGAAGGTCCTGCGCACGCTCAATCTCGGTCCAGCCGGGTCCTGCAAACCAGCGGCGGCGATGCTCCAACTGCACCCAGGCATCAAACGCGGTACGTTGATCGACCGGGAGTGTACGAGTAGCGGTCAGGGTGCCGTGGCTCCAGTTTTCGATAGCTTCCATCAATGATCCCTCCTTCATGATTCCATTTTGGATGACCCAGAAGAACGGTACTTCTCACATCTTACTGAATGGCCCAGTCCAGTCGGAATCCGCCCCAGGCATCAACCACTGCGGAGACGCTCCTTCTCCTTGAACTGCTTGCGAGCTGCTTTGGCTCCTGACCTGCCGCCGAAGATGCGATTCAACTTCTGCTCGCCGATCTGGCGGCTGCTCTTGCCTGCGTAGCCCACTTCGTTGCTGAGCTTGCGATAGCTCTCCAACCGGCGGTGATCCAGGTCACCAGTCTCAACGGCGGCGCGAACAGCACAGCCCGGTTCCGAGTGATGGGTGCAATCATTGAATCGACACGATACCGCCAACTCTTCGATATCCGCGAAGGTACGATCGACATCCGCCGATTCGATACCGAGCTCGCGCATACCGGGCGTATCTATCAATACGCCACCACCGGGCAGCAGAATCGCCTCGCGATGGGTGGTGGTATGACGCCCCTGATCATCGTTGCGAAGGTGACTGGTCTTCAAGACCTCACTACCGACCAGCGTGTTCACCAGCGTTGATTTGCCGACACCGGACGAGCCGATAAAGGCGATGGTCACGCCAGTTCCCAGATACTGGCGTAAGCGCTCGAAGCCGGTGTGCTCGGTGGCAGAGGTGGTGACGATATCAACGCCAATGGCCACACTCTCGGCCCGCTCGATCTGGTGCTCCAGATCCGGGGCGAGATCGGCCTTGGTCAGCACCACCACCGGTTTGGCGTTGCTCTCCCAGACCACCGCCAGATAGCGCTCAAGGCGACTGAGATTGAAGTTGGCATTCATCGCCATACAAATGAAGACGATATCGACGTTAGCCGCGATTACCTGCGGGCGCGGGGGCATGCCCACCGCCTTGCGAGCGATGAGGCTGGTGCGTGGCAGCACCTGCTGCACCACACCCATATCGTCATCGCCAGCGAGGAGAATCCAGTCACCAACGGCGGGTAGCGTGGAAATATCCTCGGTGGCATAGAGGAACTTGCCGGAGAGCATGGCGGTGCGTTCCCCGGATTCAGTGACAACGGTGTACTGGCCGCGTTCCTGGGTGATAACGCGGGCGAGATGCAGATGTGGTTGTGAAGCGGATTCGGTTAGCTGGCGCTCGGTGGCGCCCCAAAGGTGCAGGTTGTGTGACTGCATGCAGTGCATCCTTGATCGAGTACGGAAAGAAGGCAGGGGGAGATACGGACAAGTTCTCTCATGAAACGCCTCCTTCTCGATCAGTGCACGTGCACACGGTTATCTGCGCTGATAATAGCAGATCAGCAGCATGAATCCAGATCATTGATCAGGTGCACGATATCCATACCCGGGCATTCGCGGTGGATCAGCTAACAGAACCGTAGGCTCCTTGGGATTGCGCAAAATCTTACCTTATGTAACCATGGAGGTACAGAACTCATTCAATGGAATGTGAACTCTGGTCGACCCAAACTGCCCTGAGATATCGGGGCCAAAATCTTCGGGAGTGTCCATCATGAAATCAAGTCGTCGTTCGTTTGCCGCCATCGCCGGAGCTTCTGCCCTGGGAATGGCTGGTCTGCGCACACTCTCCGTTGCAGCGCAGTCGGAATCCCCGTTCACGTTGGGAGATGGCTCGGTGTTGACCTGGTCGGATCCCTGGACCTTGCGTGAATCCGGAGTGATAGATGGGCTCGGGGAGTTTGCCATGCTGATTTCTGGTCAGGCAACTCTCGCGGTGGGAAATCTCAGCGCACCAACGACCACCGATAACGCACTGAATGCGATGGGAATAGTAGCGACACCAGTGTCCGGGGGCGAAAGCCAAACAATGGATGCTAACGGTGTTGTGGTTTCAGAGGTTGAGCATAGCCTCTCTGTTTGGAAGGATGATTTGGATCAGGTATTTAGCGTCCTGATCCAAATTACCGATGGTGTGAAGGCGACGTCCCTGTTCGCGCCGGTGGAGGAGTTCGCGGCGACCGTTGAGTCCGTGCAGGCAGCGGTAGCGCTGGATGGCGTGCCGGTTCTTGATGGATTTGGTCGGGATGATATCCAGACCGATCTGGATACCGGTGTCGAGATGCTGGCCAGTGGGCAAGAACCAGCGGTGGCAGCCGCGCAGGCGGGATCGGGCGGCGAATACACTGACGGTACCGGCAATATGCACGTGACCTGGACAGAGGGTTGGACGATCATCTCATTCAATCTGGAGGGTATTGAACTCCAGAATCCAGAGCAGACTGTCATCCTGAATATGCAGGTGAGAGCATTCGATGGACTGGGCTGGGAAGAAGTTGCCCAGGAATACATGGACTGGCTAGCCGGGGATCAGGGACCGGACGCCACGATGACATCGCACATTGTCACCCCAACCGGCTTCTCATTCGCAACCGACGGACAGTATGGTTTGCGGCTGATTCAGGGCGTGGCCACGGCGGACGATCTGGATCACTACATCTCCATCTTCACCAGCAATATGTTCGCTGAAGGTGCCGATGCGGTAGCGATTCTGGAGCAGATTCAGACAGACATTCGGGTAAACGGTGAGGCCCCGCTGCAGGGCATGGAAGCCTTCATCGATATGTCTGGCTCCTAAGGTTCATTTCCTGAAATCACCAGCCCTCATTCCGGCAAGTAACCTGCCGGAATGAGGGTTTTTCATTATCTCGTGTGTTCATGAGGTGATGACCGTGTCTCTACCAATCCACCATGGTCTGGGGATCATTCGCCCGGTAAGTGATCCCATCGGTACCTCTCCAGATATCCCAATGACCATAGCCGACGATGAAATCGCTATGGGATACTACCGTTACAGAACTCTTTCAAGGGGATGTGCATTCTGATCACTGCGGACGGTTCTGGAAATCCACAGCTTTGTCCATGCGTACCCGCGGAGAAAAACGCAATGTCTCTACGTAGCTCGAGTTCAGGCGATACCGCCCGAACTGGTCCCGCCTGGCTCAACATCGGCATCGCCATCGCGATGGTGGCAACGATGTTCTCCGCGCTCCTGGGAAGTGCCTCAGCACAGTCCACAGGATCGGTCGCTTACCTCTGGGCAAATGATCCGCTGGCGGAATCCTATACGCCAAACGAGATGTATCAGTACAACTCCACCGGCGTTGCCAATACCATCACCCGGACGGATGTAGGTGTGTATGTTGTTAACCTGCCGGGCATGAACAGCAGCAGAGGCAACATACAGATCTCTGCCACGAGTGGCTCCAACGAGGCCGCTCCGTTTGGTGTTGATCACCACTGCCTTGTGACGAACCTGCAAGGTAGTGACGTGACCGTGAAGTGCCTCGCCACTGGTGGCACACCCGTTGACACCGGATTCCTGCTGCTCTTCACCATGGGTGATGTCTTCCTGGGCTGGAACAGTGCCTTCGTATTTGCCTATCAGAAGGATGTCGAAAGCTACGTTGTTGAGGGGAGTTACCAGTATAACCAGCATGGACTGCAGAACTCCGTCACTCGCAATGGCGTTGGCGACTACATGGTCACGCTGGGTGGTATGGGTACCGAAGAAGGCACAATTCAGGTCACCACTGTGTCCAACTTGGGGCTCGGGGAGAACTGTAAGCCAGGCTACTGGGGAATTGATGAAGCTGGTGCGAAATACATTGCCGTGTATTGCACCAACGCTGCCGGCGAAATGATCGATTCCGAGTTCATGCTCTGGCACGGAGCAGCTGTGACAGCAAACTCTGCCGACGGTGCATGGGAAGTCTGGCCGCGAGGTGCCTACTTGATGGTCAATCATTATCACGATGAGGGCCAGTACACGCCAGGTAGGGATTGGCAGTTCAGCACCAACGGTACACCTGCCGAAGCCGTTTGGACTTCCACGGGCGTCTATGATGTCATCCTGCCTGACGTCTTCAACGAGGATGGCTTCTTCCAGGTGACCGCATTCTCGGATGCCAACAAATCTGGGGTTGCCTCCTGCCAGACGGTCCGTTGGGATTTCGAAGGTGATTCCGGTGTGCGCGTCACTGTCCTGTGTTTTGACGAGACCGGTGCTCCAGTTGATGCACCGTTCTTCTTCTCCTACACAACACCGGAAGAGTAAGCAAGTCACACAAACGCTCAAGGAGATGTCCGGGGATAACCCCCGGGCATCTCCTCGTTTTTCGGTGAATTACTGCCCCACCCGGCCATCAATACATTCGCGCAGCAGATCGGCGTGACCGGCGTGGCGAGCGTATTCCTCGATGCGATGAATCTGGAAATCACGGATGGCGATATCTGCCCCGCCCAGCTTCACGCCGAGGTCCTCATATCCTTCCAGAATCGCGTCGGTTGCCGCCTGCTCCCGAGCTAACGTGGCGATTGCTTCGTCAACCATCGCCTGCTCTGGCTGCACATCATCGAAATCGTTATCGGGTCCGCCGAAGATATATGGTGCGGGATCGCCATCGCTGATCCAGTTGCGCCAGTCGCGCTCGACCTCGGCCAGGTGGCGAATCAAACCAAGCAGCGAGAGATCAGACGGTGGTACTGATCGCGTTGCCATTTGCGCGGCGGTGAGATCATCGCACTTCATCAGGATTGTATGGCGATAGCTCTTCAGATAATGGAGCAATGTTGGCAGCTCGCCGTCGGGCGCATTCGTGTCTGATTCACGCGGATCGTCATCCGGATTCACCCACATATCCGGGTAGACGGTGGCCTTGGTCCAACGCTCGGGAGTATCAGGCATAGCGGTCCTCCTTCTCCACGCAGGGTAGCAGGCGGGCAATCATGCGAAAATGAGCGCGACAGAGGAGCAAGAGTCTCGTGAACATCAACATCAATCGACTGATGGAATCTATGGAAACCATGTGGCAGATCGGAGCTACGGCGAAGGGTGGCGTACACCGATTGACATTGACCGAAGAGGATCGCGCTGCCCGCGACCTGTTTCGGCAGTGGTGTGAGGATGTCGGACTCTCTGTCCGCGTCGACGATCTCGGCAATATGTATGCCCGTCGGGCCGGGACCGAGGATCTTCCGCCGGTCATGCTCGGATCACATCTGGATAGTGTGCCACTGGGTGGCAGGTACGATGGTCCGCTCGGTGTGCTGACGGCACTGGAGGTGGTGCGAACGCTCAACGATCACGGCATTGAGACGAAGCACCCTCTTGAGGTCGTGAACTGGAGCAACGAGGAGGGGCATCGGTTCAATCCCGGTCTGTTTGGCTCGTCCGTCGCGATTGGCACGCGCGAAGCGGAGGTAGCGTTCACAGCGATTGACGACGATGGCATCAGCTATCGCGACGCCCTGATGCGGATCGGCTACGCCGGCGAGATTGCCAATCGTCCCGCGGATATCCACGCCTACCTGGAAATTCATATCGAGCAGGGACCGGTGCTGGAAGCCGAGAATATCCCGGTGGGACTGGTGCAGGGGATCAACGGTCAGTTCTGGCGCGAAGTCACGGTGATCGGTCGACCTGGTCACGCTGGTGCCAATCCGATGCAGGGCCGCGCCGATGCATTGGTGGCGGCATCGCGGATGGTGCTTGGTCTGCGCGAACTAGCGCTACGGAGTGTCGGTTATGGCGTTGTTACCGTCGGCAAGATGTCGGTGGCTCCGGGGGCGATGAATATCGTACCCGCCCGGGTGGAGTTCACGATCGATGCTCGCGCTGCCGGTGCCGAGGATCTGGCGACGTTCGATGCCGGTATCATCGAGCTCGCTCGAGACGCAGAGCAGGCTGAGGGGGTAGCTATCACCGTCGCAGGCACGGAAGCGTATCCACCTATTCCGTTCGATGCTGAGGTGATGAACACCATTCGCGAAGCGATGGTGACGGAAGGACTACCGGTGCGCGAACTCTGGTCCGGTGGTGGCCACGATGCCGGTGTTGTCGGCCTCCGTTGGCCAGCAGGTATGATCTTCGTCCGCAGCAAGGACGGCCTCAGCCACGCCGAGGCCGAGTACTCCTCGCCAGAGGATATCGAGGCGGCGACGAATGTGTTGCTGCGGGCCGCGGTGGAATTGGCGAGGTAGGGGCGAACCCGATCGCAATCGATGCTCGCCCGAATTGTGGGTGTGCCGCAAGATGTTTCTTGTCACTACCAATGTGCCCACGTCATTCTGGAGTGTTATGGAGTTGTGCGACAGATGGGATGCTCGATTGTCGGTGGCCGTGAGAATGGGGGATATCCCCGGTTCCAGCTATGCGGCCTGCGAGAGTTGTACCACCCTTCGATCCATGTCACCACCCACACTGCGAGGTCTTGCTTCGTGGCAAACGTTTTGATATCCGGAAGATCCCCTTTCAGGGTGGCGAAGAAGGGACTCCGCCACGGCATTGTCGTAACAGACCCGCTTTGCGCCCATCGACTGACGGATTCCCTGCAGCTGGCAATAGTCCCGAAACCGGTTGGACATGTACTGACTGCCATGGTCGGAGTGAAAGATTACGTTAGTGCGGAAGGCACCCTGATTGCGGGCCATCTCCATGGCAGCAAGAGCACTGATGGCATCGGGTTTGTCTGAGAGTGCCCAGCCCATCACTCCGCGGTGATACAGATCCATGACCACATGCAGGTAGAGGTGTTTCCCCCGTCGGTGCCAAACAAACTCGGTACAGTCACCGACCAGGCGGGTACCGGGGATAGCGCTGGAGAAATCACGTGGGTGATCTGCTTCCCACAAAAGGTTCGGCATGGCAACCGCTTCGTTATTGATCCCCTGTGCCTTGGGTCGGTGTCTGGTGCCACGTACCGCCCGTATCTCTAACTCCTGCATGAGTTTGTGGCACTTTTGTAACTGACCATGATGCCTTCACGCCGGAGCCAGGCATGCATGTCTCTGCGTCCACACCGTCCCTGCGTCTCCTCGTGATGTCGGATGATCGCAGCTTCACCGCTGCCCATGGGTCGGGGCGTGGGTGATGCTCCGGTTCTGGTGGCGATGATAGGTGGCGGGATGCATCCCCAGGAGATGGCAACTCCGGGTGACGGATCGCGGGTGCGTACTCCGTGATGAGGTCACAGCAGCGATCGGTTGTTACGACTGCTGGGACTGTTTCTCGAAGTACGCCGACACTTTTAGGAATGCGACATCCTCCTCGGCCTGGGTCAGTTTCGCCTGCAACGCACGGTTCTGGGCCACAACTTCCGCATAGGTTGGATGCTGCAGGGGATCGGTGGAGGCGGCTGCCTGTTGAATCCATCGTCGCAACGTCGTTGGTGTCAGATCCAGGTCATTGGCGACATCGACCTGTCGCTCTCCGTTGGCCACCCGGGTCAGGGCAGCGGCTTTGAACTCCGGTGAATAGCGTCGCCGTTCGGTCTTCTGGTGAGGCATCTTCTGCTCCTCTCTGCACCCGCAAGTGTTGCATAGTTCCAGAACACTCCATTCAGAGCGCCTTCGGCGCGAAGAATCTCCGCGCGTAGCGCACTGCCGTAGGCAGCATCGACCAAGTCCGCTGGCCGCAGTGCTTTCGGGCGAAATGCGATCAGGCCGCCTGCGGCGGTGCGCTTCGCGCGGGGATTCTTCAGGGCTACGCCCTTCTGAATGACGGACGGAATCGCCCTCCGCTGTCACATTGAGCCGGACACCGCATGTAAGGGCTTCGCCGCCTTCGGCCATGCGGTGCCACATTCCTCCCGTGAAAGTTACGGTGCCAGCCTGTGCATATCGCGGGGGAAGAGCATGACTTCCCGAACGTTGCCTGCACCGACGATCTGCTTGATCATCCGCTCCAGCCCAATGGCGAAGCCACCATGCGGTGGCATGCCGGTGCGAAACGCCTCCAGGTAGCCAACGAACGGTTCCGGATTCATCTCCCTGGCAGCGATTGCAGCCATGTACTCCTGATACAGGTGCAAACGCTGACCACCGGTGGTGATCTCCAACCCCAGACAGAGCAGATCGAAACTATGGCTCCAGCGCGGATCGCTCGGTTGTGGGTGGGTGTAAAACGGTCGCTTCGTCATCGGATAGCCGGTAACAAAGAGCCAGGCCGAATCATACCCAGCCAGTGCCCACTCCCCGAGCGCTCGCTCATGCTCCGGCGCGAGATCGGGTTCATCCTCCGGAACACCCAGCATTACCAGGGCGTCGCGGAAGTGAATCTGCGGGATGCTCTCCGGTACGGCTGGAATCTCGACGCCCGGTGCGTTCACCAGCGACATCTCAGCCACCATACCCGCAACAACCTCACGAACGACGAGCATCACATCCTGATGATCGCGAATGAAACCAAGCTCGGCATCCAGGCTGAGATACTGACTGACGTGTCGACTGGTGTCGTGCGGCTCCGCCCGAAATGCTGGCGCCACCTCGTACACCCGTTCCAGCGCGCCCACCATCATCTGCTTGTAGAGTTGTGGACTCTGGGCCAGAACGCATCACGACCGAAATAGTCCACCCGAAATACATTGGCGCCACCCTCGGGTGCGGTCTCGAGGAGCTTGGGTGTCTGGATCTCCGTAAAATCCGTACGCATCCAGTGTACGTCGGAAGCCACGCATGGCCGCAGCGGTCAGTTTCTGCGCCACCACCGAACTCGGGTGACGCAGGCTGACGGCAGCGTGATCCAGTCGTGTCGGTAACTGCACATCAAGCGCAGGTTTGTAGAGCTCGAACGGTGGCTTGGACTCCGGCACAACCAGTGGATCAATCACCGGTGCGTTGATCTCCACACCGTTCGGTGCCTGCTTGGTAGCCACAACCTGACCAGTCACCTGCACAACGGACTCGTGCGGCAGTGTTGCCAGCAACGATCGTTGCTCCGGCTGATCGACCACGATCTGGGTAATCCCCGTATGGTCACGCAGCAACAGAAAATCGATCGCACTGAGGTGGCGGGTGTGGTGCACCCATCCCTGCAGAGTCACGAATTGACCCACCCGGGTCGGGAGTTCACGCGCGAGGGTGCGCGCAGTCGAGGAAACGAGGGGCATTGCGGTGCCGCCTTTCTGAAAAAGACCAGACGCCCCACTCCGCCTTTGCGGACGAGGGGGGCGTCTCGTGGTGCCACCGCAATTCGTTCTCGGTGAGAGAACCTTCTGGAGCCCGATAACGGGGGCAACACCGGCGGGATTGGTGGCGATTAATCGCCTCTCCTCGCACTCGGGAGGGTCTTCATCAACGGGCCAATGGCTGCACTCGCATCGTCTACAGCTTGCTGGGCTTTGGTGACCGGGGATTACTCGTCTCCGTCATCGTCTTGCGGCCCAGTATAGCGAATATGTCGCCGTCATGTGCAGTAGGATTAGTCAACCTTGCAGTGAGCGAACGAATCAGGAGACATCTCATGTGTACGCGCGTATTCAGTAATGCCGGTGCGATCAAAGTCGTTGGTCGATCAATGGACTGGCCGGAATCCACACGCCCCTCCATTGTGGTGAATCCGCGAGGTCTAACGCGCAATGGCGGCATGCTGGGACCAATGGCGGTTGAGCAGAACAACCCGCTGATATGGACCAGCACGTATGGCAATGTGGCCGTATCGATCTACGAACTGGGATCCGTTGATGGCATGAACGAGAAGGGACTGGCGGTACATGGGCTCTTTCTGACCGCAACCTCGCTTCCAGATCGCGTCGATGATCTGCCGGTGCTCCATATGGGGTTGTGGACGCAGTATCTGCTCGATTGCGCGGCAACCGTAGCCGAGGCGCTGGAACTCATGGATGGCTTTCAGCTCATGATGGTCTCTGCGGAGGGACGGGATTCGTCGATTCACCTGGCGATCGAGGATGCATCCGGCGATTCGGCAGTGATCGAGTTCGTAAATGGCGAGCGCAAGATCTACCACGGCGCCGGATATCAGCTGATGACAAACGATCCCGCGTATTCGGAGCAGTTGGCATTGCTGGCTCAGCAGGACTTCTCTCACCCGAGCTCCGATATGCCGCTGCCAGGGAATGTGAATCCACGCGATCGCTTCCAGCGAGCATCGTACTATCTCAGCCTGCTACCAGACGTGCAGACAACACAGGAAGCGGTGGCTGGCGTGATCGCGATCATGCGCAATTGCTCGGTACCGTTCGGTGCGCCGTACAAGGATTTCGGTATCTACAATACCGAATACCGAACGGCAGCAGATCTCACCAATCAGCTCTATTTCTTCGAGCTTGCCACGAGTCCAAACGTTTTCTGGGTTGATCTGACCAAACTGGACTTCAGCGAGGGCAGCACCATGACCGCCATCGATCCGTATGCCGGTTTCTATAGCGGCGATGTCTCTGCCCAGATCACCGAACCGGCGGCCGTGATGTATTAGTCCGCAACTACGTAGGTATTGATGTGAGGGTCGATCCCGGAGACGGAATCGACCCTCTGTCGGTATCGACGAGGGTGCCTATTCGCCAACAACCTCTATGTCTCCGGGGTGCGCGATCCGAGCCATGTCAATGCGCCTCGCCGGAAGAGACGAGCTGCAAACCAACGATGCAGACGATGATGCCAGCCAGGAAAACGATCTTAAGCGTGCTCACCGGCTCGGCGCCACGAGCCATCGCCCAGGCGGCGGTCGTCACAGCACCGACACCAACCCAGACCGCGTAGCCAGTCCCGACCGGAATGCTCTTGAGCGCGATCGCGAGACCACCCATGCTCAGGACCACACCGATTACGAACACGATGCTCGGCCAGAGTCGGCTAAAGCCATTACTCTGGCTCATCGCTGTCGCCCAGACGGCCTCCAACATCCCCGAAACAATCAACACCAACCACGCCATGGGGTATCTCCATGCGTCGTCTTGTCGTCGTCCGGGTACGGCGCGTCTCGTCCGGTTGCCATCTGGCTCAGGCTAGTCTAGCAAATCACCACCCGATGCTGATACCATCAGGCCAGATTAGTCACCCTTCCAGGAGCACTCCGTGGAACGATTACGAATCGCCTGATTGGCGCACACAACTCACTGACATCCTCCGCTCCCCCACCTCGCCCCGGGGGTTGAGCCGGATGTACGTGTCAATCGGGCGGAAAACATCCGCGCATTCTGACTCTGGACAATTCACATGTCATCTCATCGCGTATCCGGCGATGGCCTTCTGACGATCACCGACCTCGGGAAGTGCTATAGCAACAGCACCTGGGGAATCCGCCATGCTTCCGCGACGTTCCAGGCGGGACGGATGGTGGGCGTGCTCGGTCCCAATGGTGCCGGCAAATCCACACTCATCCATATGTTGGCCGGTGCAGTTCAGCCAACGGAAGGAACGATTACCATCACCGATCCTTCCCTCCAAATTGGCTGGAGCAGTCAACGCACAACGATCGATTGGTACCTCAACACCCGACAAAACATCGAGATTGGCGGTGTTCTTTATGGCCTGGATCGCACTGCCGCTCGCCATACCGCGAACATGCTGATAGAACGATTCCACCTCAGCGAGCATGCGACAACCGATGTCAGCATGCTTAGTGGCGGTCAACAGCAGCGCGTTCAGGTAGCGAGAACACTCATGTCCTCACCGGACATCATGCTGCTGGACGAACCAACAGCGGCGCTGGATGTGGAAGCATCATCATCAGTACTGTCGCTGATTCAGGAGGGGGTACGTGGTGGGGCGCTGGCACTGGTCTCGTCCCATGATCTCGGCTTGCTGGAGGTATTTTGCGACGATGTGCTGCTAATTCTGAATCAGCGTATCGTCGCGTTTGCACCGACAGCCCAGTTCCTTCAGTCGACGGCACCATCGGACCTCCTCACGCTCACCCTGGGGGAGCCAGCCAACCCGGAAGTACTGACAAGACTCCAGGCATTCCAGCCAGAACCATCCAGCGACCACCCGACACAGGTGCAGATCTCGCTTTCGCCTGGAGTATCGCTGGCAGAAGTGATCGGGCTAATTGGCGACTGCGCCGTCGTACTTGAGGCGCATCGACAACAGGCGTCACTCCGCGATATCTACCTTCACCTCACGTCACGGGAGGAAACAACATGCAACTAAACACTGGTTCAACTCAAACACAAAGATGGTCGCTAAAGGGTTTTCACCCTACCGCCGAGATCGAAATGATCGCGCTCTTCAGCGAAGGGAGATCACTGATCAGTTCGCTCTTGTTGGAGCCAATCGTGCAACTGCTGATTCTGGCAGCGGGGTTACAGGGTGCCATCAACGCGGCCGGGTTCACTGGTTCAGTCAGTTACGTCACCTGGGTGCTTCCGGGTCTTGTCGCACTGCAGACCGTGCGCGCTTTCAGTCGCACCATGTATCGCACCGTGCTGGATCGGCAATGGGGCATGCTCACGATCAAACGACTCGCAGGCGTAGGTGGTGCCGGGTACACCCTGGGCAAAGTGGCACCATCAGCCGCGGCATTGATACCGCAGGTGGTCGTGCTTTTCATCCTGGCAGTGATGATGGGGAGTCGATTCTCGTTAGCCAATACTATGGTGACGATTGCATTGGCACTGGTGGCGGCGCTGTTCTGGGCAGCCCTGGCAGTCATCATCACAGGCTTCGTCCGCGACTACGTTGTCCGCGATATCGTAGTGACCTGGGTGATGCTGCCACTGAGTATGGCGGCACCGGTGTTCTATCCCATTGAGACCGCACCATCCTACCTGCGATGGATTGCTCGCTTCAATCCGTTGGCGTATCAGGTTGATGCGCTGCGGACAGTGCTCCTCGATGGCACATTCACGACGACGGGGTATGTCATGATCGCACTCACGATCGTGGTGCTTCCGGTTGCGATCCACAGTGTCTCGCACGGCGATGCGCTCGGCAGTCAGGGGGGACGCTAGCAGAGGAGTCCGGGGAGGTACGAGCTATTCCCGGATGAAAGCAGCACGCGGTACACTGCCTCCAGAAATTTCGTCCGCTCATCCGTTGATCAGGAACGAAAATGCACACTCCTACCCGCGGTGCGCTGCCGTGGCTTGCGCTGTTGACGATCTGGACAGTGTGGGGTTCGACCTATCTGGGTATGAAGATCGCGGTGGAGACGATTCCGCCGTTCTTGATGACCGCGATGCGCTTCTTCATCGCGGCACCGATCCTGTTTGCGTTTGCCGTGCCAGCGTTGAAGCGAGGCGAGATTCGGGTCAGCGCTCGTCAGGTGAGATCGGCGGCGCTCATCGGCTTCCTGCTGCTTCTGGGTGGTACCGGACTCGGTGCCCTCGCCCAGCGCTATCTCGATTCCAGTTTCGCCGCCCTGATGGTGAGCCTGAGTCCGATCTGGATGAGCACTTTCACCGCACTACGTACCCACAAACGACCCGATTCAAAGGTGATCGGCGCATTGGTCGTCGGCTTGATCGGTATCGTCATTATGGTCGGCGGCCCGGGATCGGGTCACATCTCGCTCTTCGGTGTCATGCTCATCCTGACGTCATCGCTGGCGTGGTCGTATGGCACGGTCGAGAGTCGATTTCGGGATTTGCCTCACAACTCGTTTGTGTCATCAACGCTCCAGATGATTGCCGGTGGTATTGCCCTGATGACGCTGTCGTTTTCAGTCGGGGAATGGGGCGAGTTGGATGTCAGCTCCATCTCCACCCGCTCGTGGTTCGCGTTCGCCTGGCTGGTGTTAGCCGGATCGGTTCTCGCCTACAGTGCCTATATGTATGCGAATCGCACCCTGCCAATCGAGGTGGTTTCGACATACGCCTACGTGAATCCCGTGCTGGCCGTGGTGTTGGGTGCCTGGCTGGACAACGATCCGATCGGTCCAGAATGTGATCATCGGTGGTGCCGTGATCCTCTCCGCGGTGGTGTTCATCGTCAGCGGACATCGCACCCGACGCGGACCCATCGACGCTGAGAAGTAAGACCCACCATATGTAGATCCACACCGATCGGGCGCGTTGCGGAAGAAGACCAGAGATGGTCGGCGACGCCTGTGCCCCTGCGATCTCGATGGGGGCCGCAGGGGTGCGGGTTCGGATCGGCTGTAGGAAACAGTTCTCAGGAGTATCCGCGAAAACGCACAGAACCCGAGCTTGCGCCCGGGTCCTGTGGAATCCTGTTCGATCAGCGAGTGCGCTCGCGGTAGGTAACGGCGCCAGCGGCGGCGATCACGGTTGCAGCCAACATACCGGCGGCAATCAGTGTGCTGTTCCCGCTTCCCTGGTCACCACCGGTCTTCGGAAGCTCATTGACCGTCGGAGGCGTCGGTGTCACCAGGCACCAGGCCGGAACCGTTGGTGTTGGGCCAGGCACGCATGGTGGCGGCGTTGGTGTGCCCTCACCTGGAGGATTCTCGCCCTCCGGTGTTGGTGTCGGGATGCAGACTTCCGGCGTCGGCGGGACGCATGGGTAATCCGGCGTCGGTGTGACGGTTTCAATCACACACGGATCATTGGTTACCTGGGCCTCATAGATCATCGTGTTGTCGGACTCATTGAAGGTCCAGCCGGAGATATCATTCGCCCAGTAGTACCCCTCGTCCAGCGAAGCGACGATCTTCACGTATCCGCCCGTCTCCGGGAACGGATTCGGTGTCATGACATAGCTCACACCATCTGGTCCGGTTGGGAGCACAACTTTGGCCGGAATCCAGGTGTCGTTCACTTCATCGACACAGGCGGCATGGGTGATGGATGGGAACTGCGGTGTCACCGAGTAGATACCATCTGCCACACCTCGGCCCTTCGTGCGACGCACTTCGTAATCCAGCGGAACCGTGTTGAGGTTGTCAGCACTGGCCGTCGCCTCGTTGTAGAACGGTCCTTCAGCGGTGCTGCTGATATCGGCATCAAAGAAGAAGTTGACGGTTGTGTTGGCAGGAACGCGAGCAACCGTGAGCGTCATCGCTGTCGCGGAGCATTGCTCGCTGAAGTCCAGATGAACCGGACTACCATCGGCAGCAGTGGCGTTGTACATCGTCGAAGTAGCTGCCGGTCCGGCGCAGCTGAAACTCCAGCCATTCCCTGCCGGTGCGATATCGGCCAGCACCAGGTTGTTGTAACCATCGGCATTTGCCGGAACATGAATCTGCCAGCGAATGGACGTGATCGGCTGCTCAATACCCTGGTCATCACGGTTGAACCAACCGCGCTTGCCAAACAGATCGATCGGCTTGCCCGGAATAGTGATGCTGAAGGTGGAACCATCATCAAAGGAGAAATCAACCGTCGTCGATTCCACTGACTGATCACGAGCCAGCTCGAGTTCCAACTCGACGCTTCCCCCGAGGGCCCAGCGATTGGTCACGTAGCTGGTGAACTGAACGGTGATGTCACCATCGACCACACTGGCGCAGCCAGCCTGGAACTCGCCGGTATGATTCCACACCGGGAACCACTGCTTCGGAGAAGAAAACACCTTGTTGCCACTGGAATCAAGCGGTCCCTCAAACACGAAGTACTGACCGGGCTGGACGTAGGTGCTCGCATCCCAATCGAAGCTGAGGGTTAGTACCTCATTCGGTTGGGTAAGGGTGATATTCCCGCTGGTATGTGCCACACCATTCTGGGTGAGAACATAGTTTGAGAACCCAATAACGCTACCAACATTCGATCCGGAGGGTGCCGGGTATGGCGCGGTACCGCAATCGAGCGGCAGTGCGAACACACTTGGTCCCGTACCAGGATTCGTTGTGGTTGGCTGGGTCGTGGTCGGACCGGTCGGTGCCGAGCAGTCCGGTGCGACACCGGTATAGACGGCGTTCCAGTTGTTGGTGGCGGTCCAGCCATTGCCCGGGGTACCGGCCATGTAGTAGGCATCGCCAACCTGTGCGGTCACCTGGAAGTTACCACTGGCATCTGGCTGGGTGATCACATAGAAGATGCCATCCTCCGTGGTATCAGAGGGAACCGAAACCGTCGCTGTGCCACTGACACAGGCGACGCTGACCGGGCCTGGATAGACAAGAGGTTTTCCGGCTGGTTGTGCCGCGATAGTCGGGGAAACCAGCGTTAACATCATTGATAAAAGAAGACCTAATAATCCGACGATCCGAAGACCGGTGAAGCGGTAGCTTTGTCTCACTATCTTTCCCCCAAGCTCATGTCGCTACACGCCCGCTATCACCAATGACAGCAGTGTACGTTCAGTCTAGGACTAGTACCTTGCAGTATCAATAGCCCCGCATCATCATCGACATAGGATTCACTTTATGAAATGTCTTCCCGCTTCCATTGTTCCGAGTTATCCCGCCTCTTCATCGATCCTGGTTAGGAAAGTAGAATGATATCCAGTCCACAGGCAATAAACATCGATATGAAGATTCCTCCATGTTCGATGAGCAACTACTATGGTCACGTGGAAGCATGGGAATGGTTTCTCCATTTCGAAAGGAGTTGAGCATGAGATACGGATGCGTTCTCAGTCACGGATCACCGGCCGAGATCCTCGAGCTCGCGCGCGCCGCCGATGCATCAGGCTGGGATGGTGTGTTCACCTGGGACGCCATCTCGCTGGGTGACAGCCCGATCTACGACCCGTGGGTGATGATGAGTGCAATCGCGATCGTCACCGAGCGGGTGACGATCGGCGCGATGGTGCTCCCCCTCGCCAGACGCCGTCCCTGGAAGGTGGCCAAGGAGGCCATCACCATCGACCATCTCAGCAATGGCCGACTGGTGCTGCCGGTGGCGCTGGGTGTCCCGGAGGATCGTGGCTTCAGCGGTGTCAATACGGACACTCCAGATCGGAAGACACGGGCAGAGCTTCTGGATGAGTGCCTGGATATCCTGGCGCTTGCCCAGCAGACGGACCCGATCAACTACACCGGCACGCACTATCAGGTTACGGATATGACGATTCGACCGCTGCCGATCCAGGACCGCATACCGGTCTGGGTTGTGGGTGCCTGGCCGAGACCGAAATCGCTGGCTCGCGCTGCGAGGTGGGATGGCTTGATCCTCTCGGATATGTCCGGCGAGAAGACGATGTGGTCGCCACCAACGCCAGAGGTGATCCGATCAGCCAGTGACTGGATTCGGGATCATCGGCAAAGCAGCCCCTCATTCGACATCATCGTCGAGGGCAAAACCGATGGACCGGACGATACCGGGTATCTCCAGGCGGCAGCGGAAGCTGGTACCACCTGGTTCATCGAGAGCCGATGGGATAACGCTACCACCGAATCGCTCATGGAACGGATCGTGGCCGGTCCGCCCCGGATGGCGTAGCGATCCACCGGATTTCTATTCCGGTGCTACGGATGAGGTTCCTAATTGCCTGAACTCTGGTACTGCGCGCTCTGGAGGCGGAAGAGGCGGACTGCACCGACGAACAACAGGACACCAATCAACGGCGACGCCATAGCCAGCCAAGCAGGTATGGAGAGTTCATCGGTCCGATTCAGCAGCACACTGGCCGGGAAGAAGGCGACAAAGGCAATCGGCAACACGAACGTCAGCGTCGCCCGCAGCGCCCCCGGGAAGATCGTGTTCGGGTAGTTACCGTAGAGATTGAACACTTCATTAACTGTGGAACGGACCGGTAACGTGTTCAGGAAACGGAAACTGAGGGAACCCAACGAGGTCTGCACAGCACCCTCCACCAGACCACCACCGATGATCGCCAGGATCAGGTAGATCACGGCGAGTGGACTCCAATCGACCGGTGCGGCCATGCTGGCCGCAAAGACGAGTGCGGTACCGCCAATGAGATCGCCAAAGGCGTTGATCCGCAGTTTGCGGGTGAAGAGCTGCATCAACGGTGGCATCGGTCGCACCAGATAGCGATCGAATTCGCCGGTGATCAATACACGATCGAACTCGAACATCTGACTGAAGCAGGCGTAGAAAATGCCGTGGCTGGTGAGGCGCATACCGTAAAGGAATGTCAGTTCCGCCAATCCCCAACCACCGATCTGCCCGAACCGGGCAACGATGATCCAGACAACAATGAACCCTGTGATCTGAAACAGAATGCCGCCAAGGATACTGCTGAAGGCATTGGCGCGATACTGCAACTCGGAGCGGATCGAGGCACCGGCGAGCGTGCCCAGGAGCGAAAGCCTCTGCATCTCAACCTCCCTGAATCACGGTACGGTCGAGCGCCCGTCGCCAGATCAGCTTGATCGCGAACACCAACACCACGGCCCAAAACACCTGCAACAAGAGCGCGGTACCGATACTCCCCGTAGCCGGTAGACCGATATAGATGGAAACCGGCACATAGACGATGCTCTGGAACGGCAGCAACTGGACGAACTGTCGCATCAGATCCGGCATGAACCAGAGCGGCACTAGAGCACCGGTGGCGAAACTGCCGACGAGGTTATAGACCATCATGAAGCCGGTCATTTCCAGTGTCCAGAACGCGACCAGCCCGATAATCATCGCCAACTCAACCGCAATCAACCAGGCAATCAGGAAGCTGGCGATGTACCCAACACCCGCTTGCCAGTTCGGCGGCGGTGCGAGTTCGCCGAGGAATCCGGCGACCGGGATCGCGAGTGCCACCATCGGCAACATCCCGATGAGATCGCCAGCCGCGGTCGCCACTAACTGACTCGGATAGCTGAGTGGACGAGAGATATCGAAGCCGATCTTACCCTCGCGTACGCGCTCGACGATGTCATAACCGATCTCTGGTCGCAAATAGCGAACCTGCAGGTTGCCGATCGTCAGGTAGACGAGCATGAGCTGGAGCGGGATGCCATCGACTTCGGTACGTCCAGCGTATGCGCTCTTCCAGACGAGCGTCAGCAGATAGATCGTGACCGCTGCTAATACGAAGTGCATGATCACCGCGAAGCGGTACATGTATTGGACGCGGATTCGGGCCCGGATGAACTCGATCCAGGAGGCGTAGTGAATGGCGAACGTCATGCCTTCACCGATCCGCTCTGGACGATCTCACGCACAACGCTCTCGAGTGCCGGCTCAACGATAGCAAGGTCGAGCACCTGATAGCGCGCGATAATCGCCGCAATCAAATCGGCGACGGCGATGACTTCCGGATCGAACCGGACACGCAGGGTGGTTTCCGTGACATCTGTTTCCACCACTCCCGGGATGTCATCGGTCGTAGCGGTATCTGTTTCCGCTCCACCATCACCGAGATCGGCACCCGGAGCGAGCGTGACGTGCAACTCGCGATAGGGAGCGTAGCGGTGCTTCAGTTCCGCCACCGCACCATCGAAGAGCACACGCCCCTTATCAATGAAGATGATGCGTTTGGTCAGGCGCTCGACATCGGCCAGATCGTGCGTGGTGAGCATGATAGTGGTGCCGGATTCACGATTCACCTGTTCGATGAAGGAGCGCATGCGTTCCTTGGCGACCACGTCCAGACCGATCGTCGGTTCATCGAGATAGAGGATTTTAGGTTCATAAAGCATGGCGGCGCTGAGATCGCCGCGCATGCGCTGGCCCAGGCTGAGCTGACGCACCGGTGTATCCAGAAATGGTTTCAACTCCAGCAACTCGTCCAGTCGCGCCAGGTTACGGGTGAATCGATCCGTGTCCATGCGATAGAGCTTGCCGATGATGCGGAGGGAATCGATCAACGGGAGATCCCACCAGAGCTGGGTGCGCTGGCCGAAGACAACACCGATATTGAGTGCGTTCTC
>JAMLHR010000005.1 GCA_023957015.1 Thermomicrobiales bacterium | reverse complement strand
GGTATCGCGATCCTGATTCCATGGCAGTTCAGCACGCGCAGCAATCGACCCATCGCCTCCCATCGATCCGAGCGGGTGACGCTCTGGCGCAATCGCATCGCCTGGTATGTCACTGGCTATATGGGGATGCAATCATTCGTCTTTTTCGCCACTACCGGCTGGTTGCCAACCTATCTGATCGCGGAAGGTATGGACGAGCAACGCGCCGGATTCATGCTCAGTCTCTCGCCGCTGTTCGGTGTAGCGGGTTCGTTTATCGCGCCATTGCTGGTGTACAAGCGACACGATCAACGCTGGTTGGTATGGCTCAGCTCGGCCTTCTGCGCCATTGGTCTGATGGGTATGGTGGTGTTCCCCACCACTGGGACGATCCTTTGGGTCTCGATCTTCGGCTTCGGCTCCGGTATGACACTGAGCATTGCGCTGACCTTCATTGGTCTGCGAACACCGGATTCCCGCCACGCCGCGGAGCTTTCGATGATGTCCCAGGCGGTTGGCTACTCCATTGCCGCCACCGGTCCAATTCTGATTGGACTCGCCCACGATCTGGTTGGCAACTGGCAGATTCCGTTCGCGCTCATCCTCCTCAGCACGGCACTGTTGACCTGGGTAGGAATCGGTGGCGACAGAACCAGACTGGTGACCGATATCGCCTGATCTCGACGCCGCG
This sequence comes from Thermomicrobiales bacterium, assembly GCA_023957015.1. Taxonomy (GTDB): domain Bacteria; phylum Chloroflexota; class Chloroflexia; order Thermomicrobiales; family UBA6265; genus UBA6265. The sequence goes on along the minus strand of JAMLHR010000005.1, from coordinate 88,233 downwards.
TTAACGCTGCGATATGCTGCCTGTCATGGCAAAGCGCGAAACCACGACCAAGCCCGAAACAGAATCGGCTGCCGGGGAATCCACCCCACGGCGTGTTGGCATGCTCGCCGGTAGTCCCAACTGGCGCAAGACCCTCTATGGTATTTGGCTGGCGCAGCTATTGGTGATCACCGGATTCTCCATGCGTGCTCCGTTTCTACCCATGTATCTCAAGGAGCTTGGGGTCTCCTCCAGCGAGGGACAGGCCTTCTGGTCTGGCTTGATGATGAGTGCCGGTGCTGGTGTGATGGCGGTTACCAGTCCGATCTGGGGATCGGTGGCGGATCGATACGGTCGCAAGCCGATGCTTCTGCGATCACAGTTTGCTGCCTGCGCCACGATCTCCTTCTCGGCATTCGCCTTGGCCCCCTGGCATCTGCTGGGTCTGCGCCTGGTTGAGGGGGCAATGACGGGTACAGTCGCGGCAGCGACTGCACTGGTCGCAGTGGCTATGCCGCGTGATCGGCTAGGTTATGGACTCGGTATGGTGCAGACGGCCGTTTTTAGCGGCAGTGCGCTCGGGCCTCTCTTTGGTGGTGTGTTGGCAGACACGTTCGGCTATCGTCCAACAATCATTGTTGCCGGGTTGCTCGCTGGTCTGGCTGGCATCGTCACGATTTTCACCGTCAACGAGGTTTTCGTGAGACCGGCACCGCGAGCGAAGGGTGCGACGACAGAGCCATCCTGGAAGCTCGTTCTTGGTCCGGCGCTGCTCTCCCTGATGTTGAGCCTGCTGGTGGTGCGGTTCGCATCCTCGGCCGTGCAGCCGATCACACCGATCTTCGTGCAACAGATCAGCCAAGCTGGCCAAAGCATTAGCACGCTTGCTGGTCTCACGCTGGGTATCCTCGGCGTCACCAGCGCCGTCTCCTCCATCTACCTGGGACGAATGGGCGACAAGCGCGGTCACTTCCCGATTCTCATTGTCTGCATGATGGGAGCAGGTCTCATCTATCTGCCGATGGCCGCATCGCAGCATCCGTGGCATCTGATCGCATTGCAGGCGATCTTCGGATTGTTCGCTGGTGGTCTGATCCCGGCGGCGAACGCCTTGATCGCTAATGTGACCGATGAGAGTCGACGCGGTATGGTCTTCGGCTTCATGAATACCGCGGGCAGTATCGGCGGATTTGCCGGTCCACTCATCGGTGCCGCCTGGGCAGGTATGTTTGGTATCCGCTCGACCTTCGTGCTTACCGGTGTGGTGTTGCTGGTGATGGCGATCTGGCTTTACGTCACGAATCGTCGCAATCCTATGGAGTCTCGCGGCTAGATCCCTCCATACCGGCTACCCGTTTGGGGTATAGCGCGTACCTACAGGTGGACGCACAATCTCTGGGAGTCAGGGGAACTGCAGCCATGTGCAGATCCTCGCTGTGGTCAAACACACGATCTGGAGAATGCACGTAATGGATACACGATCACCTCTTCTGAAATTACTGGGCGCCCTAGCGACCGGTGTGGCGCTGATATTGGCGAGCGGTATGCCAGCGGCTGCGCATGTCGGACTCAGCGCCGACAGCTATGCAGCGGGAAGCACCTCCATGGTCACCTTCGGTTTCGGACACGGCTGTGGCGATTCGCCGACCACCAGTCTGGCGATCCAGATTCCCGAGGAGTTCACCACCGTCCAGCCGGTGTACGCGCCCGGTTGGCACATTGAGGTTGAGAAGGAGACGCTTGCCACTCCCGTTGCCGGTAGTCACGGTCAGCAGATCACGGAACGACCAGCGGTCATCACCTTTACCGCCGATGAGCCGATCGAGAACGGCATCTACGCGATGGTGACGCTCCGGGTCACGATTCCGGAAGGGTTGGAGGGGGAGACGTTCTACTTCCCGGTTATTCAAGGATGTTCTGAGGGTGAGAGCGCCTGGATCGAGATCCCGCAGGATGGACAGGACGCGCACGATCTCGAATCACCAGCACCATCGATGACGATCACCGCCGCGGACGATGATCACTAACGGAAAAGCAATGCAATGCGGGTTGAGGGCCAGCCTGGTGGTTGGCCTTCTTCTCTTCGTCATCGCTCTTATGACCCTGAGTCCGCACCCTGCATCGGCACATGCGATGCTGCTCAGCACCGAACCGGCGGAGGGAACGATCCTGGATACCGCTCCGGAGCAGGTCACGCTGACGTTCTCGGAGCCAGTGAGTGTGGTCGATGGTGGTACCGTGCTCTATGTGCGCGGGTATGACCCGCGACCGCTGACACCAGCGGTTCAGGATGAAACGGTCACGGTGTCCTTGCCGATTGATCTGGCGGATGGCACCTACGCCCTGCAATGGCGGGTGATCTCCGCCGATGGTCACCCGATGGCTGGCACGCTCATGTTCTCGATTGGTCAGCCATCGCTGGCGGTCGACGTACCCATTCTCACGACCAGCTCCGCCATGGAGTGGGGGATGAATGTGAGCGTCTGGGCCAAGTATCTGGGGTTGCTTGCGACCACAGGTCTGCTCATTGGTGGCTGGAGCTATGCGCGTTCGGATTGGCGTGCCCTGATCCGCATTGTCCGCTGGACCGCGATGCTTGCGATTCTCGGAGCCGTGCTCGAGTTGCCATTCGCGGCAGCGGTGCAGACCGGTCACGATCGCTGGCAGTGGGCGAGTATGCGGCAGCTCGATAGTTCCTCACTGATCGCGGCGGTGCTCGTCGTTGCTGGCATGGCGGTCGTTCTGATGTTGTCGGTGCGGGATCGCTTCTGGTCGCGGGTGGCTGCCACCGTCGTGGCTGTAATCGCCTGTCTCGCGCCACTGCTCACCGGACATACGCGCACTCAATTGCCCGAGAGCGTGATGATGTTCGCGGATGCGGCCCATCTGTTGGCCGCCAGCTTCTGGCTGGGTGGTCTGATAATCCTCACGCTGGGTTTGCGGAGAAGCGGTCATCTGGTGTCGTTCGCCACACCTGCCGGAGCGATCGCTACGGTATCGCGTTTCTCCACACTGGCTGCCTGGTCCGTATTGCTATTGGCTGGTAGCGGTACCGCGATGGCCTGGGTGATCCTGGGCACACCGCGCGATCTCATCGATACGGACTACGGTCGCGATCTGCTCCTTAAGGTTGCGCTGGTGCTGGTGATCGTCGTTCTGGCAGCGTTGAATCGCTTTCGTATTCTTCCCCGGCTCGAGAGGGATTACGACGTACTGCTCCCGCGATTGCGGCGGTTGGTGGTAGGCGAACTAATGCTGCTGATCGTGGTTGTTGGGGTCACGAGTGTTCTGGTGCAGCAAAATCCAAATACCGTCGCGGAAGCGGTGCAGCCGACTGTTCTCTTCGATGGATCGATTCCGCTGGATAAGGATCATACCGCTACTGTCATCGTGCGTGATACCGGCGACGAACGGGTGACGGTGGTGGTGGCTATTTCATCGAGTACCGGACCGCTTGATGAACCACTGGATAGCGTCAACGCGGAGTGGACGTTACCGGATGAGGGGCTTGGTCCGATCACGGTCAGGCTCTTCCCCGATGAGTTATCCACCAGCTATGGTGGCACTACGGCACTGCCGAGTTCCGGCGACTGGACGCTCACGATCCGCGCCCGCATCGATCGCTTCACCGATTCGCGAGGGAGCGTCACGGTGTCCGTGCCGTAAAGGGGTTTGTATTTCTCCTGGCACCGGGTTTGCACGGCATCTGTACCGAAGAGTTGATAAGGTATTTCCGCGAAGGACCGAAGAAGCATCGTCACTCAGAGGCGCGAAGCGCCGTGGAGTCTCGACCATTCGTAGCGAGAAATTGCGTGAAGAGGTTGTCCTGGAGGCGTAGACTCGGACCGATCGGTCGCGGTGCAGAGTGGGGCTGTCATACAACCAGCCGCGACCGTGAGTTGTCCGGGTTCAGGGATCCGGGAGCACCCAATTCAGCCACCTGCGACCATCAATGTAGAGCAAAACGGTAGCGTCGACCTTTATGGTCGACAACGAACCGGAGGTTCGTATGTTAGGTTTGATGATCCTGGTGGTTATCTATCAGGAGGACCATCGGTTGGATTATTGAGCTTCGCTTCGTGGTCAGCCACGTCATTCTCCGCGCCGATGGCGTTCTGAATGACATCGATACATTGGTGGTGACAACAAGGATCCTGCGGCATACCCGCGCCGGATCACCGACACCTACCGCGAACTCCCCTCTGGTTTTCTCGCTACGGATTGGTATCATGCCGCACGATCAACCGCATCGACCCATCGTAGAAGGGCTGCGTGCGCAAATGTCCATAGCGTGCCTCCCAGGTTCCATCGGCGAGATCCTGAGCAAGCTTGCTTCGGCCGCGTTCGCGAACGGCCTCATCCAGCAGCGTCCACGAACTCATCGCACCCGTTACTGCAGGGTTCAGGAACATCTCCGGTCGACCGTAATACGCCTCGGTAAAGCCATCCCGGCAATTCAGGGGAATCGGTAGCGTCTCGACACGTGTGTCGTCTCCAAGCAGTTCCACCAGTCGAGCGATTGCGGGAAAGCGCGAGAGTTCGCGATCCAGTGCCTCGGGCACGTAGTCGGTGATCCAGAAATCGTGGAGCCGATCCGGATCGGCGGCCATGATCACGATCGGTCCGCTGGTAACGCGCTTCAACTCTGCGATTCCCTGCGCCAGATCCGTCCACTGATGTACGGTGAAGGTGGCCAATACGGCATCGAACTCGCCATCGGCGAAGGGGAGGTTCTCGGCGACAGCATCGATCGCTGGCGCACGGTGAGGCGGTCGTTGTGCTCGCATCGTGGCCGATGGTTCGACTGCTACCACCTCGATATCCGTCGGTTCATAGGAACCTGTCCCGGCACCGACATTGAGCACGCGCTTGGCATCCCCCAGCGCGATACGTAATCGCGCTGCGATGAATGGCTCCTCCTGTCGGAACTCGGCGTAGCGCTGACCCGCCGCTGCATAATCGATATCCCCGGCGCTGCCATCGTGCCATCGTTGCTGAGTCATTCCCTGTCCTTCCACATCATTCGTATGTCTGATTCAATCTTGTGCGCCGAGGAAGGATAAAGGAATATAGTGTTGATGATGATGTGTATAAGTAGAGTTTTGGTATGAATATCTCCAACCTGACACCGCTGCGGATCTATGCGGATGTGATCGCCACGGGAAGCTTCACCGCCGCGGCGGCACTGCACGGTATCACTCAACCGGCGGTGAGTTTCCACATTCGCAATCTGGAGGATTCGATGGGCGTGACCCTGATCGCGCGCGAGGGGCGACGGGCCATCCCGACGGCCGCTGGAGTTGAGCTATTGAAGCAGTTCGCGAAGGTCGAGCGTGCGACAGAGGAACTGGTGCGGGAGATGACACAGTTCACCGAATCCGATGCCACCAGCCTGCGCATCGGTACCGGTTCAACGGCCTGCGCCACCCTGATCCCGGCGGCATTGCGTCTCCTGCGCCGATCGCTACCGCGAACGCATCTCTCGATTATCACGGGCACCACACCCGAGATCACCCGTCAGTTGGTGGCGAACGACCTCGATATCGGTATCGTCACGCTCCCGGTCCAGGAGCGATCGATCAGCACCACACGGTTACTCGACGACGAGATCGTGTTGGTAGCCCCGATCTCAATGAACCTGCCCGCCGAGATCACCCCGCAGAGCCTGGAGGAGCACCCGGCCATCATGTTCCAGTCGGCGCAGGTCACGCGGGCGCTGATCGATGGTTGGTTCGCCCAGGCAGGGATGAGTTTCCGGCCGACGATGACGGTGGGAAGTCTGGAGGCGTTGCGGGCATTGGTTGGGTTGGAGATGGGTTACGCTATTCTCTCGCGGTTGGCGATCGCGCCTGGTGCGCTCCCGGATCAGCTGGTCGTGCGCTCGCTGTCGCCGCAATTGCATCGCACCATTGGTCTGGCGATGCGCCGTGACGAGCCGGTATCGCGGGCGGTGGAGGTGTTTTCGGCGGCGATTAAAGTAGCGACGGCCTGACATGGCCGCCTCAAACCCCTGCCTAAAGCAGGGGCCTACGTCGCATTAACCACGCGCACCCGTCGCCAGTCGAAGGAGGGGAGGGATGACTGACGACGGGTGGTTGTGCGCGGTGGATGATCGGATCGGCAGGGAACTGCGAGTGGCTGCCCGCAGTTCCCCGCTGTGACTAGACGGGATCCTCCATCTGGACCGCGCGGACAAGTGTGCGATGGTCGTATTCGGCGCGAGCTGAGACCCACTCGCCACCACACGTGATCACGGTGATCGCGCGCTCGTTGGTTGTGCCCAGCGCTTCCTCGGGTGGTTCCTCATCACTGGGGAAGTTTTGGCTCCACTGCACGATGTAGGAGTAGGTCATGGCATCGTTGCCATCGATCTCGATGACATCGCCTTCCTTCAGTGACTCCAGTCGGAAGAAGACGCCCTCCGGGATCCCCCAGTAGTTGAGGTGACCGGCATAGATACCGTTGCCGACTTCACCGAGACGATTGGTCTCCTTGTACCAGGTCACATCCTCGGCACCGGTTGGTGGCTGCATCTGGCCATCAATGATCTCGAGATACTCGACCGCGGCATCGACACCGATGATCGGCACGCGGAACCTGATCGGTACAGCACCTCGCAGGCAAGGATCCTCCCAGGTGGGTGTTCCTTCCTCAACTGGCTCGATAATCGCGTCATCAGGCATCGCCATCGGGGTACCACAACCGAGGATGTTTGCCCCCGGAGTGGCCGGAACCGGTGTGCTATCCAGCGGTAGCAGGTCCTGGGCGGCGACGGCGGGGAGCGCAAGCGCTCCCGCACCGAGGGTCACGCCAGCGGCGCGCTTGAGGAATCGACGTCGGCTGATGCTCATACCGGCCAGACCGACCAACCCTGCGAGCTCGACACCGGGCATTCTTTGCTCCTGCGAGGCAGCTGCATCCGGGCCAACACCCGTGTTGGGGTACTTCCCTGGCTTGTCGTTCGGTGGCGGCGGGGTCTTGCAGTTGTAGACGTAGACCGTGGTACCCTCGCCGTTCTTCACGCCGATGTACTTGCCGTCAACGATATTGCTGGATTTGATCAGGCAGGCTTCCTTGTTGGGTTCGACTAGACGGTAGTTGCCTTCCGTCAAACCTGGGAACGTGAGTTTGCCGTTCACATCCGTGATACCGGAAGCGATTGTGGTCCAGTTGGCACCATCCTGCTTCTGCAGGTTGAACTCCTGACCTGTCTGGTTGGTGTAGCAGTAGACATCGGCCACGTACTTCTCGGTGGTGCAGTTGAACTTGGTGACATCGAGCCAACCATGCGGTGTCTTCGGCACATTGAACCAATGGCAGACGATGGTGTCGCCACCAACGATATCGAACTGGAACATCTGACCGACGTTCAACGGATACGGCTGCACCGAGCTGGTGGTGAGACCGTAGCACTGCCAGACGAACGCTTCCTTCAGGTTCATCGATTGTTCCGGTGTCAGGAGCTCGTTCAGGATGTAGGTTCCCGGCTCGAGACCACCGAAGTAGACGGCACCAGGGATGCTATCGCCCGTGTCGCTCTGCAGTTCCGGCATTGGAGCCGGCTGAATCAGGCGGAACGTGACGCCATTGGTCGCTTGCGTGCAGTCCACCATTGGATCAGCACCCCACGCCGTGCGATCGTAGCCTTCCGGGCAGGTCCACTTGTAGACCGTGATCTCGCCAGGACCAACAGGGACGTTGTACCAGTCGCAGCGGAAGTATGAACCAGGCACATCAATGGCGGTGTTATACACACCATTCACCGGGGTCGGGCTGTACTTCCCAGTCATGGATCCGTCAGGATACGTGAACTGGCAGACAATGAATACCTGGTTCGAGTAACCCGGCGGAATCGTTTCCTTAATCTGAATCGGACCGGTTGCCACATCGTTGAAGGTCGCGACGCCACCGCTGGTGGTCAGCGTGCGTGGTCCAACAATGTCGGTCAGGGTGAAGTCGACACCATCCATGTACATGGTGCAGTTGTCCTGATACCACTGGGCATTTGGCTGTGGCTCCACACCCTCCGGGCACTGCCACTTGTAGATCTCGACGGTGCTCGGTGTTTGCGGGATGTTGTAGAAGTCGCAATGGATATACCACTGGCTCGGTGTCAGATTGAACGTCCAGCTACCACCTGGTGCCGAGACAAAGTTCGGGAACATGTCACCGATTGCCCCGTTCTGATAGAACGTGCCACCACAGACCACGATCGGATACGGACTGTAGCCGGTTGGGATCAGTTCCGTCAGCGTCATCATGCCTGCCGGTACCGACTCGAATCTGGCTTCACCATCCATATCTGTTGTCAGGGTGGATGACATCGCGCCGGACTGGAGAGTGAAGTCCACACCTGCCAGCCGAGTCATGCAGTTGTTCTGCAGCCACTCGATGGTTGCGTCCTGGGCGGTACCTTCCGGGCACTCCCACTTGGTCACATGTACCGTGTTGCCAGGATCGGGGATGTTGTACCAGAAGCACTGCAGATCATCATCGTATGGCGCAGCGACGGTGACGCGACCATTTGTCACGGTGTACTGGGTTGATCCGTTGTCGTTCAGTTGCTGGCAGAAGACCACTGGCATACCGTAACCGGTCGGAATGTCCTCCTGAATCTGAATCTGGCCGTTTGCGTCCGGCAACAGGTTATCGATTTGACGACCGTTCGTATCGGAGGTCGTGCTGATCGGGCTGTTGGCGCTGCCATCGTAGATGGTGAACGGCACACCAGCTTGTTCGGTATCACAGATCCCGCTGAAGTAGCTTGGATCAGTGGATGTGGCGTCGGTACCTTCCGGGCACTGCCACTTGTAGATGGTCAGGGAGAAGTCACTGGTCGGGATGTTGTACCAGTTGCAATAGACAACGTGATCGGCCAATACCTCAACGGTGAGCGAGCCACCAGCGACGTTCACCACGCCACCGTAGACGACATCGATCGGATCAACCATGTTGGAAGCCAGGCCACAGACGGCCGCCGCCGATTGGTAGCCGTCAGGAACGGTCTCGGTGATCTCGTACATACCTTCGGGTAGATCGGCGAAGGTGGTAAGACCGGCCCCATCCGTCGCTTGTGCTGTCGGTGGTGTTGTGTTGACGGTGAATGTCACATTCGCCATCGGCGTGGTGCAGTTGGTTGCGAACCATGTTGCCGTCGGATCGCTCGGTGGCGTGAACGCACCGCAATCCCACTTGGTGATCTGAATATCGCCATTGCCAACAGGCTTGTTGTACCAGTTGCAGTAGATGTTGTGATCGGCCAGAACCTCGAGGTTCAGCGAGCCGCCTGCCACTGAGACCGCGGCGCCATAGACCACGTCATTCGGATCCACCATGTTGGAGGCCAACGCGCAGACCGCCGATACCGGAGCGTATCCATCCGGGATCGTCTCGGTCAGATCGTAGGTACCGGGTGCGAGGTCAGTGAACTCGACGTAGCCACCAACGGTTGTAGCTGTCACACCGTTCAGCGTGAAGTCCACACCATCCTGGGGCGTCGTGCAGTTCATGCTCAGCCAGTTAGGATCGTTGGGGTCAGCCGACGAATCGGTGATGAAGGCGTTGCCGCAATCCCACTTCTTGATCTGGATATCTCCAGTGCCGCTTCCCTGCGGGGTCATCTGGATTGGGATGTTGTAGAACCAACACTGGATCTGGACATCGGCAGCGGATGGGAACACGGCGATACCGCGATCCAACACCATCATCTTTGCGGCTGGATCATCACTGAGTTCACCGCAGAATGCTACTGGCGGTTGATAACCGCTCACGAAGTCTTCCACGATCTGGATCATGCCATTGGCATCCGGAACCAGCCCGTCGATCTGACGACCGTTGGTATCTGATGTTGTGGATTGTGAGCCATTGGCATCAATCACCTGGAATCCCACACCAGCCTTCTCCATTTCGCACTGCGCGCTGAAGTAGCTGTGTTCGCCCATGTTGGGATCGGTACCTGGCAGGCATTCCCACTTGTAAATGGTGATCGAGACACCGGTGTCATCCATGCTCATCGGTCGACCCATCGTGCCGGAGCTGGCACCCAGGGTATCGAAGACATCGCACCGAATAGCGTCGCCACCATTGGCCTTGAGTGCAAACATGTCTGCCTGCGACAGCTCAACCAGGTTCGCGAGATTGGCATTCACCGAGCAGTAAACTGCGACCAGTCCGTAACCTTCCGGAACGACCTCGGTTACCTCGAGCGCTCCCTCGGGAATCTCAGGGAAGAAGACTTCGTCGTTGTTATTGGGATCGGTCTGGCGCTTCTCTTCGAAGGTGCTGTTTGGTTCAACGTTCTTGACGGTGAACTCTACTGGCGGATTAACGTCATCCCAGCAAGTTTGTCTGGCGACGTCATATCCCTGGGTCTCAAAATCGAAGCCCTCAGGGCAGTTCCACTTGGTGATGTTGAGACTGCTCGTGTCAGGTACCTGACCAAACCAGTCACAGGTAATGACCTCCTCGTTAAGCAGATCCATGTCGTACTGCGGCTTATCCTGAATGATTCGGGCATAGGTCGCGTACGGCTTGGTGTTGCCGTAAGGTGTGAGGCCGTTGCAGTTGAACAGATCCTGGGTCACCACCACTTTGGGCATGACATTGATCGTCCATGTGTCCTGAAGCAATGGTGAGAACTCAACGGTGCCCGGGAACTGGTTGACGGTGCTCTCCATTGGCAGGGAGCTGTTCGTGGTGGAGGAGATCCTGACCGTCACCGGGGCGGCCTGCGCATTGCAGCTAGTCTTCAACGATTCACCCATAGCGAAGTCATTGATGGGAGCGTTCTGCAGGTCAACGCTCTCGTCGCACCAGTACAGGTTGACGATGATGCCCGCCGGTTGCTCCATGGGCGTCGTTGGTTCATCGACATCCTGGTCCTGATCGTCATTCTGATCCTGATTCTGATTCTGATCGTCTCCGTTTTGATCCTCATCATCGGGCTCATCCGTGTCAATCGGCTGGAGCGGTTGGAGTTGCTGAACCTGCCGACTGGTGGATGGCCGAAGTAGCGTAGTTTCTGACGTTGGTGTCGGCTGAAGCACCTGACTGGCCAGTTCTTCGGTCTGACTTGAGTTTGCAGCGGCCGGTGCCGCCTCAATGGTCGATGCGATCGGCGCCATCAGACCGCTCAGCATAAGCATGAGCGTCAGCGCGATCATCAACTGCGGGGCGTGTAGCCCCTTGTGCGTGATTCGACACGAACGTCGGAGTTTGCGTAGCATCGTCCGTTCCTCCTTCAATGTGCTTGCTCGGCAAAGGGATAGCTCACAGGCATTCCCTGCCGAACCCAGGCACGAAAACCGCCGCTCAAGTGAGCGACCTGCTGGAACCCCAGTGATGTCAGGGTCTCAGTTGCCAGCGCCGAGCGGTGGCCTGTCTCGCAGAGCAGGATCACCGGTGTCTCGGGTGTGAGGGTGGTGTTGAAAATCGGGCTACCAGGATCGACCGTGAACTCCAGGAGGCCACGGGGTACATGAACTGCACCCGGAATCGTTCCTGTTGCCGCCACCTCATCCTTTTCCCGTATATCCACCACCACAAACCGCTCGTTCTGCAGCGCAGCAACAACATCGTCTGGACTGAGATTGGTGATTCTCGCCATCGCTTGCGCAGCGAGGAGGGAACTGGTCACTTTCACGCCTCTCTCCCTTAAATCCAGACATCGCGAATAGCCGGTGATATGAATCTCGTGTTCCGGAGGCACGCAGCTTCATATCTGTATCCAGATGATGCAGGTTCGGTACTACCCACTGCATCGGTAGGAATTACCCAATTCGCATCTGCTCGCCGATCGAGGCGGCTTCGCGACGGGAGTTAACGTCCAGTTTGGCCAGCACATTGCTGACGTGCCGGTTGACCGTGCGCGCCGAGATACAGAGATGATCGGCGATTTCCTTATCGCTCAGTCGGCGGGTCAGCAGGCGGAGGACCTCTTCCTCTCGGTCCGTCAGACCGAACTGATCGCCGATACCATCCGGCATCGTCGGTGTCCCCAGGCCGATCTCCTGAACGCGTTCGTTGGCCGCAGTGATAGCCTCATCCGTGAGGTCATCCAGCGATGCCCACCGCCCCTTGGCGATGGCGACATGGAATCGATCTTCACCCAACGCGCGTTGACAGCCTTCGATGATGGCGGCGTGATCTGCGGATTCGTGTTGCTGTAAAGGCAGATTCATGGAGGTGCGACTGATCTCAATCGCGCCTAGTATTCGGGTCGCAAGTTCCGCTCGACCAGCCGTCACCAGCCAATGTGCCATTGCCTGCAACCAGACGAGCAAGCCCCGCGGATCGCCGACTTCCGTGCGATATCGCACGGATTCGGCGTGTGCCTCCCACGCACCCAGGAGATCGCCCTGGGCACGCGCGATTTTGCCGATGTGATCCAGCGTGACGGCCAGCCCGCGGGCGTCACCGACGGCGCGATCGATTTTGAGCGAGGCCAGGGTGCTGCGCATGGCATCGTCGTACCGATGAAGTTCGTATTGGGCGATACCCATCGTATCGAGGCTGTGGGAGGCACCATGGACATTGCCGAGTTCGCGGAACGACGCCGTCGATTCCTCGCAGAGGGTGATGACGCGTTCCCAGGCACCCTCATCCAGTGCCAGAATCGCGAGATTATTGAGCGCACCGGCGATACCATCGGCATCATTTGCCTTGCGGTACCAGGCAAGACTCTGCTCCATCCGTTCGGTGGCTCGCTGGACGTTGCCCAGGCGGTTATCGACTAGCGAGAGCACCCGCCAGGCCTGGCCAAGCACACGTGCATCGCCGATCTCGGTGGCGATCGTAATCGCTTGCTCAGCGTAGTTCTGGGCGTCTTCCGGGCGGCCCCGTTCAAGGGCGATCCAGCCGGAAACCGCCAGCGCCTGTGCCCGGGTGGCCGGGGAGAGCGCCCAGTTCTCCTTAATCACGGGTTCGAGCCAGTACTCAGCATCGGCCAGAATGCCGCGGATTCGCCAGTAGCGGAAGAGCGCACATGCCATGCGGGTGTAGCGCTCGCCTTCGCCGTTATCACGCAACCAGACCATGGCGGCGCGGATATTCGGTTGCAGCGCATCCATCGCATCGATTGCCGCTGCTTGATTCTCACCGATGAGCATGTGCTCCAACGTTGCGGTTTGATCCAGGCAATAAGCGGCCAGACGGACGTGCATGTCCGCGCATTCGCCCGATTGGTCCAGTAGATTGCGCGCATAGATGTGCATTGTTTCCAGCAGCGAACAGGTGCTGGGTGAGCCAGGCGTGAGTTGAACCAAACTGCGATCTGCTAACTCAATGAGTTGGGCGAGGGTGTCTTCCGGTTCACCACAGACCGCGAGGGCCATCTCCGGCGAGACACTTCCGTTCAGTACACCCAGTCGCCGGAACAACCGCTGCTGCGATTCCGGCATGAGTTGGTAGCTCCAGTCGATGGTGCTGCGCAATGTACGTTGATGTTCCGGTCGGTCGACCGGTCCACCAACAAGCAATGCCAAACGGTCATGCAGGCGTTCCCGTAATGCTTGCGTGCCGAAGGTATTGAGCAATCCTGCCGCAAGCTCCAGAGCCAGGGGCAAGCCATCCAGGCTACGAACGATTGTGGCGATATCCTCTGCATTGTCCGTCGTGATCTGGAAACCTGGAACGGTGCGTCTGGCTCGCTGCACGAACAATTGCACAGCTGGTGATGCCATCAACTCTGTTGGTTCGAGGCTGGCGTCCTCTGCCGGTACATCAAGTGGTGGGATTCTCAGCATGTGTTCATCGCTGAGATGCAGCACGACGCGACTGGTCGCGATAATACGCACATTCGGACAAGCTGCCAGCAATCGGGGAATGAACGGTACCGGCAGGAGATGCTCGAGATTATCGAGCAGCAGCACCGTGTGGGTATCTCGCAGATGATTGATAATCCGCGCCTCCCAGCTTTCGGCAGCAACCGGTGCGATCTCAAGTGCCTCGGCGATGCGTGTCGGTAATCGGGAGACGTTGTGGAGTGTCGCGAAGGAGACATCAGTGGCGGGCAAGTCAGCGGGAAGCAGGCGTATCACCTCATACGCCAGGCGCGTTTTGCCGACGCCAGCCGGACCGGAGAGCGTGATGAGCCGAATGCCCGGCTTGTCCAGCATGTCCAGAATCGTATCGACTTGATGAGCCCGACCGATGAAGTCCATATGCGGTCGTCCGTCCGGTAGATATTGATCATTTGCAGCGTGAAAGCAATACGGGCGAATTATAGCGGACATATCATCAATACGATGTACCTGCCGGAAATCCACGGTTCTCCAACTCGCCTGTACCGTAGTATTGCAACCAGAATGTCGACTGCTGATGCAGCGAAAGGATTCCTTACGTGAACAATGCAATGAGTGTGATTCTTCGCGATACTGAGCGTTCTCGAGCCGCTCATGCCTGCGTCCCGGTGGAGGGTGTGAGGTTGCGCGGCGGACACTTGGCCGCGCGGATGGCCACCAACCGACGTATCACGATTCCCTCGCAATACGAGCGGCTGGTGGCCGCCGGTGCGGTGAAGAATTTTGCGTTGGCCGCTGGTCTTGATGTAGGCGAGCACCAGGGATTCGGGTTCGCGGATTCCGATGTCTACAAATGGATGGAAGCCGCCAGCTGGAGTCTGGTCACCGTGCCGGACGAGAACCTCAAGGAGCAGCTCGACCACCTGATTGAGCTTGTGGCGGCTGCACAGATGGAGGATGGCTACCTCAACACCTGGTATCAGTTGCATCCTGGTTCCGCTCGTTTCTCCAACATGCGAGACGATCACGAGCTCTATTGTGCCGGACACTTGATGCAGGCCGCGATTGCGAATCACCGCTGCACCGGTGATACGGCGCTGCTGGATGTCGCCATCCGTTTCGCTGATCTTCTGACGACTTCATTCGGACCCGGTTTGATCGAGCAACCCTGCGGTCACCCGGAGATCGAGCTGGCGTTGATCGAACTCTCGCGTGAAACCGGTAGAGATGCCTATTTGGATTTGGCTCGTTACTTTCTCGATATCCGCGGGTACGGCGCGATTGGTGGTGGTGACATCTATCAGGATGACACGCCATTGCGCGAGCAGCGGGAGATGGTTGGGCACGCGGTGCGCGCCGTCTATCTCAACGCCGGTGCCGCTGATCTCGTGCATGAGCGCATTGATGCCGAGCTGCGGCGCGCGCTCTTCCTGATGTCGGCGAATATGCTGGAGCGGAAGAGCTATGTCACCGGTGGCATCGGATCCCGCTACGAAGGTGAAGCGTTCGGCCTCGATTACGAGTTGCCAAACAACCGCGCCTATGCCGAGAGTTGTGCCGCCATCGGGGCGGTGATGTGGCTGTGGCGGATGATGCTGCTCGAGAACAAGGACGATTCCTACCTGGCCGATGCGATCGAGCGGATCATCTACAACGCCGTGCTTCCGGGAATCTCGCTGGGTGGCGACGAGTACTTCTATCAGAATCCCTTGCGAGATGAGGATGGCTCGTTGCGGCGTCAGCCATGGTTTGAATGTGCCTGCTGTCCCAGCAATATCGCGCGCTTTATCGCTCAACTGCCCGGATATTTCGCCAGCGTTACCAGCCAGCGCTATGGCGAGAGCGATGCTCGCCACGATCAGATCTGGATTCACCAATATGCCGATGCGGAACTTAGCATCCCGACGCTCGGTGGCGGTGTGGTGCACGCCAATATGACCACCCGCTATCCCTGGGATGGGGAGATCGCGCTGGAGATCACCGGTCTGGAAGGCGCGGCCGCGTTCACGTTACAGATGCGCGTGCCGGATTGGGCCTTCAATGCTACCGCCACGCTCAATGGCGAGCGTTTGCCGGATGCTGAGGCTGCACCGGGACAATACCTGACCATCGCGCGACAGTGGGAAGTCGGCGATATCGTGACGCTGAGCATCCCGATGCCGGTGCGTCGGATCGTAGCGCATCCCCGGGTGGCCAATAACGCTGGTCGCATGGTGTTGATGCGGGGACCGTTGGTCTACTGCATTGAGGAGACCGATAACGAGATCGGCGACGTGCGGGATATCGTGTTGCCGCACGATGTGCTGGTGACCGCGGCGCATCGACCAGAGATGCTGGGTGGTATTACGGTGCTGAGCACGCATGCGTTGCTGGAATCACCCGCTCCGGGTTGGAATCGGGCGCTGTATCGCAATGTGGATTTGAAGACCAGTGATGCTTCCGGTATGAGCGAAGTGCAAATCCACGCCGTGCCATACATGGTCTGGGCCAACCGCGGTGCGGGTCCGATGACGGTGTGGTTGCGGCATCGGTAAGGAGCGTAGGGCCACATGTAGGGGCGGATCCGATCGCAATCGGTATCCGCCCTCATTGAGCGACGTACCATTTCGGGCCGATACTACGCCGGCCAGATCGGCCCCTACAGGAGTCCGTCTGCGGCGATTCGCTGCCGCAGGCGGCCGGAACGAAGTGGAGTAGCAAGGGCAGCAAGCTG
This sequence comes from Thermomicrobiales bacterium, assembly GCA_023957015.1. Lineage (GTDB taxonomy): Bacteria > Chloroflexota > Chloroflexia > Thermomicrobiales > UBA6265 > UBA6265. The sequence continues at coordinate 71,802 of JAMLHR010000005.1, read as the reverse complement.
CCACCTTCGGTAGCGAGCCCTCGCGTAGCATTCCACGCTGCTACGCGGCTTTGAAATGGCGGTGCTACCCCTGCATCCTGGGTTTGATCATGCGAGCCCAGACCCACCAGACACCGATCACCAGCACCACCAGAATCACCAGATACTGCAGATACCCAACGTACTGCTCCACGTGATCCCAGTTATCGCCGAGCAGATACCCGGCGGTGACCAGGATGCTGTTCCAGACCAGTGAGCCGATGGTGGTGAAGAGCATGAAGGTGGACAGTGGCATCTTGCGCAGACCAGCAGGGATGCTGATCAGACTGCGCACGATCGGAATCACGCGGCAAAGCATCACGGCCACGCCACCGTGGCGATCAAACCAACGGTCGGCCATATCGACATCGGACTCCTTGAATCCGAGCCATTTGCCCCACCGATTGATGATGTACCGAACCCGTTCCTCACCGAAGACGTAGCCGATGTAGTACAGGATGACGGCACCGATCAGCGAGCCGACGGTGGCAAACACGATCGCCAGGAGGATGTTCATCGAACCGCGACTGGAGTTGAATCCGGCCAGGGGCAGGATGACTTCCGATGGGATCGGCGGGAAGACGTTCTCGAGTGCAACCAGGAATGCCAGGCCAGCATAGCCCAGCGCGTCCATGACCCGCGTTGCCCATTCGGACATATTGCCGAGAAGATCGCTCATGTGAAAGGGGTACTCCATGTCTGCGGTCGTTCGTTGCCCTCGAGGTGGTGGGGCAGCGTGGTAAATGATACGTTGATAATGACGAAAGGCACACGAGATGCCGTTGGACGGATGGCTTGCATTCACCACAAGCGATCAAACAGACGTTTACCCGGAGGGGTGAGCAGAACGAAGGGTATCACATGTTTCTTGCGCTGCGAGAGTTCAAACACGCCAAGCTTCGCTACGCGCTGGTAAGCGCGATTATCGTCCTGGTCGCGTCGCTGGTCTTCATCTTATCCGCTCTTGCGAATGGTCTTGCTACGGGACAATCGGAGGCTATCGATGCGATCGATGCTGATGGTTTTGTAGTTGCCACCGGCTCGGAATACCTGCTGGATCGCTCCCGCCTCCCGGCGGAGACCCTTGATCAGGTGCGAGAAGCCAATGGGGTTGAGGAGGCACAGCCGTTACTGGCCAGTGCCAATAACGTTCGGATAGGGGATCAGGATGGCGTCCTCGGTGTCAGTATCCTCGGTGTTGATCCTGGTTCATTCCTGGATCCCGGTAACGGTCTGGAAGAGAACCCCGACGGCGCGGTGATCGATCAATCGATGGCTAACGAGGGGGTGGGCGTTGGTGATGTCCTCCGCTTCGAGCCATCTGGTGTGGAGATCGAGGTTGTTGGCATCGTCGATGGTCATGAGTACCGCCTGATCCCCACGCTTTTCGTCAGCCTGGACACCTATGTTCAGATCGTGCCCGATGCCAAAGACACTTACAGCGCGATTGCCGTTCGGGGCGATTATGCTAGCCTCGCCGACTCCGTGGAAGGTGTCATGGTGGGCTCGCGCGATGATCTCGTCACCGGTTTGCCTGGCTACCAGGAACAGGCGGGCACGCTGCTCATGATTCAGGGGTTCCTTGTGGTGATTGCTGCCGGTATCATCGCGGCCTTCTTTTTCATTATTACGCTGCAGAAGATGTCGGAACTGGGTGTGATGAAAGCCCTGGGTGCCACCACCTTCACTCTGGCAACGGCCCTGGTGATTCAGTCCGTCATACTCAGCGTGATCGGCATTCTCGTTGGTATCGTCGTTAGTTGGCTGCTGCAGTCGGTCCTGGAAGGCACCGTGCCCTATCGTGTGCAGAGCAGCCAGATGATTCTGTACGGAACCATCCTGCTTGTTGTGGCGGTGGCCGGGACGCTGCTGTCGCTCTTTCGTATCGCCAGAGTCGATCCACTTGATGCGATCAACCGCGCCAACTAACCAGAAGGGATCCCATCGTGGCTGCATCTATTCTCACGGTCGACCGTTTGAGTCGACATTTCGGTACCGGTGATTCCCGGGTTGATGCTGTGAAACAAGCGAGCTTTGAGATCCAGGCAGGCGAGATTGTTGCCCTGGTCGGCCCGAGTGGCTCTGGCAAGAGCACACTGTTGAGCATTGCCGGGGCGTTGCTGCGACCATCCGAGGGTGTTGTGAAACTGGGTGGTAGGGATATCAGCTCGCTCAAGGGAACCAGTCGAACGCGAATGCGATTGGAGAGCATTGGATTCATCTTTCAGGGATCGAATCTGGTCTCGTTTCTGACCGCACTTGAACAGTTGCAGTTCATGGGCAAAATGCTCGGTCTTTCGGCCACAGAGACCGACGTCCGCGCCAAACAGTTGTTGGAGGAACTCGGGATGGAGAAGCGGATGCGTCACTATCCCGAGCAGATGTCCGGTGGCGAACGGCAGCGGGTGGCGATTGCCAGGGCGCTGATGAATGAACCGGAACTGGTGTTGGCAGATGAGCCCACCGCCAGCCTGGACAGCCAGCGTGGCCGTCAGGTGGTGGAGTTGTTGGCCGATGAGGTCCACCGCCGCGAGGTTGCCGGCATCATCGTTACCCACGATGAGCGCCTGATCGATGTCTGCGACCGGGTATTGCGCATCTCCGATGGTGAGGTGCGTGAGGAGTAACACGGTAGTCCACATTCAAGGTTGTCGCACCACGGCATGCGATGCCTTGTTTTACGTATACCAATCGGCCTGTGCCCGAAACATCTCCGCATACGCCCCGTTTGCGGCCAGCAGTGATGCGTGACTGCCGTCCTCAATGATATGGCCGTGGTCCATAACGATGATCCGATCCACCAATGTGCAGATACCAAGGCGATGGCTGATGACAATGGCTGTTTTCCCCTGCGCCATGTCCAGCATCCGGCGGGTGATATCCACTTCTGCCAGCGGATCGACCGAGGCTGTGGGCTCATCCATGATGACGATATCGGCCTGATCGGCGCGGATCATGGCACGAGCAATGGCGAGGCGTTGCCATTGACCTCCGCTGAGTTGAATACCACCGTCCAGTTCCTTGGTGAGTAGGGTATCCAGGGCATTGTCATTGAGCGTGAGGAGGTCGCCGAGACCGACCTCGGAAAGCGCGCGCTCGATCTCGTCGTCGGATAGCGGGTTATCAACGCGGCCGAGAGCGATGTTCTCTCGCAGGGAGAAGGGGAATCGGGCGAAGTCTTGTGGGATCACCGCGAGCTTTCGTCGCAACCCGAGAGGGCTGACGTCGTAGATGCTGGTATCGTCCCAGCAGATGTCGCCCTCCTGTGCATCAAACAACCGCGTAATCAGGCGCGTGAGGGTGGTTTTGCCAGCGCCATTTTCGCCAACGATGGCGATGCGCTCGCCCGCTTTTACCTCCAGTGAGAAGTCAGAGAGTACCGGCTTGTCAGCACCCGGATAGCTGAAGTTGATGTGGTGTACCGTCAGGGCGTATTGCAGCGCCGTGAGCTCCGCGTTCGATGAGGAACCTCGAAGATGTGGCGGCTCAAGGTGCATAAAGTCCAGGTACTTCTGGACCCCGGTTGTTGCCGAACCAACGTTTCCGGTATTGGAGGCCAGGAACACAACAAGGGTGTGCATGGCGGCCAGAGAACCGATAACCAACACGAAATCTCCGAGGGTTCCGTGGCCGGATACTGTGTTGTTCATCATCCAGATGAGCGGAACGACAACGAGAAATCCGAATAAGGTCACCCATGGTGCAACGCGTCTCAGAAGTGACAAGCGTAGGTTAACCACAGCATTGAGAATGGGGATCGCCAGTTGTTTCCAGGTCTTGATTTGTGTTGGTAATAGATCAAAGAGCCTGACGTCGCGAGCATGCTCAGCCGAGGTGATAACGTTGTAGCGGATATCTCGCCGGCGTTCGTCTTGCGCTAGTCTGGTGCGCTCTTCCCACTCCCGTCTGTAAATGCGCATCGACATCCAGAAACCGGGACCGACTGCCAGGACGACGATGAGCGGGATCCACCACGCCACACTCCCCAGCGCAATTGATAGGGGAACGATACCGACGACTGCCGTGATTGTGGCGAACATGCTCCACGTGAGATCGCGGTACCCCTTCACCCCGCTCATGGCCAGCGTTAGCGTGTCCAGAGCCTTGGCATCCTCGTGTAAATCGAGTGAATGCCAATCACCGACGTGATGTAACAGGCGCTCGATGGCATCTGTCGCGACGAGGTCCTGGAGCTGATCGGCGAGATACCCTTGCAGGGTTTCTCCGAGACTGGAGACTGCCTGAAGAATCGCGAGGATGGCGAAGATCGTGATGATCGCAAAGGTCCAGACATCTGTGCCGCCGACATTAAGGGCAGCATCCAGATGATTCACGATTCGTCGCTGGAGAAGCAGGATGATCGTTGGTGCGACCGTTACTGTGAGCATAACTATCCACATCAAGATGGTGCGACTGGGGGCGGCACGATAGATCATCCCATTGGCGTGCCAGAGCAATTTAGCCAGATTGATGGCTCGTGAGAATCGAGACGTCATCATTGACTGAGAATCTTTCACGCAAAAGGTCACGTTGATTATCAACGCGATGTGTCATGGATCGGATGGGTCTGAAGATCCCTTCTGCGGTGGATGAGTCGTTCGTTGCTGTCCCGGATAGAGGACATTTTCCTGACTAATCCGCAGCGCGGGAGTCCCCGAACTCCGTTGTCTTTGGTCGCCAAGGGCGACTGTCATCTATGCGTTCCGCCAGAACCTCAACGATGTGCTTGCTCTGCCGTCCCTCGAAGTGCTCGATTTGCTGGTGACAGCTGACACCGGCCACCGAGATGATCACATCCATTGGCGTCTCGCGGATCGCCGGGAAGAGTCGCTCCTCGCCGATCTTCTTGCTGGTGTCGTAATGCTCTTCCTCATACCCGAACGAGCCCGCCATACCGCAGCAGCCAGCGCCGCTCTCGGTTGGGCGACAACCGGAGGCATTCAGGACCGTCATGCTGGGCCCAATGCCGATCAACGCTTTCTGGTGACAGTGGCCGTGGAAGAAGACTTCCGGACCGGTATTGTGCTTCCAGTTGATACCCAGGTCATCATCCTTCTGCAGTTTCGCCAGCCATTCGTCCAGCATGAACGAGTTCGCAGCAACGGCACGGACATCTTCATCGTCCGGGAGCAGATCGACGTACTCGTCACGCAGGGTCAGGATGCAGCTGGGTTCGGTGCCGACGATCGGGATTCCTTGTTTGGCGTACTCGGCCAGCAGCGAGACGTTCTTGCGCGCGTTCCGACGTGCCGGTTCGATCAGACCCTTGCTCAGCATCGGACGTCCGCAACAGGCACGGCGTTCTTCCAGGATAGCCTCATAACCAGCGGCTTCGATCAACTTCACAGCAGCCAGACCGATCTCCGGATAATTGTAGGTCGCATAGGTATCGTGGAAGTACACCACCTTGCCACGCGTCACGGGTGCAACCGGATGCTGCTTGCGCCAGCTCTTGAATCGACCGATAAAAGTGTGCATCTGGAACGGTGACATCTTACGACTGGGGTGCACACCCACGGCGCTCATCACTGGACCGGAGATGCGGGAGGCGATCATCAGATTTGCTAGCGGCGCCACCGGGCTGGCGATCTTCGCCAGCGTATGGATGTGGCCCATCAGCATCGAACGCAGTGGCATCCGATGTTTCTCGTAATAGTGGCCCATGACCTCCAACTTGATCTTGGCCATGTCCACACTGCTTGGGCACTCGGTCTTGCAGGCCTTGCAACTCAGACAGAGGTCAAGCACATCCATGACCTCGTCGGTGGCGAAATCGGAGACACCGCCCTCGGCGAGGGCGTGGCGGAGCGCGTTTGCGCGACCTCGCGTCGTGTCCTTCTCGTCCCTGGTTGCCATATAGCTTGGGCACATTGTGCCTGCGTTCGTCTTGCGGCAAACGGCGGCACCATTGCATTGCTCGATTGCGCGCGCGAACCCGCCCTCGTGCTGGAAGTTCAATCGCGTGTGCACCTGAATCGGCGCGTACTTTGGACCGAACCGAAGGTTTTCGGTCATGGAAGGTGCATCGACCTTCTTGCCCGGATTCATCAGGCTGTTCGGATCGAAGATCGCCTTGAACTCGCGCATCTTCTGATACAGCTCACCGCCAAAGATGGTCTCGTTCAGTTCGGAGCGCTGATAGCCATCACCGTGTTCGCCACTCATATAGCCACCGAAGCGCGCCGCCATGGCCGCCGCTTCATGCGCCAGCTCCTGCATGGCCTCGACGCCCTCGATTGTCTTCAGATTGATGAGCGGTCGCACATGGAGACAACCGCTGGAAGCATGGGCATAGAAGGCTGCGGTTGTGCCGAAGCGTTCGATCATCTTCTGCACGGTGGCTACGTATTCCGGCAGGTGTTCCACCGGTACCGAGACATCCTCGATCACCGGAATCGGCTTGGCATCGCCACGAACGCTCATCAGGAGTCCGAGTCCCGCCTTGCGCACATTCCAGACCTGGGTTTGCTGTTTGGCATCGAGGATTACCTGGGCGTCCACCATCAGGCGGATGCCACGTTTCTTCAAATGCTCCACGCAGGCATCGCATTTGGCCTGGAGTTCGGGCTCGCTGCTTCCATAGAACTCAACTGCGAGCAGTCCGGCGGGATCGCCGTGGATGAACGAGATCTGGCTGGCGTAGCCCGGCTGACTGCGAGTGAGATCGATGAGCATGCGATCCATCAGTTCGATGGCGCTGGGATTGACCTCCAGAATAGCGTTGGTTGCTTCCATCGCTTCGACCAGGTCGTCGAATTGCAACAGGACCAACGCAGTGCGCTCCGGTGTCGGCACGAGATCGAGGGTGGCCGTCAGCAACGTTGCCAATGTTCCCTCGGACGATGCCAGCAATCGCGCCGGATTGAACTCATCGTCGTCCACCATGAACTCGTTCAGGCTGTAGCCGGTGGCACGCCGCCAATGCGGCGGGAACTGATTTCGAATCAGATCGTAATTCTGGTTGCGGAACTCCAGGAGTGATTTCAGCAAGCGACCGGTGCCATCGTCGACCCGAGATCGTTCGATATGCTGCGCCATCGTTGCCTTGCCGAGTTCGACCGTTTCGCCGTTCGCCAGCTGGATCTTCACGGCCGCGAGGTTGTTCGCCGTCATTCCATACAGGATCGAATGCGCTCCCGCCGCGTTGTTGCCTACGACACCACCGATGGTGGCGCGATTGGCGGAGCTGGGATCAGGACCGAACATCAGTCCGCTCTTCTTCATCTGCTTGTTCAGTTGGTCCAGCACCATACCGGCTTCGACCGTGACCTGGTGGGTCTCCTGATTGAGGGAGATGACGCGGTTGAGGTACTTGCTGGTATCGATGACCAGTGCTGCTCCCACCGCCTGACCCGCCAGACTGGAGCCGCCACCTCGGGGCAGAATCGGCACGCCATGGCTGGCGGCCAGTGTGATGGCACCGATGACATCATCCTGCGTGCGCGGGATAACCACGCCGATCGGATCGATCTGATAGTTGCTGGCATCGGTGGAGTAGAGCATGCGGCTGACGGCATCGAACCGTACCTCGCCCTGGATACGCGCCTCCAGTTCAGCCTGCAGTACACTGGCGGTCTCGAAATCGGCTCGCTGTTTCCAGTCGGTGGGAATAACCTGGGGTTGAACGGGTTTGGACGAGCGCTTGAGCGTAACCATGGTTGACCTCACCGGAACTGGCGGATGAATACCTTTGGGCAGTGTAGCACCGCAGCATCACGCTCTGGCCACCAAAACGTCCACTTTATGCCACCCACTGGCACCATCCGGTAACGATGGAGCCGAAGCGTCCGTCTGCACCTCGCCATCGGTATCGACCATGCGCACCATCAGGGTGTGCGTGCCTGGTTCTGCCTGCCAATCGTAGTGCCACAGGCTCCAGGCGATGCCCTCCGGATTCGGTTGCTCGGTGATCGTCGCCGTCTGCCAATCGTGGCCGCCGTTGGTGCTGATCTCCACTCGATCCAGCATGTGATCGCCACCGAACGCGATACCGCGCACCGGAATCGAACCCTCGGTGAGGCTGCTGGTGCGGCGAGGGAAATCGATGCGACTGATCGGCTTGACCACGGCCTCATTTGTCCAGCCCGTGCGCTCCCAGTATCCGAGAGCGTTCTCATCGGTGACATGGATCTCGGTTAGCCATTTGACGCTCTTCATACCGTAGAGACCGGGAATGATCGCGCGCACCGGCGCGCCGTGGCTCTCCGGTAATGGCTCCCCATTCATCCCCCACACAAGCCACGCCTGCGGTTGCGTGCAACGCTCCATCGGCACGGTCGTGTCATAGCCATCGACACCATGGAAGCGGATGTAGTCGCCATGAGCCCCGACCGTATTGAGGACGGTCGCGAGTGGGACCCCCGTCCATTCGGCGGTGCCGATGAGGTCGCCACCGACGGTGTTGCTGATGCAGAGTTGGGTGGTGATAGTGTGCTGGACGCCCAACTCCTGGAGATCGCCGTATCTCCACGCGCGTTCTTCGTCGACCTGGCCGCTGATCTCGATGAACCAGTCCAGTCCGCGCTCGTTAGCGGGATCGCTGAAGTTCTTGGAGACCCGGTAGAACTGGTCATTCGGCGTGATCGCGGGGGTGATATCGGATTCCGCGGCCTCAATCGTCGATTCCGCCTGGCGCTTATACAGTGTGAGGAGATTCCCACCCAGGACAAGCGTGCCAATGATGCTCGCCACCGCGCCGATCGCATGGCGACGCGAGGTGTCCTGATAGGTCGCGAACCTGGGCGCATCCAGCTGGAACCAGATGAGCATTCCCCAGGTGATTGCGCCAATGGTTAGCACTATCAATATCGGCCAGAAGAGATAGGTGAACTGCTGCCGATCGAACCAGTACTGAAGGGAGATCGCACCCAGGAGCAGGATCGCCGTGCATTGCGGCACGCGTCTCCGCCACTGACTGGCTGCCATGGCCACGATCCAGCCGCCAAGCGCACCGACAACGAGGAATCCCAGCAACAGCCCGGCATAGAGCCAGGTCTTCGCCTGCTCCCCCAGCGTCGATTTCAGCCAGCTGAACCAATCCAGCGGGATCAGCACCAGCAATCCATCGGCCAGGGCATCGATGAACTGCCGTGTCTCCAGCAGCATAGCCATGAACTGCATCGCCACCAGGGCGCCAAGCATCGCCGCGATGCCAGCCAGCGCGCCAGCGCGAGCAGTGGGAGAGTTACGTACCATATTCCACCTCGGGATTACCGTCGCTCTACTCCTATCATAGCGACCGTATCCTTTTCATGAATACGTCGTCTCCATAGATAAGGTTGGTACACCAGCGGGAACGAGAGGCAATGTGATAGAGGTTGCAGCCACGGAACAAGACGAGGTTAGGGCCGCGCAGCGTAATCGCACCGCGTTTGCACCGCTCTACGAGCGCTACGTCGATGCCGTTTACGGCTATTGCTTGCGCCGACTCGGCGATCCTGAGGTTGCTGCCGATACCACCTCCGACATCTTCATGCGAGCGCTTAACAGCATCGGCAGATTTCACGGCGATTCGTTCCGTAGTTGGCTCTTCGCCATCGCTCGCAATGCCGTGATCGATCGCTATCGCAGTACCAGGCCGGTGATCGAACTGGCCGATCACGTGGCGACCGCTTCACCGGGACCCGAGGCTTCAGCACTGCAACGGGAAACGGGTTCCGCACTGTATGCCGCTTTACAGCAGCTGACCGATCAGCAGCGCGAGGTTGTGAGTCTGCGGCTGGCGGGGTTGACGGGCAGGGAGATCGGGAACGCGATGGGGATGACTCACGGTGCAGTCAAGGCCACCCAGGCTCGTGCCTTCGTGCGCTTGCGTGAACTCATGGCTCCGCATAGGACCGAGGTGAACCATGGATGACTCCGCATTCGACCAGGCGCTTGACGCACTGGTCGCTGGCCACCAGCCAGAACAACAAGACGATCTGACTCGATTTGTCGCTGGTGTTTATCGGAAGGAGCGAGACGTGAGTATGCCTACACATCACAGGCTACAGATCGCAACTGCATTGGAACTCGACAAACCGACCGTTATCTCACGTGGTATTTCCTATCCGGGTTTGGAGAAGCGTCGATCAGGGAAATTCGCCTGGCTGGCGATTGCCGCTGCAGCACTCCTGGCGATGACCGGTGTGTTCAACTGGAGTTTGCCGCGTGGCGGCGATGAGGGCCGATTCCTGGGTGTCCCGTCCGCCATCCCGACGGTGCAGGCGACTCCGGTTGTCATGTTCTCTCCGAACGCGGAATGGCTCATGCCGATCTCTCCGTATGAATGCACGCTCACCGAGAATCAGGTCGTCACACCAACGGCAAGTCTCACTTTGGTATCGGGGGACTTCCCTGCTCGTGTCTATGCGCCGCTGCAGTTAGCGAATGCGGCCGAGCGCACGGATGTTTGGAGCGCTGCCCGTGATATGCGCGCCTGCTTGAACGCAGTTGGCGTGGAGACCTTCTGGTCGGACCGGTTGCGATACGAGGAAACTGATCGTGTCTTCTCGGTATCAGCTGAGGCCCAGCAATTGTCGGTGGATCAGATCGTGCATGGACAGCAGGTGTCCGACTTCTACCTTAACCAACTCGGCGTCACATCTGACCAAATGCTTTTGCATTTCAAGGTTGGCGATCCTGAGGTTGAGGGTCTCGATCCGGGTACGTATCCAGTGATCAATCCGGACTGGATCTTGCAGACGGAGGATGGTCGTCAGATAGTGTTGGTTACAGCCATGGTGGTCTCCGACGGTGAGATGCCACTGGTGACGCCGGAAAGTCCGCCTGGGGCAGGGCACGGTCTATTAATGGCATGGTGGGAATCCGACAACCACACCGGTTTTGGTGCTGGTGTTTTGATCTTCATAGAGGCCGACGGGGGGTGGTTGCTGGATGAGACCTGGCCGTTTGCCGGTGAATGCGATGAGGTATGGGAGGAGTGGGCGACGGCGCTGCCGGTTGTGGATACGGCAGTCGCAACACCCACAGCGGTGGCATCTCCGGGAATCCGGAGTGGGTGATGCCGATCTCTCCGTATGAATGCACGCTCACCGAGAATCAGATCGTACACCAACGGCAAGTCTCACTTTGGTATCGGGAGACTTCCCCGCTCGTGTCATGCGCCGCTGCAGTTAGCGAATGCGGCCGAGCGCACGGATGTTTGGGAGCGCTGCCCGTGATATGCGCGCCTGCTTGAACGCGGTTGGCGTGGGAGACCTTCTGTCGGACCGGTTGTGGTACGAGGAAACTGATCGTGTCTTCTCGGTATCGGCTGAGGCCCAGCACTGTCGGTGGATCAGATCGTGCATGGACAGCAGGTGTCCGACTTCTACCTTAACCAGCTCGGCGTCACATCTGACCAAATGGTTTTGCATTTCAACGTTGGCGATCCTGAAGTCGAGGGTCTTGATCCGGACGTATCCAGTGATCAATCCGGACTGGATCATGCAGACGGCGGATGGTCGTCAGATAGTGTTGGTCACAGCGATGGATGGTTTCTGACGGCGAGATGCCGCTGGTGACGCCGGATACGTCGAAGCCGGTGGTTTGGCGGGGTGCTGATCGAGAACGACGGCGAGTGGCAGATTGATGAATACCTGCCTGTTTGTATCGGGACCGAGGAGGAGTGTGCTCCGTTCTGGCAGCAGCAACCTGGTTGGGCCACGTATGTGAAGATGCAGACTTCCAGCGGCGAAGCCTGCACTGTTTCTGAGGATTTCAGTGCGGACTACGAGGTAATCGCAGGGAGGGCCGTCAATCTTCGTCCTGGTCCTGGTATCGCGAGTGGTGATCCGGTGGCGGTGCTCCAGGATGGTCAGATGTTGCAATACCTCTGTCAACGCGAACTCACGTCCGATCCGGAAGGGGATGACCTTAGTGAGGACCAGGGTTGGCTGTTCATCCGGACAATAGACGGTAAAGAGGGGTGGGTGCGAGAGACCAATGTTCGCCCGGTATCCGAGATTGTGACCTCTCCGGCATCTGACTCGAGTCCGATAGCGTCGCCGGAGGCCGCGGTCACATTGCTCAAGCCGGTAACCGCAGAGGAATGTCAATATCCACCCGTTGGTGATTCATCGACGGGAACGCGGCCATCGAGCCAAACGCGAATCACTGCCCGTAGCTATGACTCACTTGAGACACCGGCGAGGGGTGATGCCGAGGCAGCCGCCATGGCCGCGCGGCAGGTCGATAGTTGCGCTGATGTCGCCGATCCCTTGAATTTCATGACGTCGTCTTACGCAGCCGTTAGCACCACGATGCAGGGTCAGGGTTTCAATCCGTTACTGCCGCTGCAGATCGAGCAGACACTTGCAGTCAGTATGGAGGTGTCGGATGAGTTTGCCGCTAAGTCCGATATCACCGCTTCAGATATGGTGGTCGTCATTGGTAAGGGGAATCCGGAATCGGCACTGGTAACACCAGGAGACTACCGCCTATCGCTGGCCGAGTTCGCGATGCAGACCTCCGACGGACGGATTGCTGTGCCGGTCGTGATAGCGACCGTGAATCCGGATGCCGATTCGGGGACTCGCTCGACCTCAACCGGGCGAGGCCTCCTCTATGTGATGGCCGAAGAGGATGGCGTGTGGAAGCTGGATGATGTGCTCTATCTATGCATAGGCGAGTGCGATGACTTCTTCACGTACCTTGCAGCCACCACACATGTCTCGGTCTGGCATCGTCCGATCTCATCCGAGGAATGCGTCGGTAACTACGGTGTACTCTCCGGTTGGGAACCAGCGACGATCGTCGCGATTGGTAGCCGCCAGTACGATGCTTGCCAGCAAAGTGGTGAAGACTTCGCGCTAAAGACTGATACGTTCGCTGTTGCCGATCTCGATCAGGCAAGACAACTCTCGATTGAACTCGAGGAGCAGGGGGCCAACAAGGACAACGTGCGGTCAAATGTACCGTTGGCGTTCTTTCCCGGGATGGATATTCCGATCGACACCTACGCTGCCTTTGATCCGGATAATGCTGTTGTGTTGAGCGATGGTCGTGTTGCCATTCTGCAATCGGAAGTCACCACCTTTGAGGACAATGCACCGCAAACGCGGCGGACGGCGCAGGTTGTCACCCGCGTGCTGGTCTGGCAAGAGGTGGATGGTCAATGGCGTCTGGATACCGAGGCGGAGGTTTGCCTGGGAGACTGTGACGCGTTCTGGGAGGAAAGTGGTGCGACGCAACCCCCTCCCCTTGAGCCAATCGGGACGAATCCGGTTCCCACACCGGCCAATACAGCCAGCACCGGGGATACGCGGTTGCCGCCAATTGAACCGGTCGATCAGTCTGTGGCTCCCACCAGCACACCTGGTTCGTAGTGTGATGATAGTACCGCCTCAGACCCGTGATCAGGTCTTCTCGTGCATGAGGTAAACCTGGACCGAGCGGTCGCGATGCAGAGGATGATCGTCGTGGAGAGTTGCGCGACCGTGAGTTGTCCGGGCTCACGGTTTCGGCGGAGCGCGGTTTCATCTCCCGGGAATGATTGGCGCGATCATGAGTCGAGAGGGCAGGTGCCGAGGTTTCGTGGTGTCAACATATGCCCGGATAACTCACGAATGCCTGCGGGCATTGATCGGTCCGAGCTCTAGCTCCTAATACCAATGAGGCCCTGCGCGAATAGCTGCCTGGAGGTGGCGTTCTGGACAAGCTCCCAGATAGCTCAGGGCCTCATTGCATCACGACATGTTGTCCAGGTGTGTCGCCAGATCACTCAACCGCGTCTTCCAGACCGCCTTCCAGGCATCGGCATCATCCGCGCTGGCGAGACCATCGACCTGTACCTGCACCGCCGTCTTCTCAACCTTGGCGGTGAGGAAGAACGCCACGATCAAACCCGTCTCCGCTTCATCGAAGCGGGCCGATTTCACCTGCTGGGTTCGTAGCGAGAGGCTTCCGGCTGGCAACCACTGATCTCGTTGTGCATCGTCCACCAACGCCGCGTGAACGGCGGACATGGGTACCCCGATCGTTTTGCTGGCGCTGGCTGAGTAACTGCCATCGTTGCGCTGCCCAGCCTCGCGTCGACCGATCATCCGCTCGTAACCAACGGTAACACCCTGTGCCCACCAATCCGGCACGCCGTGCGTATCGGACAGATACCGTGCGATCTCGGTGTGGGATTTTGCCGGTGCATTCCATTCGTCCAGGATCGCCTTCCAGGCATCCCAGCCCTTACCGGTAGCGTTCGTGATGGCTTCATCGGATTGAGGGAGTTTGACCGTCACCTTTGGCCTCCGGTGGGATAGAGATGGAATGTGCTTGCGCGGGAGACGAACTGATCCAGCTCCGGTTGCCAACTGGCGATGATCTCCTCGACGGTCGCACCGTCGGTCAGCATCATCTGGAGTTCCGTGCTCCCGTAGAGGCGGGCATGGCTCATACCGAATACCGGACCCTCCAGCCACTGGAACTGCGAATCCGGCAGGTGGCAGAGCGCATGAAGCAGGTGGATGCCGGTCGAGACCGGTCGAAACGCCTCGCGATCGGTCACATGCAGTTGCACGCCACCGCAGGGTACCCCCTGATGCTTGGAGAACCATGGTGTGAACGTGAGTCCCCGGAATGTCACACCTCGTAGCTGTCGTGCGTTGAGTTCGGTTGCCAGCGATGCGCCATTCAGCCACGGTGCGCCGATCATCTCGAACGGTTTGGTCGTGCCGCGACCCTCCGAGAGATTCGTTGCCTCCAGGAGGCAGGTTGCCGTATAGACCAGCACCGAATCGAGCGTCGGTAGATTTGGAGAGGGAAGGACGAAGGGCAAGTCCGTTTCGTCCCACCATTGGTCGCGCGTCCAACCCTGGCAGCGGACAACCGTAGGAGTTGGAAGATCACGGTCTGCGGCGATCAGCAGTGCCAACTCGCCGATGGTCAGTCCATGCCGGGTGGGGATCGAGTGGATGCCGACGAAGGACTCGTAGGCTGAATCCAGCACCTTGCCTTCGGTGTGGAGACAGGTGATCGGATTCGGTCGATCCAGCACTAGTAGTGGGATCGCTGCCTCCGCACAGGCCTGCATGACGTGCACCAATGTGCTCAGATAGGTGTAATGCCGCGCACCGACATCCTGAAGGTCGTAGACCATCACCTCGATTCCATCGAGATCCTCCAACGTGGGAGTGAGGTGATCGCCATACATGCTGATCACTTCCAGTCCGGTAGTGACATCGATCGCGTTCCCGATGTGATCGCCAGCCTGGGCGTCACCACGAACACCGTGTTCGGGTCCGAAGAGGCGAACGAGATGGAAGCGATCATCCTGATGCAACGCATCGACGGCGCTGACGAGATCGCGTGTGACGGCGGTGGGATTGGTGACGAGCCCGATGGCTCCATCCTGCGCGAGTGGATGTCTATCTCGTAGCAGCACATCCAGACCTGTCAGCACGGTGCTAGGCATCCGACTCATCATCGTCCGTAAAGCCGTCCAGGTGGGTACCGTTCAGCCAGGTCTGCTCGAACTCGCGACGCAACGGTCGAATCTCATCGACCACCGTCACGATACCGATGCGCATCTGCTGCCGTTGTTGTGACGACCGATGTTCATCCTGCACCACCGGATACACGGTGGTGGTGAGATTGGTGCGGAAGGTGGCGATGAATGTCTCCACCCGTAGCGCCAACTCCGGATCAAGCAGATAACGGCTTTGGCTGAACGACTCGCCGAAGGCGTAGGCGCGGTCGGCGACATCGCCCCAGTTGTCCCAGATCAATGTGTCATCGTAGAGCGATTCCGGCACGGAGACCTGCTCGCCGGGTAGCAGCATCGGATTGACCACCGCACCGATGGCGACATCAAGCTGCGCCAGTTTCTGATAGAGATCGCTGACGGCATCGTTGCGGCGCACGCTATAGGGCGAATCGGAGACGCGGCTGGCATTCAGATCGCGACGAATCTTCGCGATGCGATCCCGTGTCTCCTGCTCGGCCGATTGCACGCGGGCATCGACAAATGCGGGGAGCTGTTTCGTGCTCCCGAAATCGGTCTCCAGTGCCGAGAGGCGTGCCTCCATAGCGAGATTGAGCTGGGTGGCCCGCTCGATTTCCTCTCGCAGATCGCTTGCCAACTGATGCAGATGCGATTCGTCGACCATGATGGCGCTTGTGCGTGACGAGAACGGCATTGATGCATTGGCCGAGGGGAAGACGCTACGGAACTGCCGATTGCCGGTGAGCCAGGCCATACCGGAACCCGGTCCGGCTTCACGAGTGAAGAACCATGCCGTTCCGCCCAGCAATACCAGCAAAACAATGAGAACGAGGATGACAACAAACGTGTCCATACTGAAACCTGTACGAGGGCCCGATGGCCGGTGAATATCTGGCTACGATTGTACCGCCTGGCGAGGATGCTATTCGCCACCCGCCTGGCGGATGATGCGGGCGATGGTGGGTTTATCGCAGGCGTGTGCCCAATCCAGTGGTGTGGCGCGGAACTCGCTATCGCGGGCGTTGACATCGGCACCGGCGTGGATCAGCGCCAGGACAAGCGTCCCCGCACCGCGCTCGACCGCGAGATGCAGTGGTCTGGCTTGTCTGGGACCGCTGGTCAACTCCCGCGCTCGCGGATCACTGGTCGCTGCCACTGCTTCGTCGCGGAGTCCGACCTCCCACAAGCTAATGATCTCCGGTACTTGTCCCAGGGAGACGAGATGCAACAACATATCCCTCTGCCCAAACCGTGCCGCGAGCTCCTGCGCCGTCATCCCGTTCGGGAGATGATGACGCACATTTCGCCGTGTCACCGATGCGACGTCGCCATCACCGATCGCGATGGCGAGATCATGGACATGGTGGTTGACCGCTGACCGCGCCCGCATACCCGAAGCGGACCAGGTCATACCATTGCCGATGCGGATGAAACCAGCGCGGAGATAGAGATGCTCGCCCATCGGTGTGCTGTTCAGGTTCATGGTGCGGGCACCGCGATCACGCGCCATCTGCATCGCGGCAGCGGTTAGGGAACTGCCAACGCCGCGGTGTCGATGACGACCATCCACGCCGACATTGAACAGACCAGCGTGATCGCCATCGAGATTGACGATTGCTTGGCCGTTGACGGTATCGCCGTCTCTGGCCACCAACCAGACAACCTCGCCGCTAGATGCCTGGCGCACGAGCTCGCGAGTGGAATCCAGTTGGGTGGGCACGATGTACGGGATCTGGCTGGCGCGCAGTTGCTCGATATCAGAGTCTGTTACCAGGGTGACATCGTGGGTAAGTGCCGGAATGGGTGCATCGAGATCGCGGGTCATCCACCACGGTTCGAATCCGACCCGGAAACCGCGTGCGAGCAGTTCGAGATCGAGCGCGTGATCGGGTTGCATATTCCAGATCAGGAGATCATTGACCGCATGTTGACGTACCCAGCTTAACGACGCATCGAGCGATGCGTGATCCGGTGATGCGGTGTAGGGCAGCATGATGATGCCGCTCTCGCCAGTGCGAATGGCCAGGGTATCGTGCTCGGCGAAGAGATGTGGATGAGGTAGTTGCGGTTGGGGTTCACCCGTCGCCAGTCGCGCCAGCCACAGGCATTGATTGTCATGAAAATCCTGCAGCGCGCGCTGCTGTCCCTCGTTCATGGTTCGGCCTTGATCAGCGGGGTCCATCAATACATAGTGCGATGGTACCCGGCTCTGCCCGACCTCACAATCCGCCCTTGCCAGCAGCCTCGATTCGGTTGAGGATGCACCCAGAGAATCGTGAGTTACCAGAGGATATACCTGTGACCGAATATACCTGGGGTGTCTATCTTCGACCCGATCCTGTCACCTGCAAGGCGATTGCCGATCTGACCGAGCTCTGCAAGCGACAGTTCGGTATCGTCTCGGCGGCCGCGTTCGCACCGCATGCGACATTGGTCGGGGCGGTGCCGAGCAACGCAACTGCGGACGATTTCGTTTGCGTGCTTGATCCGTTGCTGACTGTGGCGCGGCAGTTTCCGGTTTACAACGCTGGCATCGACTTCGTTGGGTCGACGATCGTCTATGACATCGATCGTCTGGCCGATGGCGAGAAGAATCTACCGCTGCAGAAATTGGCAGTTGATATCGCCGAAGCGATCGCACCGATCACGGATTACCAGCCAGATGACTGGACCAAGCCACTTGATCCCGAGACATTTCACGCCCATTTCTCCCTGGCCTCCCACGATCTGCGGAGACGCAAGGATCTCAGGGCCGAGGTCGATCAGTTCCTCCGCGCCATCCCCATGCCATATGCCACCGAGTTCATGGCGGAGTGGGTGACGTTGTTCCGATTTCACAGCGCCGACTGGAATGCCGAGTGGTGGCATGACCTGACCTGGGAGCATATCCGCTCCTGGCAACTGCAGCCGTGATCTCTGCGTAATGTCGAATGCATACGACGTGTCAATTGCGCAACGCTGTCGGTATTTACCGGGACTGACCTCCCATTTTAGTGATAGCATGAACTTGTGAACGATCATTCTGGACGATGGTGACCCCATAGACGGGTGAACACCGGGTATCCCACAACATACGGTTGGCAGAACCGGAGGAGACTCGCGGATGTCCGATTTTTCGAGTACTGGCATCATGGTTAATGGGCTAGATAGCGTTATTGCGGCCAATACCGAGTTGAGCCATGTCTTTGGTTCCGATGGCAAACTGGTGTATTGCGGTTATGACATCTACGAGTTGGCGGGGCACGCCTCGTTTGAGGAAGTTGCCTACCTGCTGTGGAAGGGCAAGCTCCCGAATCGGCAGGAACTCGACGAACTGAATGCGCTGCTGGGTGCGAACCGTGAGCTGCCGCAGGCAGTGATTGAAGGTTTGCGTCAGGTCAGTAAAGACGCGAATCCGATGGACGCGCTCCGTACCGGTGTCTCGTTGCTGGGTGCCCAGAGCGGTACGCACTTCGAGGGGACGCCCACTTTCGAGGAAGCGGTTGAGCTTGCCGCGCGCTTCCCGGCGATCGCAGCGGCGTTCTATCGGCTGCGACAGGGGCTGGAGCCGGTGCAGGGTCGTGCCGATCTCAATACTGCCCAGAACTTCCTCTACATGATGCATGGTGAGGAGCCATCGGAAGGTGAGTGGAAGGGTCTGGATGGTTACCTGGTGTTGTTGGCCGATCACGGTCTCAATGCCTCCACCTTCACCGCTCGGGTGATCGCCAGCACCAACTCCGATATTTGCAGTTGTCTCGTGGGTGCCATTGGCGCCCTGAAGGGACCTGCCCACGGTGGTGCCCCGGCCAAGGTAATGGACATGCTCAACGAGATCGGCTCGCTGGAGAATGTCGAACCATGGCTGGAAGGTGCGCTGAGTCGTGGTGAGCGTCTGATGGGCTTTGGTCATCGCGTTTACAAGGCGGAGGATCCGCGGGCGGAGGTGCTGCGTGGTATGGCGCAGCAGGCGAGCACACCCGAGTTCTTCATGCTGAGCAAGGAGACCGAGGAGAAGGCATTGCGCTTGCTTAACGAGCACAAGCCGGGTCGTAAGCTCTACACCAACGTGGAGTTCTACAGCGCCGCGGTGCTTGGTGCCGTTGGTCTTCCGGGTGATTTCTTCCCGGTGGCATTTGCCGTCAGCCGTAGCGTCGGCTGGAGCGCGCACGTGTTGGAGCAGGTGCAGATCAACCGGCTCATCCGCCCGGCCAGTCACTACGTTGGTCCGGTGCCGGACAAGAAGTTCGTGGCGATTGACGAGCGATAGAGTTTAGTTCCGGAACGAGTGTCCGAACGAAGCCCCAGGTCAAACCCGGGGGCTTCGTCGTGTGGTGTTACGGTTTCGGTGTCGCGAATGGTGGTATGACCCATTCCTCCGCCCACCACCAGGCATCGGTCGATGGCGTGATCGAGAACCCGAACGACGTAAGCGCGTTCGTGTGGTAATCGATCTTCCACTCCCCATCGACATTGCGGAGGATAGCTGCTGAGCCACGGTCATGGAGCGAACCCCCGTAGCGAATCGCATTGCGGTCGTTCATATCGAACACCTTCACC
This sequence comes from Thermomicrobiales bacterium, assembly GCA_023957015.1. Lineage (GTDB taxonomy): Bacteria > Chloroflexota > Chloroflexia > Thermomicrobiales > UBA6265 > UBA6265. The sequence continues at coordinate 51,827 of JAMLHR010000005.1, read as the reverse complement.
ATGGGCAGAACGATCCGTCCGTCTTCCAACATCCAGGCTCCCTGACTGGTCGCCATACCGTCATAGAGAGAGGCAGTACTGTCGTCATTGTTGCCAAGTGTGCTGGAGACTGACTGCGTTCCCGGGATGTCGTATCTACCGACGAACGATTGCGAAACCGCCATAGTGGAGATCCGTGGCTCAGCGGCTGCGATTTCCATGCGTAGCAGGTCATGCTGTTGCTTTGCCAGTGCCAGGTTCTCCTCGTCCTTTTCCAACTCCGGACTCGGGCCACGGGTGATGGGACTTACATATTGGAGACTCTGATCGGAGTAGAGTTCCAGACTCTCAGAGGTAAGGCCGTACCGTTGGCAGGCATCGGCAATGCGATAGGTGGCGAGCGCCGCTTCCGCATCGGACTCGGTGGCCGGTCCCTGTATCGTGATAGAGTTCGCGGTCCAGTCACTACCGGTATTCATGCGCTCCCGGAGCGTCTCTGTGTCCATTGCGTTGGTCGTGCATTCCGCAATCGTCGGTGGTACCGACCAGGTCTCCACCGTGGGATCGAGCGGATTGCCGATGCCGTTCTCGCAGTTGGCCAGGCAGAGTGGCAAACTGTCGTCGTACTTCCAGCCATCGCGCTCGTAGGTGAACACCATCGCGACGGTGCTTGCCGGCGAATCGACTGGCAGACCGTTCGCCACTATCGCCGGATCGTTGGCGGCGTAGATCACCGTGGCCGGGAAGGCGATACGACCATCGCCAAGCTCCACTCCCCACTACGGATTGATCTTTACGCTCAGTGGAATCGGCGCACCCAGCTCGTTGAACTTGGCGCGGGCATCCCACTCAGCCTGAATCTCGTTCGATACCACCACATCAACCGCCGTGGTCATGAACTGATCGGGATAGACGCTCTCGAAGTAAGCCTGAAGGTCCGCCAGTTCAGCCAGATTTGTCTCTGTCAGGTTGCGAGGCACTCCACCAACCCGAGCATCGCTCCAGTAGCTGGCGGCGGTGTTGCCGTCGTCGCAACCACGCATGGCGCGGTAAGCATCGCCGACCAGAGTCGCGTCGGCCGGGGTCGCTGGCCCAACAATGCCATAGGATTGCTCTCCGAATTCCGCGTTGTTGACGCGGCTTGAGATCTCAATCTGAGATTGGTGCTCGGCCGTGCAATCCTGAGGTGAGAAGTCCGCGATCCAGGGAGCTGACGATGGATCGAGTGGCGATGGGGTTGTTGAGGCAACCTCGTCTGGAGCCAACGCGATCTGCTCACTCGCACTTGGCGGATCGAATGTGTCCTGCCACCACCATCCGTCGGATTGGGTGAACGCAAGCGCGCCATTCTGGGACACGAGAATCTCGTCCACCAACCACAGATCGCCATGCTGCTGCAGAATCAGCCCGAACTGGGGATTGGCCATAGCATTTCCCTCGTAGGTGATAGCTCCGCGATCATTGATGGAGATCAGTGAAGTGTGACCGATAGCTACGCGACCATCGCTGAGTGTCACCGTCGCACCCGGATTGAACGCACCTTCCTGGGTAGTGACCCGGGCAGAATTCTCGGCAGTGCCAGAGAACCCAGGTGTCCAGATCATCCCGAACTGCGCATACGCAAGTGGCATATCAACCACAGCGATCTGGGTCCAGTTGGGGGTGACACTGAGGAGTTTTGAGGTCTCCATTTCCCGTTGGCGTAGGTAAGGTGCAATCTCGAACGGATCGCCGTAACCGCCCTGTTCGATCAGCACGACATTTGTCCTACCCAGGGGAGTGAGATAACTTACTGACTCGGGTGAACCTGCGTTACTGAATGAGCAACCGTACCAATTGTTGGCTGTCTGTGCGACGACCTGGGCCGTCGATGACGGTGACGTATCGGCCACCTGATACTCTCGGTCGCTATAGTCCGGGAATCCATCGCTGAGGTCGTAATTCAGATCGGCAATGAGCGGTTGCGCTGTGCACTCCTGTTGGTCACTGGGTTGTACCCACGTTTCGATCTCGGGATCTATTGGATTCCCCACACCACCGGCGCAGTTAGCCAGACACAGTGCCAGACTATCGTCGTATTTCCAGGTGCCATCGACGTTGGCGAACACGATCACCACGGTACTCACCGGGTCATCAACCGGAAGTCCGCCAAGGTAGATGGCCGGATCGGCGGATGAGTACATCACCGTGGCCGGGAAGGCGATACGCCCATCCGCCAGGGTTACCGCCCAGTCAGGATTGAGTTTGGCGGCTAATGGAATCGGCTGGCCGATGAAGTTGTGGTCTGCCCGAGTTGTCCATTCCGACCATATCTTGAGACTGACGTGGAGATCGTCTCCGACGGCCATGAACTGCTCTGGATAGCGGTCCGCAAAATACGACTGGAGTTCGGCAAGCTCAATGCTGCTGGTCTCGTCCAACACACGTGGATGTTGATTGATACGTGCTTCCGTCCAATACGCCCAGGCAGATTTCATGTAGGCACAACCACGCATCGCCCGATATTGCTCGGCGGCGGCTTCGGCATCGTCATGCTCAGCGTCACCGATAATCTCGTAGCTCTGAGGGTCTTCTATCGGTATCGCACTATAGTCGACGAGGACCTCAGAGATATCGGATGTCTCGGTGCAATCCGCCGAATCGAAGTCCGCGATCCAGGGTGCGGTGTTGGAATTCAGGGGATTGAGATTGGCGGAGATCAGCCCGGCAGGTGCATGGGCGATGTTGGGTCGATCCTGATTCGCTGGTGGCAAGCGGAACCAGTTGACCAGTGAGACCAGGATGGCCGCGACCAACACCGCACTGATCCAGGTTGACCAGTTTCTTTCCGGTCTGCGGTATGCTTGCCGCCCGTGCGGCAGTGAGAGAGCGGTGGCAGTCATAGGTGGTCCTTCCTGTTGCGTTGAAACCGTCGGGGATGTTGCCGCCAGCGCATGCACGCGCACAGCAGCGGCCTGGACCTCGTTGCTCGGCGGCGCCTGGTCACCGGTTACCAGTGCATCCAGCCAGTCGTTGAGGTCATCGGCATCGTGGTTGGTGGGGAAGGGGAGCTGGGTCATGGTTTCCTCGCAGTGCTGTGGTCGGGCGAGAGCAGATCGCGAAGTCGCTGATAGGCGCGGTATTGAGCCGATTTCACGGCGCTAAGCGGGAGACCAAGGGCTTCGGCGATCTCGTCACCACGCAATCCCGCCAGCCGCAGTTCGACAATCGATCGCTGCGAATCCGGAAGCTGTTGCAGGAGATGTTGGAGCTCGTGCTCGGACTCCCTGGCCAACGCCGTCTCCTCTGGTCCGCGACGGGAATCGATCGGGTTGTGAAGCAATGTCCCGTCCTGACTTAGGCGATCAAGCGAGGCGACGGGTCGGAGTGTGCGGCGATGGTCGATGAGATCGTTGCGGGCGATACGGAAGAGCCAGGCGCGCATGGTCTCGCCTGGCCGATCCGGGTGGGGTGTGAACGAATCGATGCTGTTGACCGCCTTGAGCACGATTCGACCGCAGGCGTCATTGGCCGCGTCCGCTGATCCCAGCCGTCGATAGCAGAACGAGAACAGATCCTGGCGATGGTTACGAAAGACCTCTTCCAGCAGGTCCATGACGCGTGATGTGTCTTGGGGTGGTGAGTTCTCCAACGGTTCGTGCACCGGCTCCTCGCTTGCGGATATCGTCTATGGATACACAGAACGATACAGTGCCGAAAAGGTCGCGGTTATGATGAGACCATTCGGTTCAGGAGGAATCATGCGCGCAGAACGTATTACCGATGCAGTTGCCAATCACGGCGAGGGACCGGTCTGGTGGCCGGAATGGGGCGGACTGAAGTGGGTGGATATGCTGGCGGGCGATGTCCTCTCGCTCCAACCTTCCGGCGAGGTGACACGCTGGAGCAGTGGCAGTCCGGTGGTGGCCGCGATCCGACCGCGGCAGCAGGGTGGCATGGTGATTGGTGTTGAGACGGGCTTCGCCCTGGTCGAGGCCGATGGTTATACCAACCATCTCCCACCGCTCTGGCAGGCAGGTCTCGTTCGGATGAACGAGGGTGCCTGCGATCCCGATGGCAGTTTCTGGTGCGGCAGTATGGCCTATGATCGCACGCCAGGCGCTGCCAGTCTGTGGCGACTTTCCCCCGATGGACGAACCGAGCGAATGCTGAGCGGCCTGACGATCAGTAATGGTCTCTGCTGGAGCGAGGATGGTTCCACCGCGTACTACAACGATACCGAGACGTATGCGATAAGCGTCTTCGACTGGAACCCGGAAGATGCGTTGCACAATCGACGCGTACTCGTGGATCTCCGCGAGGATGGTGTGCGGCCGGATGGTCTCACCATCGATGCCGATGGTGGCGTCTGGATCGGACTCAGCAACGGCGCCGCCGTGCGTCGATATGATGCGGCTGGCAAGCTCAGCGCTATCGTCGAGCTACCCGTTACAAAGGTAACGGCCTGTACCTTTGGTGGCGAGAATCTCGATCAACTGTTCATCACCACCAGTCGCGAGGGATTGCCCGATGACGAGCAACCTGCGGCGGGATCGTTGTTCGTTGCCGATGTGGGTGTGCGGGGTCACCTACCGCGGGTGTTTACCGGGTAGCTTCCACACCTCTGTCCAGCGTACGGGCAGCTGTTCGCCGGTCCAGAATGGTGCCAGACGCTTAGCCTCGCGCTCGACCTCTTGTTGTTGGCGTTTGGAGAGTTTGCTGAAGGCCGCGAGTTCCAGCGCCTCATCATGAATACGCCAGATACCGGCCACGAATCCATCGACGGTAAACGTGCTCGCGAACATACCGTTCGGTGTACCGATCAGCGCCCGGGCCTCGTCTGAGATGATGCGACGTCGATCCTTGAATCCGAGCAGTGCGTTATCGAAGCCCGGCATGAAGCGGATGGGTGCCGCTGTATCCTCCGAGAGAATCTCCAGCCCTACCGTATCGTAGAGAATGTCTCCATCCTCTTTCAGATAGGTGGTCAACTCATCGGTCATTTCAGCCAGCGACGTCTTGGGGTTCGTGACACCGCTCCAGGCGATCATATCCGCCTGACTGGCGGGTCCGAATGCCCGGAGATAGCGCCGGATCATCTCATATGCGGTGGCTTGTTCTCTGGGTACATCAATACCTAACCATTGATCCGGCAATGTCCAGGATGGTCGACTACTGATCTTCGTGCCCCAGACACCCCGGGGTGGCGTTTGGATCAGCGGTAGCAGGAAGCGCACGACTCTCGCGAGCGACGACGGTGCGAAATCCGGCCAATCCGCGTGCAGTGCCTCGCCGATCTGGAGCGAGGTGAGGGACTGATCCGACAGCAATTCATGCGATTTAGCGGCGATCGCGGCGTGATGCTCGCGTGGCATCCAGTGGGCACTGGCCGCGGAGTTTACCCCGCGCACATGCAGGGAGTAGGTGCTTTGGAAGAGGAATGGATAGTCCTCCGCAGTGACCAGATGGATCGTGCCACGCATGAGGGTGCCTCGTACGGCAGTGTGATCCAGCAGCATATTGGCCAGATCCTCGTGTGCAAACGACTCCAATCGACTCCACAAGCCGAGGTACGGATCCTTTACCTCCTGCGCCTGGAGTCCGACAAGCGTAGACAACATATCCCCAACGCTCATCTGTGATCGCTCCAGGAGGTGCTGGCGATGCAGATGCGTGCGGTTGAGCTCCCGTAATGTCAGTGTTCGAGGTGGCATCGAATCTCCCTTCCGGTGAGAATCATCGCATGAGTGAGAGACAAGGAGCGTCCGCTTTGATTGAGCAGATGGTGCAGCGATTCCGCGTAGAGCATCCGGATGCTGTCGCCGTGCTGCTGAAGGGAAGTCACGCTCGGGGCGAGGCGACACCCTGGAGCGATATGGATTTCGATGTGCTGGTTAGCGCACCCGAGACGGAGATCTATCGCACCTGGCTGGTGGAAGTTGATGCCCGGTTGGTCCATATTTCCGCCGCCGTTGAGGGTATCGATGGTTGGCTGGCAGACGCCGATGAGCCATCGTCCTGGAGTCTCGGATTGCCGACTGCGGAGACAACCCGGCTGCTCTGGGCCGCGACCGACGAGTTGTGGCAGCGGCTAGATCACCCGGCGAAGATGCACCCGGCCGCGTCAGCTGAGGTGGAGGATTCGGTGGAGGCATTCGGCAAAATGGTCAGTGCGTTGGGGAAGGGTGATGCACCCGGTCTTTACAGCAATGCCTACAAGTTGGCGACGTTGATACCAACGTTGCTGGTACCGATCAACGATGTGCCGCCGGTGGAGAGTCCTCGTCAGGCAATCGATGCCGTGTTGGCGATGACAAACGTGCCTGCGGGATTTCGTGAGGACTGGCTCATCTGTATGGGCTATGTCGATTGTCGCGACCTGGAGACCACCTGCGCCGCCGCCCAACGCATGTTACTGGGAGCATTGGCCCTAATCCCACCTGATGCTGAGATCGTTGGAGAAGATATCGCGCGAGTTATGGTCGATGGATCGCTGGAGCGATACATTCATCAGTTGCGAGAGATGTGAGGGAGATACCCATGACCACACCAGACGGGAGTGACCTGGCGATTCGCGTTGTCGCCATGCCGGCCGATACCAACAGCTCCGGAGATATTTTCGGTGGTTGGTTACTGAGTCAGATGGATCTGGCGGCCTGGGTGGCGGCTCGCAAGCTCACCAGCAAGCGCCTTGTGACTGTGGCGATGGATGGGGTGGTCTTCCACAAGCCGGTCTACGTTGGCGATTGCTTGCTCTGTTACACCACCGTAGAGCGAATCGGTCGCACCAGTATCACGATTCACGTGCAGGCACACGCCGAGCGCGTGCATGGTGGTGAGGAGGTCGCCGTCACCGAGGGTCGCATCACCATGGTCGCCCTGGACGCGGATCGCAACCCCACGCCCATCAGGTAGGGCGCGGATCCGATCGCAATCGGTATCCGCCCGGATTGGGTGGCGAACCAACCAGGGTCGATACCCGTGATCCGCGTCGGGTGCTGTCGTATTCTGAACTGGATCGACCCCTACGCGATGGTAGGAGGATTCGTCTCTACCCCAACATCTCTCGTTTGAGGTTATCGATCACATTCGTCTGCATACCGGAATCCAGCAGCCACTGTACCGGTGAGCCATATGCCTCATCCAGCCAGGTCAGGAAGGTTCGTAGGGTCTCATCCTCGGCATGGAGATAGCTGCTGTGCACCTGTCTCGTGCCTTCCCGGGCCTGCTCGGAGAGGCTGAGTCGAGCGATCACGCGCTGCATCGCCTCTTCGGTGATGACGTAATCGCGGATGATATCTTCCCGATCCACACCCAGCACTGAATAGACGAGTGCCGCTGTGATGCCAGTGCGATCCTTGCCTGCAGCGCAGTGGAAAACCGCAGGCATGTTGCCGGTTTCACCGAGGAACGTGATCGTCTCCACGAACTTGTCCGGACCTTTGCGTGCCATGTACGAGTAGAGCTCGCCCAGCGTTCGCGAGGGATGCGATGGCAGGGGCTCACCCGGATCCTGCTCCATCAATCGAATGTGAACATGGCGGGCACCGTTATCGATGAGTCGGGCGACGCCGTGCTCCGCGATCTCGTCATCCGTGCGTAGATCCAGCACGGTGCTGATGCCATAGCGTTCCATCAGCGCCATGTCCTGATCCGTGAGTCGTCCGAGCGCATCTGACCGGAAGAGCTTGCCGTACCGAACCTCGTAGCCATCGGTCGTGGGTAATCCGCCGAGATCGCGGACGTTGAACGCGCCTTCCAGTTCGATGATTCTCTGCATTGGGTGTTGTGTCTTTCTTCCTTATCCGGATTCCATCTCGAGTGATGATACATGCGCTTTCCGTTGATCGAAACGGGAGTCGACTGCTAGTTGACGCACGAGAGCGGCATTCGCCGTGGCGGACTCGTGTGTTCGTCTCCTTGCAAAACGTACGTTTTGCCGTGAAAATCCTGAAAACAGCCCGTAGACACCTTGTGTGCCGACGGAAAGGCCATACAATCAGCCATGAACTGGCACGATTGTGTCTGTAACTCTCGGGCTAGCCACACGTTCCACGATGGAAGGACCCTGAACCCAAATGATTGCTCTCCTGGAGGCGCATCGCGCCGGAGTGCTGACACGTGCCAGCTTGCCCCACAATCTAGTCGCTGGCGTTATCGTTGGCGTGGTCAGCCTGCCGCTCTCGATGGCCTTCGCCATCGCCTCTGGCGTCTCCCCGGATCAGGGATTGATCACCGCGATTGTGGCCGGACTGTTGGTGACGATCCTCGGTGGTAGTCGCGTTCAGATTGCCGGACCGACCGGTGCATTCGTCGTCATCCTGCTGGGGATCCTGCATCAGCACGGTTTCGCCGGGCTGCAGTTAGCGACGATTATGGCGGGCGGTATCCTCATCCTGATGGGTGTCTTCCGGATGGGAGCGGTAATCCGATTCATCCCGGCACCCGTCATTGCCGGATTCACCGCCGGTATCGGTGTGGTTATCTGGGTGGGACAGTGGCCAGCATTCTTCGGTATTCCCGATGCGGAGGGCGAGCATCTCTACGAGAAGGTGCCGGAGATGATCCGCTCGCTGGCGCATCTGCATGTCGCCACGACGGCGCTGGCCGTGCTGGGTCTGCTCATCGTCATCTTCTCGCCGCGAGTTCCCTACTTAACGCGTGTGCCGTCACCGTTGATCGCAATGGTCGTGGTGACTGTTGTGCAGGCTGTCTTCTCGTTCGAGGGCGTCGCTACGATCGAGAGCAAGTTCGGTGGTATCTCGGCGAAGATGCCGGAGATAGCGGCCCCGGCGTTTTCCTTCGGTACGGCCATCGATCTGCTCGGACCGGCATTCACGATCGCGATGCTCTGCGCCATCGAGAGCTTGCTTAGCGCAATGGTGGCCGACGGTATGGCGGGCACACGCCACGATAGCAATCAGGAGTTGATCGGACAGGGTGTGGCGAATGTCGTCGTTCCCTTTCTGGGTGGAATCGCTGCGACAGGGGCCATCGCCCGGACGGCGACCAATATCCGGAACGGCGGTCGTACACCGATCGCGGGTATCACCAGCGCGATCACGTTGGTGCTGATCGTGGTGGTGCTGGCACCGTTGGCCGGCGCGGTGCCGCTGGCGGCACTGGCGGCGATCCTGTTCGTTGTTTCCTGGAACATGAGCGATGTTCGCCACTTCATTCGGATGACGCGGCGAGCACCCGTGGCCGATGTTGCCATTCTGTTGGTGACCTTCGTACTCACGATCGCGACCGATCTGGTGATCGCGGTCAATGTCGGTGTGCTGCTGGCGACATTGCAGTTCCTGCGGCGGATGTCATCGTCCGTAGAGGTTAGGATCACGCCGTCGGATGAACCCGATCTGGAGATCGAGGATGTCGCTATCTTTGCGATTGATGGTCCCTTCTTCTTCGCCGTAGTCGATAACTTCGAGCAGGCACTGGCGCATTCGCATACTGAGCCGAAAGTAATGATCGTGCGGCTTGGTCGTGTGCCCTTTATGGACATCACCGGTATTCAGGCGCTGGAAGCGTTGATCACTCGCCTACGTAGTAAGGAGGTGACGGTGATCTTCTGTGAAGCAAACCCGCGCGTCGCCACCAAGCTTCGCCGCGCCGAGGTCACGGATCGGCGCGGCGTCTGGCTGGTGGATTCGCTGGACGATGCGTTGGTTCAGGCGAAGGAGCTGATCGAAGGCTAACCAACGCCCTCTTGCTGGAGCGTAATCATCAGGTTGGCGACATTGCTGCCTCCGGCACCGTCCGGTTCAAACTGCCAGGTCGCCATGATACCGGTGCGATTGTTGGTGTACTCGGCCAGCGTTGGACTGACCATTGTCAGCGCACGAAACTCGGCGATTGATCCCGCTGAGGTGAGCGCGATATACGCGCGGTGATCCTGGACATCGTCCAGCACCAACCAGCCAACCAGCGCGTCGACCTCGGACTCATCGATATCACCGCTGACATAGATCGTCTGGGCCAGATCATCGGCACCGAAGTCGATATAGAGGGTGGTCCCGCTCTGCGGTTCCAGGAAACTGCGGAACGACTGGCCGACCGGTCCTTCCTCGTACATGGACTGGATATCGGCGAGGCTCAATCCGAGCCCACCGGAGGTAACCGCATCCTGGGCGTTCCTGGCGAAGGAGGGTGTGATGCGCGTACCAGCCGCGAGAACAGTGGCGGTGAGGAGCATTCTGCGGGACATGTTCATGGTCACTTCTCCAATATGTATACAGTTTTCCTACTATCATTTTGAACGCCGTTGCTTGCGTATTCGTTCCGGGATTTGGACTCAAGAATGGGCATATCCGTCTACAATCAACGCAGGCTGATTCACTGGTGTATTTACAGGAGAAGACATGAGCAACATCGTACGCATGGGTATTGTTGGGGCGGGCACAATCGCCCAGCGCGGCATCATGCCGCACCTCTCGCAGGACGATATGACGGACAAGGTCAAGCTGCATGCGGTCTGTGATCCGGTGCCGGGTCGCGCTGCTGCTGCTGCCGAGGAATACGGCATGGCCTTTAGTTCCGAGAGCTATGAGGAGCTGTTGGAGAAGGGCGATGTGGATGCAGTCTCCATCTGCTCGCCGATCGGTCTGCATTACGAACAGGGCATGATGGCGCTGGAGGCTGGCAAGCATATTCACTTCAACAAGACGATGACCACGACCGTGGCCGAAGCGAACGAGTTGATTGAACTGGCCGAGAAGAAGGGGCTGAAGATCGTTGCCAGTCCGGGCGAGGTTCTGCGACCGCAGGTGCAGGCCGTGCGTCGCGCTATCGCCGAGGGCAAGATCGGTATTCCGGTCTGGGCGATTGCTGGTGCCGGATTCGGTACCTATCACCTGGACGAGCCGGAGCGACAGGGCAAGGGAAGTGTCCCGGCCATCGATCCCAGCTGGTACTTCCGCAAGCCGGGCGGCGGACCGATGTACGACATGAGTGTCTACGCCTTCCACGGTATGACGACGGTGCTCGGACCGGTTAAGCGCGTCAGCGCCGTTAGTGGTATCGTGGTGCCGGAGCGCTCGTTCGGCGACAAGACGGTTAAGACCGAGGCCGATGACAATACCGGTATCCTCATGGACTTCGGTAACGGCCTCTTCGCGGTTGGGTTTGGTTCTGCGGCCGGTTCCACCAACTGGTGGTTTACGGGGACCTATTTCGGTACCGATGGCAAGATCGAGGGCTTCAACCTGAACGGCGAGGAGCTGGAGTATCCCGAGCGCGCGATCTCCGACGCCAACGGTGGCGGCGTCGCGGGCGCACAGGCGACATTGCCGCACGTTGTCGGCTCGCACGTTGGCATGGAAGAGGCGCACGTGTTTGAGGACGTCGCCCAGCTGATCGATTGGGTCCGCGATGATATCGCCAGTCCGGTCACCGCCCAGCACGCTCGCCACGTCATCGACATCATCGAAAGCTCATACCGCGCCGCCGAAACCGGCGTTGCGCAGGATCTCACCACGTCGTTTGAACGGAACTAACGGACCTGTGACTTCATACGGGATGAATGCCGACTGACGACCGTCATTCTGAATGGGTGAGCGTCAGCGAACCCTGAAGAATCCCGGGACAGATATCATGGGATCGGGCTCAGATGTGACTAAACCATGCCGATCCGGAAGACTGGCGCCTGCTATACTTTAGTTGAACCCCCTGGTCGCATCGTCTGCCAGGGAGGGTGGGAAACCGCCCGGTGGGCGACCCCTGCGGGGGTCGCCCATTTACATATAAGACAGTTGTGGCCACGAAAGCACACATATGAAGACATCAATCTATGTCGATGGATTCAACTTCTATTACGGCTGCTACAAGCATCAGCAAGCACTATGCACTCCACAGGACAAATGGCTTGACTGGCGGGCACTTGGAGAGATATTAGTTGGTGCTGATTCCACCTTGCATCGCATTCACTACTTCACCGCATACATTCGCAGGGATCTTCGTGATCCTGAACAGAACCTTCGACAAGAGCGATATCTGAAAGCGATTGAAGCGACACCAGGCCTGCAGATTCACTACGGCAAGCACACACCTGTAACACGAAAAGGGCGGTTGAGAAGCCCAACGCCGCGTCAACTGGGCTGGCCTTCTGAGGTCCCCATAGTCATTGGCACATCCGAGGAGAAGGGATCAGACGTCAATTTGGCGGTTCATCTCCTCAATGATGCATGGTCTGGAGATATGGATCGGGCCATTGTCATCTCCAACGACACAGATCTGATGGATGCTATTCGTTTGGCGAAGAAACACGTGCGTGTGGATGTGGTTAGTCCTCTGCCAGAGCTTTCAAAGCAACTTCGCAAAGTGGCCGACTACTCTTGGTGTCTGGATGTGAGCCTGTTGCGGGAGTGTCGAATGGATACTCCTCGCGTCGCACTCGATGGTGCTGAACTCTATCCACCCAGAAGCTGGCAGGAAGCGACATGGCCTGCAAGAAGAGACCACACTGGTCAGATCAGACAGGCAATTGCTCAGGTGGCCGCTTATTGGCAATCCCGAATTTCCTCAGATGAGGGGTCGAATGAGGATTGATGATAACGGGGTTATCCCTCCACGAAATCCCGCGCGACAACCTCCGGAATCCGACTCGGCCGACCGGTCGTCACGTTCATGAACGCCCACTCGGTATCGGCGGTGACGATCAAGTCCTTCGGATCAACCTCCGGCAACTCCTCGAACGGCACCACCCGATCAACCCACCCCGCGATATCGTCCGTAAACCGACTGATCGTATAGCTGCGCAGGCCGCGGGCACCGCGCATCTCCGTCGGCCAGGTGCGGATGAGCAAGTGATCGTTCTCGAAGGCGGGTTGGCGATAGGTGATCTCATGCTTCCGCGCGACGAAGACCGCACCCGCCATCTCGGTCAGCGCAGCGCTGGACCACCCCAGCGCTGCCGCGTGATCGATCGCCGCCTGCTCCAGGTAGTTCAGATAGACGGCGTTGTTGACGTGCCCCAGCGGATCGCATTCGCTGAAGCGCACGCGGACCATTGCGACATATCCCGTCAGGATTTGCGTCATGATGTATGTCCCAGTCGCTTCGATTCCATTGCGAAGACGCGTTGCAAGATCGCGATCGTACTGGCGTAGGTGCTATCCATACCGTAGAAGCTGAGACCGCGGGCACCAAGCGTGTGCGCCCGCGTGTACGGCGTATCCGATGCGTAGTGGATGATGCCGAGATCGAAGTGCGTCTGCATTTGTCCCAGGTTGATGGCGGAGTCCTGTGGGTGACGCTCCAGCATCGTGTCCTCATAGAGTGCGCTCAGGTATGGTCCTGCCTCCATTTCGACCACGGTGTAGTTCTCGCGGTAGAAGAAGTCCAGATACCCCTGGTTCTGGAGGTAGGTGCCCTTCACGGTCACCGCCTTCTGGTTATCCAGCGCCGCACCGAAGCGAAGGTAAGGCGCGACATCGTCTGAGCCAAAGCAGTTATCGAGCCAATAGGTGTTACCGCTGTGCTCGTCGTAAACGACATTGCTCATCATGATGTCGCCGATGCGGCCATTCAGCGTCGCCGCCTTGCCGAGGATATAGACACCCTGCAGGTAGTCCACCGAAATCCCAACCTGGTTGAGGATGTGATATGCAGCCTTCCCGAGCGGGTAGTTGATGTTGACGATGAGTGCATCGGTGCCGGTGATATCGGCGGGCTGAAGCCGCTGATCGAACTGGCTGGGATCGAGTTTGGCGAGATCGATGACCTGAATGCCGACATCGACTGCACCCTGTGCATCGACGTGACGGATACCGATCGCTTCCTCCTCCTGTTGACGCGCCAGCCGCTCGGTCTCGCGATCCGGCCCGTGGAAGTACGGGCGAGCGGCGAAGTAGAGCAGGTTCTCTAGCGATGATCGACTGCGCCCCTCCCGCCACCAGTTGAGTTCCTCGAACAACTCGGGATGGCGGGTGTCATCGATGAACTGCATCAGTGCGTCCTTGCGCCGCAGGGCAACACCACTGAGCACATTGACGAAGCTGTGCGTGTTGGAGCTAATGAAATAGATCGGTCGTTCCCGCACCGCCTCCAAACCGACAGCATCCACTACTGGTCGCCACCAGGCGCGCGTCGAGCGGGCATAGCCGAGATAGGTGCCGCCGAACATCTGCACATCGATGCGCTTGCGATCACTTGCCACCAGGCGGAGATTGCTCCAGAAGATCGGTCCCCAGACATCCTTCAGACGCTGCCAGTCTTTCTTGCCCAGCAACATCGTGCGGCGAATGGATCGTTCGAGTTCCGGATCGGCCACGTCTCCAGATGTGGCCTTGAAGGCGGCGTGAACCTCGCGTGAATCGCGCAACAGGCGGCTCATCTTGTTCCATTCGATCTGGTAGGCGACCAGGCAGGGGATGAGATCATCGAGATCGGAGGATGAGGCGATATAGGCCGCCAACATCTCGCCACCATCCCAGTACCAGCGTCGACGTCGACCCGGTGAACTCACCGATTCCCAGTCTTGCACGTGATCGTAGCCGGCATCGGCGAAGTTGCGGTGCGATTGCCCAAGGATGACGTGACTGATGTGGACGATTCCGGCGGGGAGTCGATTGGCGCTATAGAGGAAGGCGTTGAGATCTGGTTCTGGTTCCTCCGCGCCAGCGTGGAGCGAGGCCCCGGCAGTCAAGTGTGCCGGTTCCAGTGAGCGCAGTGCGATCGGGCTGGAGCTCTCCAGCAGCGTCATATAGGTGCGGACGTACAATTCCACCTCGCGTCGACCAATGCTGTTGGTCTCGGTGTGAAACGGTCGTCGCACTTCCTGCCGCAGGTCTTCAGTTCGTGATTGCATGGATGTCCTTTCTGGAAGCGAATACTCTCATGGCTGCTAGCATACCGAATCCATGCCTCTTGGCGATGAGTTGTCCCTGATGGATCGGCGATCTCACCATCTCCCAAACGGCAGAGACCCGCACCGTAATCTCACAAAGATCAGTCTTCTACCTGTCAGTTAATTGTGCGTGCTATCCAATTTGTGATGAGCATCACAAATGCAACCACGGAACGCCTCTTGCATTTTCTGTATCCGTTCTCTACTATGCGGGAACCTGCAACGAAGCAACCCGACGGCGATGACGCTGAGATTTCGTTGTGCCTTCGAAAGGAGGGTAGTGGTCATGGCCGATTTCAAGCGCGTTGATGAAGAGACCGTTGTGCACCTGAGCGATGGCGCAGCCGAAGTGATTGCCCATCTGTGTGAGGGTGATTGCCATGCCTATGGCAATGTGTTGAGTTGGTGCGAGACTCGGGGCGATTGCGTCCATGAGGTGACCTGCCCGAGTTGTGGCAGTAAGTACATATTGGATGACGATGATATCGTCCAGCTTGAGCGCTGGACGCAGGTACATGGTGACGCCCTGGTCTGCGGCGTCCGCGATATCGCCTGACGGTTCGCTTTCAAGGTCCTGGCTCCCATCGGGAGTCGGGACCTTGTTGTGTCTGCCAGGAACGCGCACGCCAGGTCAAGAATTCGTTCTGATCTCCTCCTATGATGGCAGGAGAGGAGGCGAGGATCGGTGGGTGAGACAGTTGACGAGCACATTGCGGCTGTGATGAGGATGAAGTCCTTCATCGCTTCCCATCTGCGGGAATCAATTACGGCCCGCGATGTGGCAATGGCTGCAGGCTATTCGCAGTACCACGCGGCCCGGGTGTTCCGGGCAGAGACGGGAAGTTCGCCGTTCGAGTACATCCGTCAGGAGCGACTGACTGCAGCAGCTCGCGTTCTGCGGACGACGGATACCCGTGTATTGGATGTGGCGCTGGATTTCGTCTTCGATAGTCACGAAGGTTTCACGCGCGCATTTTCAAACGGTTTCGGTATCTCTCCGAAACAGTTCGCCACCAGACCTTCTCCCGATGGATGGTTGATTCCATTCCAGTATCTTGATCGCACCAGGCTAAAGCAAAAGGGGCAGACAGTGAATCAGACAGCGGTGATCTTCACCCAGATTGTGGAACGACCAACCAGAAAGCTCATCCTCAAGCGCAGCAAAACTGCCAGTGACTACTTCTCCTACGTCGAAGAGTTCGGTTGCGGCGATGAGAACAACTCGGCACCCTGGGATGTGCTGGTTGGTATTAGGGAAGCGCTCTATGAGCCAGTCGGGCTCTGGTTGCCGAGCAATATGCGACCAGAGGGCACGGGCGTCTACGCTCATGGTGTGGAGGTGCCGGCTGACTTCAACGGTGCTGTCCCTGAGGGATTCGATGTCATCGATCTGGAACCCTGCAAGCTGATTGTCTTTCAGGGTGAGCCATATGACGATGCGGATTACCAAACCGCCGTCGGGTTGTGTATGGAGCGGATTGGCTCATTCAATCCCGAAGTTTATGGATACGCATACGCGCCGGAACTGGCTCCGAGAATGCAGCTTGCCCCGGCCGGTTGGCGCGGCTATATCGAGATGCTGCCGGTGAGGCAGATGTAGAAGAAAAGCCAGCTTTTGGCGACATAGTGAAGGCCGAACCCAATCATATTTGGGTTCGGCCTTATCGTTAGCGCAACGAAGTGAGGTAGCTATAGCTATCGGATGCGCACTCGAATGCATCCTTCAGCCAGCGTTCCTGCTCCGCGAACACGTATTTGACATTGTGCGCATCGCATTGCTGGAGAATCCCGGACCAATCGTGTGAACCCTGTCCGAGCGGCGTGAGGTGGCGAGTGCCGTCCGGTTGTAGCGCGTCGTCCTTGAAGTGAACGAGGTCGATTCTGTCGCCGTACTTCTCGAAGATGAGCGCCGGGTCGACCCCCGCGCTGTGGGCTGCATAGACGCAGAACGTGAGTTGTGCATGATCGGGCAGGGCGTTCATTAAATGCTCGAATACCATCGTGCCATTCATCAACCGATAGTCTGGTGAGATCGGGTGGAACGCGAAGATCAACCCCGCATCGCGGACCTTGTCGGCAATATCTGAAAGTGTCCTCGCGAACTCCTCCAGCGCCGCAACCGAATTGACTTCTTGCGGGATGAGCGCGCAGGTGAGATAGCTTGCCCCAACTGCAACTGCGCGGAGGATTGCCCGATCCGGATCAGTACCGAATCCGAGCGGGTAATCCTCCTGCGTGGCCACGCAGGTCAGACCGGTCTCCTGTAGTGCGGAGACGATGACATCATCCGGAATCGCGGAGGGCACGCCCTGCAATTGCACATATCGATAGCCAATCTCCGCGATCCTCCGGAACGAGGTGTGAATACCCTCCGGCGTGGAGAGATATGGTGTGATGCTGAGAGTTGAAATCCGATTGTCGCGACCATGGGGTGCAGAACTCCGCTGGGGTAGTCAGGATGCACTCGGATCAGTATAGAGGGGCACCGGGAAATCCGGTGCCCCTCTATACTCCTCAATGGTTCTAAATAGCTACCGATTTGCGTGGACGTCCGACTTTGCGTTCTTTCATAGCAGCGATATCTGCGTTGGTAAAGAGGAGTGTCTTGCCGCGTCGGATACCAACACCCCGGCTGCGAGCCAGAGATTGAACCCTGCGAACGGTGACACCAAGCTGTTCGGCGACATCTGCTGTTGTCCAGTGGGCTCCCGCCACAGGTTCCTCTCCTGTCGGTGGCGGGGCATCATCGAACACGTCCAGATATGATGCAACGGCGTCTGTTGCATTCTCGATAGCTTCAGAGGGAACTGTTCCGTGACTGATTGCCTCGGGTATTTCTTCGCATCGAGCCAGATAGTGCTCGTCTTCGGCGCTCCACCATACCGTATAGGTATAACGACTTGCTCGCTCCCACTCGGTTTCTGTCCACGGTATCTCTGGTGTTTCTAAGAAAAATTCTGTAGTCATGTGGCAGCTCTTTCGATATGCGTTCCGGTGATCTTGAACGATGATTCCTCTTCGAGGCCTACACCTCGCCTTTCGATCTTCGGATCGCGATCTCAACGTCCTTTACCGTATAGTCCAGAACCATGTCACCTTTCGGCAACGGAACATTGCACCTAATGGATTCACCATCCTCAGTAATGAACTCCCACCACTGGTGGCTTCCTTTGCCCCGACCTGTGATCTTTCTGAATCCGGCCTGAGTGAGTTCCCGTTCTATCTCACGTAGCTTCTTGCGCACTCCCGACACCTCTGGATCTCATGACACATATTATACGCCATAGCGCATAATATGTCGGTCTGATCCATTGCTTTGGTTCAGGCCGACCAGTTTCATTTATTGCATAATGCCACGCAGGTGCCGCCTGTTGCGGACTATTGACCAAAATGGAAACGACTCCCGCGCCGAACCTGGCGCGGGAGTCGTTTCGTGCCCTATTGGGCTGCGGATTACTCCGCGGTGTTCCAGTTGGCCAGGTTCCAATACAGATCCCCGAACGGGTTGACAACCACGTTCTCGGAGCGGATGCGATTGCTGATCGCATACATATCCGCATACGTCTGCACCAGCGGAATCTCCACCACATTTTCAACGACCATGTCGTTCAGAGTGATGAACTGAGCGGCGACTTCGGCGGGATCGGTGAGCGCAACCAACTGATCGAAGGCCGCATCGTACTCGGCGTTGACCCAGCGAGTCTTGTTGGTACCGGTCCACTGATTGGCGGCCTGCGCTACGTTCTCGTTGTTCGGACCCGCATACCAGTACTTCATGTAGTTCACCGGATAGGCGCTGGTAGCACCATCGGTGTAAAGCTGCATATCGCTCTGGAAGTGGGTGAAGTTCTGATCATTGGCGGGATCGCCATCGAAGAAGATTGAGCCATCAACCTGATTCAGCGTGACAGCGACACCAATCGTTTCCAGGTTGGCTTTCACCACCGCCTGGGTCTTCTGGCGACGCAGATTGACCGTGGAGGTCAGTACCACGCTCAGCTTCACGCCATCCTTGGCGCGTACGGTGCCATCCAGCTCCCAGCCCGCTTCCTCCAGCAGCGCAGTTGCCGCATCGGGATCGAAGTTGAGGGATGTATTCGGCGATTCAAACGCACCCAGTCCCACCAACATATTCGGCGTTGCTGGCGATCCATACAGGTTCTCCGCGATTTGCTCGCGATTGATCGCCATGAGGATGGCTTTGCGCACGGCATCGTCGGTCAGGAACGGATGTGGGGTATTGACCTCGCTCTTCTGACCATCAACCTCGGTATTCGGATCGCTGAAGTTGAGCTGGATCTTCTCGACACCGGTGCCAAGGGCACCCTCGATACTGCCGACTTCACCCACGATCGATGCCAATGTCTCCGGATCGATCATGAGTGAGAACGCCAGATCCCATTCGCCGTTGACCGTGACCGCCTGGGCGCTGGTGACGGCATCGCCACCGCCACGGAGACGGAAGGTCTGGAAGTAGGGCTTGTTCGCCTCGCGATAATTTTCATTCGCAGCGTAGACTACTTCCTCATTCGGCATAAAGCTCTCAAGCACAAACGGACCGGTGCCGATCGGGCCCATCAGGAAGGCAGCATTGGCCTCCTCATGGCTGGCCGCATTCGCCCAGAAGTGAGCCGGATAGATCGCACCGATATTGCCGCTGAACGCCTGGAACCAACCGTAGGTCGGCGGATCGAAGGTCACCTTGGCGGTGAGATCATCGACGACCTCAATGTCGCTGACGATCTCCCAGCTGACGCGATCGATGCTCTGATTTGCGGGATCGATATTCCACTCCCAGGTGAACTTGACGTCATTGGCGGTAAACGGTTCGCCATCGCTCCAGACAACATCCGGGAGAAGCGTCAGGGTAACGGAGGAGAGATCCTCCGCCAGCCGACCGTTGGCAATCGAGGGGACCTGAGTGAGCAGCACTGGCACGAGATCGCCAACACCGTCGTATTGCATCAGCGGTTCCGAGATGACCATACCAGCGGAGATATCCTTGCCGCCGGTGGCGTTGTGGACGCTGAGACCGCTTGCTGCCTGAACGGCGAGCACCCTGATCTCGCCGCCCGCACCGCGCTCCTGGCCTTCCGTTCCGGCATCGGGGAACGCGACAGCTTCATCCTGAGCTACGGCAGAGTTGGCCACCAAAGAGGTCAGCAATCCGGTGCTGATACCCAGCGCAGCACCGCGCTGAAGGAATGATCGGCGGGAAAGCTCGCCGGCGGTGAACGCCGCATACAACGAGCCAAGGGATGTGTGAGACATCGATTTCTCCTGCATTATGAATCAGCCTGAACAATGTGATCAGTAGCCGGATACTACAGGATTTAGTTTCAGAGTGCGAGGAAATTAGCCATCCAGACCCGCATCATCCCAGCTTTCTGGCTCGTCGATTGGCTCCAAATGCGTGAAGACGGTTGTTTCCGGTAGGACATCGCGGATATCGCGTTCAATAGCCCCGACCAGATCATGTCCCTGCCTTACGGTCCAATCGCCAGGTACCAACACGTGCATGGATACGAATCGCCGCGTTCCGGACTCGCGCGTGCGCAACGCATGGGTGACGATATCGTGCTCCATCTGATAGCGACGGAGGACGCGTTCCACCTTGTCCAGATCCTCCATCGGAATAGCGGTATCCAGCAAACCGTGGATCGATGCGTTCACCAGCTTGTAGCCGGTGAAGATGATGTTGATACCGATGGCGATGGCGATGATGGCATCGAGTCGGAGCCAGCCGGTAAACGCCACTAGTGCCACACCGGCAACAACGCCGACGCTGGTCCAGACATCGGTGAAGAGGTGATGAGCATCGGCGCGGAGCACGATGCTGCGCGTCTGCCGAGCCGCGATCATGAGTCGCCAGCCGACGAGACCGTTGATGATGGCGGCAATGACCGCGATCGCCAGACCGATACCAACTCGCTCGATCTCCTGCGGTTGGAGGAGTCGTGGGATGGCGGAGATGAAGATCCCGACCGCGGCGAGGATGATCAGCCCACCCTCGACACCGGAGGAGAAGTACTCGGCCTTGCCATGACCGTAGGCGTGCTCCTCATCGGGCTCGCGGGCGGCGATTGTCAGCGCGATCAGCGCGACGATGGCGGCGACCAGATTCACGCCGGATTCGAGCGCATCCGAGAGCAAACCGACCGAGCCCGTCAGCTGCCAGGCACCCACTTTGAGGATGATCGTCGCCAGAGCTGCTGCTATCGAGAGCCAGGCGAAGTTGCGTGGATTGTGGTGCTGTGTCGCCGTACTCATCGCCGCCCTGCCTTGGTCAGAAGGTAGAGCGGCAATGTAGTTCGTTTAGACGCGGCTAATCAAGGGTGAGTGAGGGTAAGCACCGATCCCGGTTGCAGATAGATGCCGTCGGACATATCGACGATGATGTCATCCAGCCTCACCGTTGCATCACCGGTGGCAACACCCTTCAGCACAATCGACTTCACCTCGATCTCGCCGCCGATCACCCGGATGGTGACGTCACCCTTCGCATCGATCTCATACGTACCCCAGGCGGGGGCGGCGAAGAACGGTGCCACCAGCCGATTCTGGCCACTGTGATTACCGAGCGTCAGCTCGCCGTGATGAGTGTCCCAACCGAAATCGGTGGCGGCCAGGAGCAGGCTCCACGAGCTCATCGCGCGGACGTAGTGATCGCCGCACTCGATGCACTTCAATGGTTCGGTTTATCTCTCCTAAGCGAGAGTTGAGGGGTCTGGCTGGCAAGCTATCCCTTGTAGGGGACCTAGCTGATCTGAACTTTTTTCTTACATGCATTCGTGACAACCAGCAATACTCGTTTATCCCGAGACAATGAATGCTTCGCAGGGAGCGTCGACCCATGGTGAGATACTGAATTGGAAGCTCACCGGCTCATTGACGGGCATAGGTTCGTCAATCCACTCCGTGTCGCCAGCAACGAGAGATCCGGTGTTGTCAAAGCAGACACCCACAAGCTTGGCCTGCCTCCGATCCTTGTCGGAAGGATTGATGAACTCACCCACGATCACATCATCTCGTAGTGTCACGTCTCCAAAGTGCAGATTGCTTGCCCGTGAGTGAGGACCATCCAAGAAATCGATAATCTTGATTGAGATGATAGTATCAGGGGGGAACTTACCACTTATATAGGACACTCCGATGGCGAACTCACCGGGGGAGATTGTTAGTGGACGGATGTCATCAGTCGCATCTGCGCCGATCAACGCACCTGAGGAGTCTCGGAGTTCTACCTTGGCTTGAAGGCTATTGACAGTGCCATCTGTTCCGTTAAACACAGCAAACTGGATACGATTGAAACTTGAATCAGACCCAATAGCCACTACCTCGATTGACTTATTGGTTCCAGGGTGGAGATTCTGGAGGCCGTCTCCTGCTATGGAGTGCTGGCCTGTAACGACCGATTCCGGTGTCTGGGCTGATACTGTTTGACTTCCCGACAACAAAAGACCAAAAGCAATGGTGAGTATGGCTAGGCGCATTGTATACTCTTTCTTCGTCGCAGAACTCACTACTTGGTGTCTCCGTCGATCCACTGGATCATCTTCGCCTGAATAAGCTTTTCTTAGTCTTTTTGCCATCACCGTGAAGTGCCATCCATTCGGTATACCCTGGCGGAGATGGCTGTGTTGCAACAGGTTTTGGAGCCGCGTTGACCAAGGGCTGAGGTTGGCCGGATTGAGATGATGACTGCTGGTGCAGTAGTTTGGCCAACTGATAGTCGCGATATTCTTGTTGCCTGCGTGCCTCATCCTCCTCTCGCACAGATCGTTTTGCTTGTTTTTTCATATCACGCCAGGTGAGATAGGACATGACCATGAACACGAGTCCAGCCCAGCAGTACACCATGAGATCGTTATCGAAGTTTGCAGAGAAGCCGATGCTGGCCATCACTATGAATGATAGAAGATAGGCTCCGATGGCAACTCTTGGATATGCATACACGAATGCCGCACCCACAACCCACAGGATGGCGCCCCATATACCACCGCTCGCCACCGTTGAGACTGCATCTCTGTCGAAGAGTGCCGCTAGCTTTGACAGATCGTTGGCCCACAAAAACACCATTACGGCCAGTGCTAAGGAGAGGACCATTGTAGCGATACGCATTTCTCATTCCTCCTGCTTCAGCGTCGGACATGTGTCGTGGAGTATTCGCCAATCCTCAGATTATCCTAAGCGAAGAGGCCTTCATCGAATGGAGAGAACCGGGGCCTAAACCCATGATGGCGACTCCAGTGCTTACTAGCGAAAATACATCAGAAAGTGATTTGCAGTTTACTCCCTTTTGCCAGGTGATTGCTGGCAGAGAGGTTGACTACCAACACTTGCTCACTAGATACCGCGGTGGCCTCGATAATTGCGCGATCAAGCGATACGGCCGCATCACCGGCCGCAACATCCTTCACCACCACTGACTTCACCTCGATCTCGCCGCCGATGACGCGGATGGTGATGTCACCATCTGCATCAATCTCATACGTCCCCCACGCTGGTGCGGCGAAGAACGGTGCCACCAACCGCTCCTGGCCGGTGCGATTGCCGAGTGTGAGTTCGCCGAGTTGCGCGTCCCAGCCGAAATCGGTGGCGGCCAGCAGCAGACTCCACGAGCTCATCGCGCGGACGTAGTGATCGCCGCACTCGATATCGTTCCACGGATTCATGCGGTGACCGTCGTAGCGATCGCGTACGGCCTGCAGCAGCGTCATCGCCTTGTCCATCTGTCCCGTGCTGATCAGCAGCGCTGCGACTTCATACTCCAGGCCGGTCCAGACCTCGTCGGAGTAGCGGGTCGGCACCTCAGGTCGACCCTCATGCGGCCAGGTGCAGTTGATCAGACCGGCATCACTTGGTACACCAAACCAGCGCTCGGGTGTGGGGATGCCTTCCAGATTCTCGCGGAAGTTATACGTGAAGATGCTCTCGACCGCTTTGCGAATATGCTCGGGATCAAGCGTCGATGGCAGTTGCAACACATCCGCCCACCACTGCCCCAGTAGATGATCGGAATGTAGACCGGTTGCCCAGTTCTGCTCGGAGTACTGCTCCAGATCGACTTCCTGGATGTACCATTCGCCCTGCCAGAGGCGTTCCTCCATAATGGCGGAGCCGTTTGCAGCCATGCTTCGTAACTGCTCCGCGCGTTCTGCATGGCCAAGTCGTTCGGCCATGTGACCAGCCGCATAGAGTGCAGCGGAATAGAGCGTGCCGAGGAACGTGTTCAGACCGAAGATCGAGATGTCATAGGTATTGGGCTGTTCGCCCTCAATCGTGCCCTGTTGATCGGGGTCGTTCTCGTGGATGAACACCAAAGTTCTGCTCGACATGTGGCCAGCAACGCTCCAGCCAGGCGAGATCGCCGGTGGATCGGAACTCGCGCCACGTCTTCAGGATCGCACCGAGCAGTCCATCCAGAGCTGGATTATCGGGTCCGCCAATGTGGCGTCCCCAGATACGCGATACGTACCGAGGTAGTGGCACACGATGCGGCAGATAGCCGCTGGGGTGTTGCTGCAGGAACCACTCGGTATCGCGCATGGTGCGGTCGAGCTCGGGATAGAGGTGCGCCAGACTTTGCTCGTAGTTCCAGACGTGGGTGCAGTTCAACGGACATGATCCCGTTACACCGGGGGCGTGATGGAGTGTTGAGAATCCGTTACATCCCTCAAAGCCGTAGAAGTTGCCGTCATCTGCCCAGAAACAGGTGGGGGAGCGCATGATGCTCATCTGCGCGGTGACGGTATCGATCAGCACCTCAGGCAGATTCCCGCCCGTCAGGGCATCGCTGAAGGAACGTGTTTGGGTTAGCAATTCGTCATGGTTCTTCCATAGATAGCTGGAGACATCGTCCACGGATGCGAAGACCGTCGCGTAATGAGTGCCGACCCAGAGCTGCGATTTCGGATCGTCGACGCCGAATGTGTCCCACTGATACCAGTTGATATAGCGATTCGGGAAGTACCAGGCGATCTGGAAGCTGATCGTGCGGGTACCGTGCGGTTCGATCGTGAACGGCACACCAATAGCAGCGTTGCAGGTCTCGCCCTTCGCCGTTGGGCCGGTGTTGCGGGAATCGGGTAGATGTCCATAGTTGGCGAATGGCGGCCAGAATTCTTCGAGATCGCGCCAGTCGGTGCAAGTGGTAGCTCCGTACGCGTTCGTGCTCAGCATCGTTTGGCCGTTACCGGCAGCAATCGCTGGCAGGAAGTCGTTGATCATCCGCACCGCGGTGCGACCATTCCCAGACGCATCCTCGTTGCGATTGCCGCCGAAGAGCTTGCACCTGGTGCCACTGATTTCGGCGATGCCATCCCAACCGATCGTGTTCTGCTGCGTCGCCGCGAGCGTACCGGTGTAAGTACTGGTACCGGGATTATGCACGGTGAAGGTGAAGGTAATCGCAGGGATACCGGAGTCGTTGGCGTTGAACGGAATCATCGGATTCCACGCCTGCATGCGGATATCCAACGGGAGCGCTTCGTCCTGATAGGCCACGTTGGCGAACGGGTAGGGGCCGCAGAACTCGGTTCCGGTCACACCGGGGAGTGTCGCCAGCAACTCCCGGTGTGCGGGTGGCACCACCGCATCACTGGAGGTTGGTGGTGGTGTTTCGCCTGGTGAGTTGTAGAGGGCGTTGCTCTGTAATACCCGGGCAACTCTGCCCTGCGGTCCATCGATTGAAATGGCGAAGAAGCTGTGGGGCACGGTCGCCTGGTGGTTGATCTGGTGATGGATCTGCCATTGGCGTAGCGATCCGTCGCCGGCAACGGCGATGTTGCCGGTGCCGATACCGCCGATTGGCATCGCGACGGCGCGGAGGGCTTCTCCGGAATAGGTCTTCATTGATCTATGTCCTCTGGTAATCGAGTCTTGAGCAGAAACACCTGATACGGACCAAACATACTCATGTTGAAGTAGATATCCGGACCATCATTCCAGACCGGGTACATATAGGGTGCGTAGAGCGCCGGGTAGTCCCAGGCGCGGGCAGCGATCAGTGGCTCGCTCCACGGACCGGTGATCTCCGGTGCCGTGCGGAGTTCGATCAGACCCTTGGGGTCATTGAGATACATCATGATCCAGCGCTGATAGTGGCTGTTCCAGCGCACACTGAGTTCGCCGACATTCGGTGGAATCACCTCCTCGGCGGCCTCGATATCGGCTACCCAGGCATCGGTCGTCCAATATTCCCAGGCAGTGAAGTCGAGTAGCGACTCCTCCAGCACGCGCGCTAACCGCACGCCACCGTAGCGTCCACCCGGGATGCCCCAGACATAGATGAATCCGTTGTGCTTCTCCATTGCGACCTGGCCGAAGTTGGAGTTGCCTTCCCAACGGGCGCTGTTGGCCCAGGACCATGTCTGACCGCCATCATCCGAGTAGGCGAAGCCGGAGTACCCCAGGTCCCACTTTCCGGGGTCACCCCAGTGCTTCACCGACATACAGTGCAGGAACATCCGATCGTCAACCGCCACACCATAGGTTGGAATGACCGTCATTTCGACGTGATCACGTTTCAATGACGGCAAGATTTCCATGGCATGGCCGTCTCGGTAGGTGATCATGCGATCAATGGTGACACCATCGCTGGGATCGTCATCGGTGCTGAATCCAAGCACATTGGAACGCCAGTCAGTCTCGTTCTCGGCAAAGGTATCGCCAAAGACCAACACGATCTCATCGCGGAAAAGAAACGAGCTTCCGAGATCGGTACCGGCTACCTGCCAGCGCGCGAGGGTGTCATTGATCCCCGGCTCCGGTCCAGTCAGTTGCGCTACCAGCTCGGTGGGCAGATCGTCCGGTGTCGATTCAGACGCGGCGACCTGATCCAGTCGATCCCGTTCGGAGAGGATATATGGAATCAGACCAAGTGAGAGCGGGCGAAATCGATTCGAAATCATGGCTGCCCCTTTGTGTGTATCAATGGCACGCTAGGTTGTAATCGATTACAACAGTATCGAGCACGTACCTTTTCGTCAAATGTCCCTGTGATACCGGACTTGTCAAACTTAAACGGACGTGCAAACATGGAAATGTATACAGAGGAGTTTCACAGTGCCGAACATCAAGAGTGTTGCTGCTCACGCCAATGTTTCTTCGGCTACTGTTTCTCGCGTGCTGAATAACGATCCGCGCGTTTCGCCCGAGGTGCGCGCTCGGGTGCGGGCATCAATCGCCGAGCTGGGTTATCGACCCAATCGGATCGCGCGCAGCCTCCGCAAGCAAACCAGCGAAACCATCGGATTGATCGTCTCCGATATCGAGAATCCTCATTTCACCCGTGCCGTACGTACGATCGAAAGCGCTGCCTACGAACAGGGATACCGCGTGGTGCTCTGCAATACGGATGAGAGTCCCGAGAAGCAGAAGTCGTATCTTGAGGTACTGGCGGCCGAACAGGTGATCGGTATCATTCTGGTGCCTGCGACATCCGATGACCTGACGATCAGCCAGGTTCTCGATCTCGGTGTACCGATTGTGGCCCTTGATCGCACTGTGGATGATGAACGCGCCGACGCGGTGCTGACGGATAACGTTACTGCGGCGCGCGAGGCCACGCGACATCTCATCAACCGCGGTCGCACGTGTATCGGGTTCATCGCTGGTCGCTCCGAGATTCGCACCGGTCGCGATCGGTTGTATGGCTACCAGTTGGCGATGGAGGAGGTCGGCCAGGAGCCGATTATTGCCACGGGTGGTTTCCGTATGGATATCGCCCAACGGGCTACCGCGGAGCTCCTGAGGGACAATCCGGATCTCGATGGCGTTGTTATCGGTAACAACCTGATGTCGATCGGTGCTCTACAGGCGCTGAAGGAATCCGGACGACGGGTGCCGGAAGATATCGCCCTTGTGGGCATTGATGATCCCCCGTGGGCGGCTCTGGTCAGCCCGGCGATGACGGCCTTCGCTCAACCAACCCACGCCATGGCGCACGCTGCCTTTGAGATGCTGATCAGCCGTATTCGTAAGGAACGAGTCGTCCCTCGCGAGATGGTTTTCCAGTTTGAGCTCAAGGTACGTGAGTCCTGTGGCGGGTAGCGATGTGGTGTACGAGATGTTGGTACCGCCGCATTTCGCACCAGAGGGCAGGCCCTGCTTGTGAAATCGTTTACAAATTAACCCCTCTTCGACACGACGCATCGTAATCGGTGCCCAACACACGAGTACTACCGATTCGCATCGAATCGAGAGATTCAACCGCCGTTCTCTGTCAATTCAGGAACCCCGCCGAAATGTGTACGATATGAGTATACAATTCTACGGGATCGCTTGACATGGCATCTCTCGTCGCTCAATATGAAAACGATTACATCGCCGCCAACATCCCCCGGTGTCTTTGGCGACGTGTAATCTTTCCATGAACTCCTCGCTGGTAGGCGTTCGATCTACAGGAAAGGATCGCTCGTGGCACCGTTCAATGGTTTGGGTATGAATCTCGGTAATCTGTGGCGGCTTTCGAACGCCGAATCCCGTTCCATTAGTCCGGAGAACTTTACCGGCGAAAAAGGCAAGGGTGGTATGGCCACCGAGGGAACCGGTGCGATTCCCGCCCGCGAACTTGGGCAGGGCTGGAAGGTCAGCCCCAGTATCAATATCGCTCCGCATGAACTCGTTACCATGGCCGAGATCGAGGGGCCGGGTGCGATTCAACACATTTGGTTGACGGTCCATCCCGACTGGTGGCGGCGTCTGGTCCTCCGCATCTATTGGGATGGAGAGGAGACACCATCGGTCGAGACACCGTTGGGTGATTTCTTCGCCAACGGCTGGTGCGAGCGCTGCAATATTCAGTCACTCCCGATCGCTGTGAATCCGGCCGGTGGCTTCAATAGCTATTGGGAGATGCCCTTCCGCCAGAGCGCCAAAATCACGATTGAGAATCTGACACCGGACACCTGCTTTGGCTTCTACTACTCGGTTGACTACACCCTGACCGAGGTGCCGGAGGATGCCGCCTATTTCCATGCCCAGTGGCGACGCTCCCATCCACTCGCGTACATGGATGTGCACACGTTGCTGGACGGCGTGAAGGGGCAGGGTCAGTACGTCGGTACCTATATCGCCTGGGGTGTGAACTCCCGCGGCTGGTGGGGCGAGGGCGAGATCAAGTTCTATATGGATGGCGATACGGATTTCCCCACTATCGCCGGTACCGGCACCGAAGACTACTTCGGTGGTGCCTGGAACTTCGAGCATCCGCAGGGTCAGTACGGAACCTACAGCACACCGTATCTCGGTTTGCCGCAGGTCATCATTCCGGATGGTCTCTACCGGAGCCAACAGCGATTCGGTATGTATCGCTGGCACATTCAGGATCCGATTCGGTTCAAGGACGATCTCCGCGTGACGATTCAGGCACTCGGCTGGCGCTCGATGTTCGAGAACAAGATGCGCTACCTGCCGTTGCAGGATGACATCGCCAGCACGTCGTTCTGGTATCAGTCAGAGCCACATGCACCGTTCCCGACCTTGGGCGATGCCAACGCTCTGGAAGTCAACTAGAAAGGGTGCGTTGATGGCCATTCCCGTAACACTCGTCAGTAGCGGTGATCTTCGGCCAGCCGCCAACTCCTCCACCTGGCCGATGCAGGCGGCATTGGAGCGCGACTTCACCCGGGCCGCCGCTGGACTCGGCGCCGAGGTGACCCGCGCCTTTCCGGTCGATGAGAAGCTCGGGCATGGGTTGATCACCAGCCAGAAAATGGGAATGGACATCTTCCGCACGATCGATCCGGATGTCCCCCTGGTGGTTGCGATCGCCGGTTGGCAGTACACCCATCACGTTATGGCGGGATTGCTCAGTCATCGAGGGCCGATTCTGACCGTTGGCAACTGGGATGGTAAGTTCCCGGGTCTGGTTGGACTGCTCAATTTGAATGGATCGTTGGTTAAGGCGGGCAAGGCATTCAGCACGATCTGGAGCCTGGATTTCACCGATGACTTCTTTCTGAACGGACTCAGGTCCTGGCTCGAGACCGGCAAGATCGACCACGATCTCAGTCATGTCCACGATGTGGCGGAGTTGCCCGCCGAACCGGCGGCACTTGGTCGCAAGCTCGGTGAGGAGTTGAAGCAGGACAAGGCGATCATTGGCGTCTTCGATGAGGGCTGCATGGGCATGTTCAATGCGATCGTGCCCGATCATCTGTTGCATCCCACCGGTATCTTCAAGGAGCGGCTCAGCCAGAGCGCGCTCTACGCTGCCATGCAGACCGTGACCACAGAGGAAGCTCAGGCTGTTCGTACCTGGTTGGACGATGCCGGGTTGACGTTTGTCATCGGCACCGACCCCGTCAACGATCTCACCGATGACCAGGTGCTCGATCAATGCCGCATGTATATCGCCGCGGTCCGGATCGGGAACGATTACGGTTGCGACGCGGTCGGTATCCAGTACCAGCAGGGACTGAAGGATCTCACTCCAGCCTCGGATCTGGTTGAGGGCTTGCTGAATAACGTCTCCCGACCACCGGTCTACCACGTGGAAACGGGCGAGGAACTCTATCCCGGCGCAGCGATACCTCACTTCAATGAGGTGGATGAGTGCGCCGCCATCGATGCCCTGATGACGAATCGCATCTGGACGGCACTTGGTTTCGAGCCCGAGACCACACTCCACGATGTTCGTTGGGGTGAGCACGTCACCGGTGTGGATCGTACCGGTCGTGAGCTGGACGATTTCGTCTGGCTGTTCATGATCTCCGGTGCCGTTCCGGTTAACCATTTCGCAGATGGCTACAAGAGCGCCCGGGTTGAACGCCAACCACCGATGTTCTTCCGCTTCGGCGGCGGCACGCTCAAGGGCGAGAGCAAGCCCGGTGAGATCGTCTGGAGTCGCGTCTTCGTCGAAGACGATGCGCTCCATATGGATATCGGTCGCGGAGCAGCGGTCGCGTTGCCGCAGGATCAGGTCGAGATGCGGTGGGAAACGACCGATCCGACCTGGCCGCAGATGAACGCTATCCTCTACGGTGTCGATCGCGATCACATGATGGCGCGACATCGCGCCAATCACCTTCAGGTCGCCTATGCACCTGACGGAGAATCAGCCAACCAGGCGCTGGCCGCCAAGATCGCCATGGCCCAGGAGATCGGTATCAACGTGCATCTTTGTGGAACGGACAACGGTCTCATCTGACGGAGAACAATGTATGGATGCCACCTCCACCTACCTGCTCGGTATCGATGTCGGTACCTACAGTTCCAAGGGCGTGTTGACGACACCGACCGGCGAGGTGCTGCATCAGCACATCGTTGAACACGGTATCGATCTGCCTCGACCCGGGTGGGTGGAGCAGGACGCCGATGGCGTCTGGTGGTCCGATGTGGTGGCGATCTGCAACTCCGTCGTTCAGGCTGGCTTTGATACGAGCCGGATTGGTGCGCTGGCGGTGAGCGCGATAGGCCCCTGCATGTTGCCGGTGGACGCGGCTGGGCGTCCACTCCGGCCGGGTGTGCTGTATGGAATCGATACGCGCGCACAGGATGAGATCGAGTGGCTGAACGCCGAGTTCGGCGAACAGGCGATGTACGATCTGGCTGGCATGGCACTCACCAGTCAGGCAGTTGGACCCAAAATCCTCTGGTTCAAACGAAACGAGCCTGAACTTTACGCTCAAACCCACAAGATCCTCACAGCCACGGGTTATCTGGTATTCAAGCTGACCGGCGAGTACGTCATCGACAAACACACTGGATCGCATAGTATCCCGCTGGTGGATATGGCGAGTATCGAGTACGATGGCCGCTTTTCGGAGCCGATCATCGATTTGGATAAGCTGCCGCGGTTGATGTGGAGCACCGAGATCGCAGGTCATGTCACGGCGGAAGCCGCGAAGATCACCGGTTTGGTCGAGGGCACGCCGGTGACGGCGGGGACCGTCGATGCCGCTGCGGAGGCGGTCAGCGTCGGTGCGGTCAACACCGGCGATCTGATGGTGATGTATGGCACCACGGTCTTCTTCACATTGGTTCCCGATAGGGCGGTTCCCGATCCTCGAGTCTGGAGTCTGGGCTTTGTCTATCCGGATACGCGCTGTATTGCCGGTGGTTTGAGCACGACCGGTGCATTGACGCGTTGGTTTCGCGATCAACTCGGTGGTGCGGAGATGGCCGCCCAGGAGACTGACGGTCCCAACGCATACGCCGCCCTGGCACAAATGGCCGTTGATATCCCACCGGGTTCCGATGGATTGGTTTGCTTACCGTTCTTTGCGGGAGAGCGCACACCGATTAACGACCCCGATGCGCGTGGTGTCTTCGCGGGCCTCACACTCCGCCACACTCGCGGTCACATGTACCGCTCAGTGCTGGAGAGTACGGGGTACGGTGTGCGGCACAATGTCGAGACGATGACGGATATGGGATCGGCACCGCATCGCATCGTTGCGGTTGGTGGCGGTGCCCAGAACCTAACCTGGCTGCAGATCGTCTCGGATATCGCCCGCGTACCGCAGGTGGTACCGGAGCAGACAATTGGTGCGTCCTATGGCGACGCTTTCCTGGCTGGACTGGGGAGCGGCATCATTCGCGATCCGAATGTGTTGTTCGAGTCGTGGGTGAAGACCAAGACCATCATTGAACCGAGGGAAGAGACGCGGGACGTGTATGACGCCATGTATGGCGTCTACCGCAGCCTCTATGAGCATGCGAAAGATGATCTCCACGAGCTGGCGCGACTAGGAGATGGGTAGCGGCGTGGAAAGCCACGCCGCCTTAACTTTGGCAGTTTTCGTACAGGGGATTGTCAAGAAGTCACAGACTCCGTAGGCTAAGGGCCTCTTCATGATCCATGGCCAAGGAGTCTGTGATGCCCGATCCTACCACGTTCTCGACCCAGTTTGTTACTACCTGTGCCACCATGCTCCGTCACGCTACCCACCAACGCAGGACTGCGCTGCGCCTCCTGGTGCTGACCGTTGGTCTGGTTCTGGTGACCGGCCGGAGCATGGTCTCACGCATGCTCCTCGTCATGGGCATGGCATCGCGTGACTGGACCGCGACCTACCGGGTGTTCTCCGCCCCACGGGTTGCGATCAGCGCGTTGCAGCGTCAGGTTATCGCCCACTGGCTGCGGCTGTATGCACGTCATGATCCGGTGGTGGTGGTGGTCGATGGCACTCAGCTCCCACGGACCGGGCGGAAGATGCCGGGATCGGGGTGGGGACGATCCCCGCGGACACCACCCTGGAAGCCTGGCATCCATCATGCCCAGCGCTGGGAAGGGACGAGCGGGTTGACACCACCCACCGCGGAAGGAGACAGTCGTGCCATCCCGCTGGTGTTTGCACCAGCTCCATCACCGACCTCGCGGCCATGGGCAGATCATCCTCCTCAGACGGAATGGCAGGCCGCGCTGGAGGGTGTCTGGATCATCCGGGAGGCGATGGACGCGCTGGGTGAACAGGATCGTCCCCTCGTGGTGACGGGGGATGGTGCCTATAGTGGTGCGGGAACCTGGAATGCCTTGCCACCGGCCACGACCGGGATTGCGCGCTGTGCGAAGAATCGGGCGCTGTACCATCTCCCGGATCCGAACGAACCACCCCGACGTGGACGGAAGCGGCTCTATGGAGACCGCGGTCTCACACCGCAAGCGCAGGGACGGGAGCATTCCGGGTGGCAGACATGTGTCATTCGGGTGCGGGGCAAGCCGAACCGTCATCTACGGATCAGGTGACCGGTCCCTGGGTGATCAAGAAGGCAGCCGACCATCCTGATGCTCATCACGATTGCCGGGATTGGACGTGGGCGTGGATCGTCACGACGATCGCGTGACATGATGCACTTCCTGGTCAATGCCCGCCAAACTTCCACACGGATGGGAGCTGCCCTATCCGGTGGAACAACTGGCGCTCTCTGGGTGTGGCAACGGTGGGAAGTGGAGGTAATGCATCGGGAACTGAAGAGTGGCTGGGGACTGGGTGACCAGCAACAGTGGTCGGCCCGAGGTGCAGTGACCGTGACGCAGTGGGTGGTCTGGGTGTACGCGGTCCTCATCCTGACGGGAGTCAGGTGTCCGCCGTCCATTCGGCATTCCCGGCGCTGGTGCCGCCAGCGTCGCTGGACCCGCGTGACCTGACGATGCAACTCCGGGAAGAGCTGATGACCGCACCACCCCGGCAGGTAACACCCCATTGTGCGTGGTTCCGGACCAACCTCACGGAAAATACCGCCTTGAAGGTGCTGTTGGCGGTCGCGGATGCCATCTAACGCCAACGATACGCCTCAGACTCGCACAATCCAGACATGTCCCACTGACGACGGCTCTCACCAGAACCCTCGCCTCCTCAGAGTGCCAAACTTAAGGCGGCGTGGAAAGCCACGCCGCGCTGTGATCGGCGAGCTACGGTGTTGGATCAGGAGTCGCCGGTATCGGCACTGGTCCGATGATCGGGGCGCTGGGAGTCGGTGAGGCTTTCGGTGGCTCGGTCGGAGTCGGTGTTGGTGAAGGTACCGGTGTATTGGTCGGTATCGCGGTTGGCGTCGCGAACAACATCGGATCAAGCGCGGTTGAATGATCGTACTTGATCTCTATCTTCTGATTCTCGGTGATATCGTTGTAGACCGTGATCGCGCCGATGACTTGATAGAGACCGTTCCGATGTTCGATCCCCTGCGGCAGAATGGCGCACTGACCATCGGTATAGCTCACGCGCATCAACACCGGTCCCCAGTTCCAGGCGGAGGGTGGTTCCACCGTATCGTCGTAGGCCACCGTGATACCGCGGATGCGGCCTTCCAGCACGGCGGTCTGCGCTTGCTCAATCGTCACCGAGGAGCAGATCGGTTGATCCGGAATGCTGCGGTCGGAGGAGAGATAGACGATGATCAATAGCACCACGAGCAGAGCCACACCCCCGAAAAGGATGACGTAAACCGAACGTGGTCGCCCTTCCTCTTCGCCACCGCGACGAAAGCGGCGATGGTTAGTCTCGGTTGGTTCCTGGGTTGTGGATTCGTCGCTCGTCACGAGTTACCTTCCGTTTATCGCCGTTTGAGCCATCGCGAGATCTGCTGCCAAATCAGATAGGCCATCGCACCACCGCCGATGATAGCGACAGGGATACGGGCCACAGGTGGTACCGTTGGTCGTTCACCGGTAACGATCGCCATAACCAGAATGACCGCTACCACCGCGCAGAAGACCAGGAGCAGGATGCCGATGATGTTCTCGGATCGAAACATCGCCTAGTTCTGCACGATCTGGTTGACCACCCAGATGGCGTTTTCGGTCGAATCGAAGCCCGCGGGTCCAGTTGCCCTGACGCGATAGAGGAGATTGCCATCGACAACGTAGATCGAGACTGACTCCTCTCCGGATGTCGGATCCGTCCACGTAAGCAGGCGAGACCCGCCACCGTATTGATCCCAGTCAACGGGTGTCCAGCCGATGCTACCGAGGATCGTGGCATAGAGATCCAGGGCGGATTGAGCGGATACCTCATCCTTGAATGCGTGCACGCTGACGGTGATGATCGTGGTTCCGGTGGTTTCTGGCTCGCTGGATGTGTAACTGCGCTGCATCGAGGCCTGCCAACCCAAATCCGTCAGCGTTGTTTCGATGGATGGATCGCCGCCAAGAGCGTCGACGACATCGGCGAATGTACTTGGTGTATCTCCCGCTTCCACAAACGGACCCGGCATGCTTTCAACCACCGGTAAAGCGCTACGAATCGTGGTGGCGTCAAAGACGGGGAAGGTCGGCACAGCCGTCGGTGGCACCGTTGGTGTGACCTCCGTTTCTGGAGGCGTGGTTGATTCGGCACCGGGTGTACTGACCTGTGATTCGTCGGTTGGGGGTGCGGTTGGCGATGCCGTCAGTTCGGCAACGCGGTTGTCGTCGTTGGTGTTGTTCCCGCCCTTATCATCGTCACGCAAGGCCATCCAGCCAGCGACGATGAGCGCGGAGATAGCAACCACCACCAGCGCACCGATGATCCCGGCGATAATCTGTCGCTTGCGCCGTTGTCCAGGTGGCTGGAGATCCAGCGGACTGTAGTCATACTCCATCCGGGACGGTGCAACGAAGGCAGCAGGATCATGTCCCGGTTGATAGGGGATCTGTTGGGTTGGCTGTGGTGCGGCAGGAGTACCTGGCTGAGAAACTGGTTGGGTGGCTCCGGTCGGTGGTGTTTGTGGACGTGGTTTTTGCGGTCGTGGCTCCATGTGGAGCTGATCCTTTCCATAAAACAGGTGTGCAGGACTCATGTAACGCCTGTCCGTACATTATCGCATGTGTAACGGGAGACAGGCACCAATCACCAGTATCGCAGATTTTGCCTCCCGGCATCGCGCGAAATCTGGTACCCTGCCTGCTGGCGGGTTGGTGCTTGCCGAAATCTTCCCAAGAACGGGTGAACCGATGACTTTCTCAGTGTGGCTCTTTATTGGAATCGTGGCAGTGCTGCTTGGCGTGCTTTGGGTAGCGCTCAAATACTCCGTCAAATGGTTCTGGGGAGCGATCATCGTCGTCTTCGCGGCGCTCTCGATTGCATCGGTGTTCCAGGACAACCATCTCCTCTGGGGACTGGATTCATTCCCGCTCGATACCGATCGACCGTCGGGTATGAGTGCGACATTCACCGTTGCCTATGTCAGCATGCTCGGCTCGGTCGGGATCATGTGGTTTCGCGCGTTCCTCGTGCGTGACATCGATCGCCAGTCACATCGAATCGCGTTGGCGTTTTCTCTGATTACGGTCGCGGCGCATGTGCTGATCATCGGGTATCTCAGCCTCTGGAATCTATGGGCGGCAGGCGATACGGGTGCCACCCTCTTCAGTTCGAGTACCTGGGAGATAGATTCGCAATCGAGTTCGGTGCGGGCGCTCACCTGTCTGCTGATCGGCTTGCCGCTTCAGCACTGGTTCGCTCGTAAGGACCCGAACGTGGAACGCAATCGGTGGTTCGTTGTCACCGGCGGTTTGATCGGCCTGGGATCATTGACCGTTATCGGTCACACCGCCTATCAGGATCCCACCTGGCTCTCGCACGGTATGGATTTCCTCCACGGTGTCGGTGCCGCGCTGTGGTTTGGTGGACTTATCGCGTTGGTGCTCTACCTCCGACGGGCGTTTGTAACGCGAGACGATGCGGTTGAGGCCGGTCGCGTGCTGGCGCAGTTTAGTACCTGGGCGCTGTACAGCGTGATCATGCTGGCGTTCTCGGGCATCACGATCGCCGTGATGGTGAAGGATGACGCCTTCAGTCCCACTGAATCACCGTTCGCGAAGGCGCTCTCTGTGAAGCTCTTGATCGTGATTATCCCGATCGCATTGGCGTCATACAATCGCTTCCGTCTGATGCCACAACTCAAGGCCGATCCCCAATCGCCAGAAGCCTGGACCATTCTGCGAAAAACGGTGCTCGGCGAGCTGATCGCCATCATTGCCATCCTGATCGTGACGGGTGTGCTCGTCCTCTCCAGTCCGGCGGTGTCCTGATATGTATGGACAGCGACCCTGGTACGATGTCCCGCTGGTGCGCTTGCTCCCGGCTGCCTGGTGCATGGCCACGATCTGGTGGCTGAGCGATCGTTCCCGTCTGCACTATCCGCCGGGTGGTGTCGAGTTTTGGAGTGTCGTCGGGCATTTCGGTATGTTCGGCCTGCTCGGTCTCTCGGTTTGGTTCGCGCTGGGAATGAACAGCCGGCTGCTCGATCGGGAGCGTGTGATCTACGCCATTGTCATCACGGGACTTTACGGTGTTCTGGATGAGATCCATCAGCACTTCACACCCGGTCGCTATCCGGATGTCCTTGATGTCATCGTCGATGTGTTGGGTGCAACCACCTTTGTGCTGGTAGTTCCCCGTATCTACGATCGATTGACACGCTGATCAGGAAATCGGTGGATCGACGAATTCCGCCAGACCCAGTGCGACACGTGCCTCCGCAGCCGTGGTGAACGAACCCGTGACCACGACGATCTCCGACCCGGCTTCGGTCAGTGCTGCCTCAACGGACGGTGCTATGACGACCTGGCCACCTAGTCGCTGGATCGCCTGAGCGAGATCGCTTGCTGGCATCGCGCGCGGATTCTGCGGCTGGACGGCGATAACGCGATCGGCGTGCCGCAGTAACGGTGTGAGCATCGCCTCGGGGCTCTTGTCGGCCAACATACCGATGATCAATGTGAACATGTGGTCGGGGAAATGTGCATGTAGGGCCGTGGCTAATGCCTGCGAGGATGCGGGTGTGTGAGCCCCATCGATCACGACCCGGGTGCCACCTGCTAACCGCGTTTGCTCGAAACGGGCTGGGAGTACCGCCTTGCTCAAACCTTCACGGATTGCGGCATCGTTGATCTGGATGGCTTGCCGCAACTCCAACACCGTTGCGACGGCCAGACCCGCATTGGCTACCTGATGATCGCCCACGAGTGCGAGCTGGAGATGGTCGAGACGATGCTGGCCATCATCGTAGGTGAACTCGCGATCGGTCCCGTGCACGGTCCAGTCGATGCCAGCGATCTTGAGTGGCGAGTGCGTCTCGATCGCGCGATGCCGAATAACGTCGAGGGCCTCATCCTGCTGAGCCGCTGTCAACACTGGTCGACCCGGTTTGATAATGCCGGCCTTGTTGCCAGCGATCTCCGTTAGCGTCTCTCCCAGGATCGCGGTATGCTCGTAATCGAGGGTGGTGATAACGGAGAGGGTAGGGGTGACGATGTTGGTGGCGTCCAACGTCCCGCCGAGACCGACCTCGACAACCGCGATATCGCATTCCTGTTCGGCGAACCAGCCAAGCGCCATGGCAGTGGAGAGTTCAAACGCGGTGATGGGTCCGATCTCCGGTTGCGCGTGTTCGATATCGTCCGCCGCAGCGAGGAACCGCTGGGTGAGATCGATGAAATCATCCTCGGTGATCATCGCACCGTTGATGACGAACCGCTCTCGAAACGAATGGAGTTGTGGCGACATATAGCGGCCAGTGCGCACACCAGCTGACTGCAGGATGCTATCGATCATCACGCAGGTCGAACCCTTCCCCTTGCTGCCAGCAACGTGAACGATGGCGTAGGGGAGGGGATCATATCCGAGATGGATCAGGAGTGCCTGGGTGCGAACGAGTCCGAGGCGGGCGGCATCATCGCCAGCAAACGGATTGCTGATGAATCCCTTGTCGTAACCGGATCGGTTCCAGATCGTCCGGAGGGTATCAACATAGGTCGGGAGTTCGGGCACCTGATGATCCTTCGTCGAGAACAACGCATCGTCGACTGATCATAGACGGTAACGACCCCACCGGTGCAACCAGTGGGGTCGTTACCTTGCTCAATCCGGAACAGCTGAATTACTCAGCCTTGCGATTCCAGTTGGCGATGTTCCAGTAGTTGTACTCCAGGCCGGCGCCGAGGGCGACGTTCTCATCGTACAGCGTCCTGGAGATACCGTAGGCATCAGCGGCGCGGTTGACCAGAGGGATGACGGCGCGATCGTTGATGACGGCGTCGTTCTGGGTGATCAGCAGTTCGGCTGCTTCCTCAAGTGTGGTCGCAACCAGCAGAGCTTCATAGGCGGCGTCATACTCGGCACTGACCCAGCGCTGACGATTGCCACCGGTCCAGGCGTTTTCTTTCTGAGCGATGTTGACGCCATCTGGACCAGCGTACCAGTCGTTCATGTATGCGATCGGGATCGCGCTGGTGGAGTTGTTCGTGTACATGTTGATGTCCACGTACATGTGACCGATGTTCTGGTCGTTACCAGCGCTACTGTCGAAGAAGATGCTGGCATCGACCTGCTCGAGATCAACAACGATACCGGCCAGGGCGAAGCTCTGCTTCACGATGGATTGCGTCTTCTGGCGTACAGCATTGACCGAGGTCTGATAGACGAACTGAAGCTTCAGACCATCCTTGGTGCGGACATCGCCATCCAGCACCCAGCCAGCATCGTCCAGGATCTGGTTGGCGGCATCGATATCATAGGTCCAACTGGTGTTCGGGCTGGCGAATGCCTCGAGACCGTTGAGGATATTGGCGGTAGCCGGCTGACCCGGACCATAAAGCGTGCTGGCGATCAGCTCGCGGTCGATGGCCATATTCATGGCCTCGCGCACGGCGGGATCGGTGAGGACCGGGTGTGGTGTGTTCTTCTCGGAACGCTGACCATTGACCTCGGTGTTCGGATCGCTGAAGTTGATGTGGATGCGTTCGAGGCTGGTGCCTGCCTTGACCACAAACTGACCCGGGCCGTCATCGGAAATGAGGCTCTCGATGACATCTGGTTCAACCTGCAGGTTCCAGGCGTAGTCGTAGTCGCCGGTCTGCAGCACACTGCGGGCCGCGGCCGGGGCATCGCCACCACCCTTGAGTTCGACGCGGGCGAATGCCGGTCGATTGGGATCGCGGTAGAGCTCGTTGGCCACGTAGTTGGCGTGATCGCTCGGCTCGAAGGATTCAAGCACAAACGGACCGGTTCCAATCGGGCTCATCTGGAAGGCGGTGGAGGCCTCCTCGTTCAGGTGATCACCACCCCAGACGTGCGCCGGATAGATGTGACCGTTGTTACCGCCGGTAAATGGATCGAACCAGGCTGCCGATGGCGAGGCGAAGGTCACGACTGCGGTCAGATCGTCCTCGGCCACGATATCAGCAATTGGTCCCCAGACATCGGATGTCACGCTGTTATTGGACGGTTCGGTGATGAACTTCCAGGTGAATACCACGTCGTTCGCCGTGAGCGGCTCGCCGTCACTCCAAACCACACCCTCGATCAACTTGAATGTTGCCGTGGTGAGATCCTCGGAGAGAAGTCCGTTCTCAACCGATGGGACCTCTGTCACCAGGTTCGGCAGCAGCGATCCGTCTTCGGCATAGCGCAGCAGCGGTTCGTTGATGATATCGGCGGCCATGTAGTCCTTGGTGCCGGTGGAACGGTGTGCCATCAGGTGGGTTGGTGCCTGCCACTGCAGGAGCTTGATGGTCCCATCCTGACCACGCGTTTTGCCTTCCATACCAACTGCTGGTGCGCCATTGGCGTCGACTTCTGTGGCCTGACTGTAGAAAGCCCATCCGTTGCGGGATGGACCAGCTGCCGCGGCATTTGCCAGGAACATGGAGACGCCACCGGCAACACCCAGTGCCGTTGCACCCTGCATAAATCCGCGGCGATCAATGCTGCCCGTCTTGAGCTGCTCGTACAGTGATCGCAAATTGCCCTTCTCAGACATTTCGTCCTCCTGGAAAAAACGCAAGACCATGCCGTCATGGCCCTGATGCACATAGCCCGGAAAACTGTGAGTCCACGGTGTACATGCTGGCGATTCCTGCCAGCGATACCCCCGAAGCTCCGTCGACTCGGTGGGAGCGCACGCTCCTGCTAGTTGTGGCTACTGCGCGCATTGTGACCTTTTCGGATACGGATTGCAAGATTCTGGATTGCTCCTGCCCCGGTCGGCGCTCATTCGTGCCCATTGCACAGTCGCGAGGTGGTTGATTTTGGTCAGTGTGTGCGTGGCCGAATGCCGCCTCACCATCCCGGATGTGCGAGTGATTCCGAACCCTGGTGTCGGGGAAATCCGAGTTGTTGGATTCACATTGTCGGGGTGGTTCTGCGACTTTTCCATGAGCGCAAAACTCGCTTGAAATAGCGGGTTTCCGGACGTACTGTGGCGGTAACAATCCGATGGACCGGGTCGGGTATCACGCAAACTCCGGTCGAGATAACATGCGAGGGAACGACGATGATCCCTATGACAGCCATCACCGTTGGGGAGTGTTTTCAGATAACGCGGATTGGCGGTAACGCCGAATTCCGAAGGCATCTGGAATCTCTTGGCTTCGTGGTAGGTTGTGTTGTCACGGTTATCGCCCACACCGCTTGCGATCTCATTGTCAACATTCGAGGTTCACGAATCGCGCTGGGTCGCGGCATCGCCTGCAAGGTCCTTGGCTGCCCCTGCGCATTGCAGGAGATATGTCAGCTATGACAACGCTGAGAGATCTGTCGATCGGTGAGGTATGCAAGATTCAACGGGTGATTGGTGACGGGGAGATCAAACGCCGCATTGTCGCCATGGGGCTGACGCGTGGAACAACGGTGCGCGTGACCAATGTGGCACCGCTCGGCGATCCCCTTGAGCTTCAGGTTCGTGGCTATCAGCTCAGCGTCCGCAAAGACGATGCTGCCAGGATCGAGGTCACGCTATGACTCGCACGATCGCGTTGGCCGGGAATCCCAACTCCGGTAAATCCACCCTCTTCAATCGACTCACCGGTTCGAAGCAATCCGTCGGCAACTGGCCAGGCGTGACGCTGGAGCGCAAGGTTGGTCGACTCCGCCAACACCCTGACGTTGAGATCGTCGATCTCCCGGGTGTCTACTCGCTCTCCGCCTATACGCTGGAGGAGCGGGTCGCACGCGATTACCTGCTCGATGCCAAACCCGATT
The DNA here is from genome assembly GCA_023957015.1 of Thermomicrobiales bacterium. Lineage (GTDB taxonomy): Bacteria > Chloroflexota > Chloroflexia > Thermomicrobiales > UBA6265 > UBA6265. Next base: position 9,614 of record JAMLHR010000005.1, on the reverse strand, counting down.
GCATCATCAATATCGTTGACGGCACCAATCTCGAACGTAATCTGTTCTTGACCACGCAGCTACTGGAACTTGGTATACCGGTGGTCATCGCCATCAATATGATGGATCTGGTGCGCCACCAGGGGCTGACGATCGATACCAACCTGCTCTCCCGCAATCTGGGTGTGCCGGTAGTCGAGATCAGCGCCTCGCACGGCACCGGTATCGACCAGCTGACGAGTGCGGTGCTCGCCGAGCACTTTGTACCAGCATTGCTCCCATACACACCGGAGCAGGAGACCGTACTGGCGGAGATCATGGAGGTGGTGGGGACCTCCAATCGTTGGATTGCCACTCAACTCTTCGAACGTGACCAGTTCGTGAATCCGCGTCTGCCTCAACTCGTTCACGTGCAGGATCAACTCGAGACGATCATCACGACGCATGAAAACGCACTCGATGATGACGCCATCTCTATCATGGCTGCCGAACGCTACCTCCAGGTGACCAATGCGTTGCCGGGACAGGTCAAACCTGCAGCTGCCCGATCCCTGACGTTGAGCGATCGCATTGATCAGATCGTCACCAATCGTTGGCTGGCACTGCCAATCTTCGCCGCGGTGATGTTTGTCGTCTACTACATCTCGGTGACCACCGTTGGCACCTTTGTGACCGACTACACCAACGATGTCATCTTCGGCGATTTCGTCCCGAATCACGTTGCTGTCTGGTTAAGCGATATCGGTACGGCTGAATGGCTCAGCCGCCTGATTGTGGACGGCATCATCGGTGGTGTCGGTGCGGTGCTCGGATTCGTACCGCAGTTGATGTTGCTCTTCGTCTTCCTCGCGATCCTGGAAGACAGCGGTTATATGGCGCGGGTGGCTTTCATTATGGATCGCGCCTTCCGTCACTTTGGTCTCAGCGGCAAGAGCTTTATTCCGATGCTTATTGGTACCGGATGCAGTGTTCCCGGTATTATGGCCAGCCGCACGATCGAGAACGAACGCGATCACAAGCTCACCGCCATGACCACCAGTTTCATCCCCTGCGGAGCCAAGCTGGCGGTGATTGCCCTGATCTCCGGGGCTATCTTCCAGGGTGCGTGGTGGGTGGCACCCAGCGCTTACTTCGTGGGGATGGCAGCCGTGGTTCTGAGCGGCATCATTCTGAAGAAGTCGGTGCTGTTCAGTGGTGATCCCGCACCATTCGTGATGGAGTTGCCACCTTATCACGCGCCTCGACCGAGTGTGGTGTTGCGCTCCATGTGGGATCGATCGTGGGCGTTCATTCGTCGCGCGGGCACCATCATCCTGCTGGCCACAATGACGATTTGGTTCCTGGCCAATGCAGGTTGGCAACATGGTCCACGCTTCGTTGACGATTTGGATAACAGCTTCCTGGCGGCGGTGAGTGGTAGTATCGCCTGGATATTCGCACCGCTTGGTTGGGGCACCTGGCAGTCCACAGCGGCGACCCTCTCCGGATTGGTGGCCAAGGAAAGTGTGGTTGGCACCTTTGGTGTGCTTTACGGTGTCGCCGAGGTTTCGGAAGATGGAGCCGAGGTCTGGGGGCGGTTGGCGGCCAGTTTCACGGTGTTGGCGGCCTATAGCTTCCTGCTCTTCAATCTCCTCTGTGCTCCCTGTTTCGCGGCCATCGGTGCGATCCGACGCGAGATGGGCAATGGTCGGTGGACGGCGTTTGCTGTTGCCTATCAGACAGTCTTTGCCTGGACGATCGCATTCATCTTCTATCAGCTTGGGATAGCGATCCGCGATCGCGCTGTTGATGGTTGGACCACGCTGGCGGTGGTGGCGTTAGCGGGCATCGTTTGGTTGCTGGTGAAAAAACCTGCCCGACCACGCCGGGCAACGATTGTTGCCAGCGTTGGATCGGAGGTAGCGGCATGATCGCCACGGTTGTCATTTCAGTCATGCTGGTGGTCGTCGTCGGTATGATCGTCCGCAACATGGTGATGAAGGCGCGATCCGGTCAGTCTCTCGGATGCGGTGGCGGTTGTAGCGGTTGCTCAATGTCATCGTGCAGCAGTCGCGTTGAGGCTGACCACCCTCAGATCATTCAGATTCAGGTGCCAAAGAGCAGGTAGGGGGGTTAACTCAGTACCCAGATACCTCCGCTCTGCGCAGGCATGATACCGAGGTCGACCTCACCGTTCACCTCGATCACGGTGCCATCCAGTGCACTTGTCGCCATGGAAATGCCTTCTCCTGGCGACAAGTGCACTGGTTCCGATTCCGTTTTGCCCATGTTGATGACGACAAGAACCGATTCATCGGCGGTTGAGCGCGTGAACGCCATCACGCTACGCTGGTCCGTATCCAGCGCTTGATAGTCGCCAATGCGGATCGCCTCGTGATTGGCGCGCGCGGTACCCCAGGTTTGATAAAGGTTGAGCAGGCTGCTCGGGTCATTACTCTGTAGCTCTACATTCACCGTTTCCCAATCGCTTTGCGGTGGCGTGAAGGGTATACCGGTGGTGAAACCTCCATGAGCCTCCGTGCTCCATTGCATCGGTGTGCGGATATTCGGATCGGGTTTCGTGCCCTGCATCCCGATCTCTTCACCGTAGTACATGAACGGAATGCCAGGCAGACTCAGCATGATCATGGCGGCTACGCCGAGTTTGCCCATATCGCCCTTGAGTGTGCTGGCGATTCTCTCCTGATCATGGTTGGTGAGGAACGTGCCCCAGCGCTGATCAGGCAATCGCTCCACGGCACCCTTGACGAAGTTGGTGATCTTGACGGCGTTGCCGAAGTTGGCACCATTCACGATCTCCTGCGCCAACTGGAAGTGGAAGTAGGCATCCAGCGTATCCGGATAGTAGGGCTGTAATCCATCTGTCCCCGAACCCATTACCTCACCGACCGTGAACGCATCCGGCTTGATCTCTCGCACCCAATTGGCGAATGTCCGGATCCACTCGATCGTCTCCGGTGTCCCCTCCTGTATCTGTCCAGATTCGATCACATGCTTGATGGCGTCCATGCGGAATCCGTCGACACCCATTTCCGTTAGCCAGAACTCGGTGATCCGGCGGACCTCGTCATTGACCTCCGCATTGCGGAAGTTGAGATCGGGCATGCCGCTATCGAAGATGCCGTAGTAGTAGCCGCTGCCATGTGGATTTGAGTGCCAGACCTGCTGGCCCCAGGGTCCGAGATATCCCGGATTCTCTTCCGCGAAGATGTACCAGTCTCGCTTCGGCGATGCCGGATCGCTGGCTGCCTCGATGAACCACGGATGCTCTACCGAGGTGTGATTGATGGGATAGTCGATGATCACGCGCATATCGCGGCTGTGCAGCGTATCTACCAGCGCTTTGAAATCATCGTTTGTACCGAAGTCGGGATTGACGGTTTCGTAATCGGTAACGTCATAGCCGTGGTAGCTCGGCGAGGCCATGATCGGCATCAACCAGAGTGCCTGCACACCAAGGCTGGCGTCATTCCCGGTATCGGAGTTCAGGTGATCCAGACGTGCGATGAGACCAGCGAAATCGCCGATGCCATCGCCATCGCTATCCTGGAATGCGCGCACGAAGACCTCGTAGAAGAGGGCACCGCGCCACCAGAGTCCATCGTCTAACGTGTTCGTCACTGGTGTCGCCTGGGCGAGCGCCGAGAGCGGCACTCCGTTCACCAGGATCAGACTATGGGCGAGGAATGAACGTCGGCTGATCTGCATCATTGGAAACTCCTGAGCACCGGGCATGAAGCGGATGATGATGACATTCTAGGTCACGACACCCGTATACTTTGAGCGATTGCGTCGATGATTCCGGAAGTCAGGTGCCAGTGTTACTCACGATCCTCCTCGTTCTTGGTCTCGTCGCCACGCCCGTGGCGACACCGGTCCTGCCAGCGATACAGCCGGATACAACCGTGGTGCTCTCTTCATCTGCGATCGTGCGACCGCTGATCGCAGATGGTGTGATCTATATCGCGACGGAGTCGCGTGACATTCTGGCTATAGATTCCGATACTGGTGCAACTCTTTGGACAACACCGCTGCAGACAGCGGCCAGCGATGAGTTGATGATGGTGGGGACATCCCTGCTGATTCCGGGTGGCGATGGCACGCTCTATCGCCTCGATGCCTCGACTGGCTCTTTGGAGGGTGGGGTTGTCCTGGGAAGTGAGGCGTTGCAGACCCCGGTGATTATGGAGACGGTCATCGCCGTTCCTGCCGTCGATGGTACGCTCCATGTGCTCGACTCCGTCACGCTGGAGCAGGTCAACGCGATGGTGGTGGGTTCGAACCTCACGAATCGGCGCGCCCAGGTTGGAGAGAGCCTCATTCTTCCCGTCGGTGGCAACACGCTCATCGCTGTGAGCATTCCTGACTTGTCGGTTCGGTGGACCTACGTCTTGCCGTCAGACGTGACGGTACTCTATCCGCTAGGAGATGAGGCCCTCATCGTCGGCGATGGCCAGGGATTGGTTTCCGGACTGGATGCCGACGGAACGTTGCTGTGGCAGCAGATCATGAGCGCCTATGCCGTTGAGGATATCGCCCTGGGCCAGGGTGTGTTGCTGGTCTCACTCGGTGGGGGGACGACGGCATTTCTCGATCCGGAGAATGGTCAGAATATCGGGAATGCCGTGTTCCCGGGCCGGGTCAGGTTCGCTGAACAGGTTTGCACCGAGCTATGCAACGCCAGCGTCAGCGATGGCAGTTTGACCGCCATTGATCCCGTGACAGGGAGGACCCAGATGAGGGCCGTCCTACCGGCGACACCGAGTGCGCCGCCGGCTCAGCATGACGGTGTCCTGGCTGTTCCCGTCGCTAACGGATCACTCCTGATCTGGAAACTTGCAGGAAACTAAGACAGCAGACTATCCCTCGCCGAGATACTCCACGATCTGATCTCGATTGAACTCCATGAGACCGATATAGGTATCGACCTCGTCGGCAAAGCTGTCCGTGAGCAGCGTGGCGATCGTGACATCGCCCTCCGCCGAGAGGACATCGAGCACGCTGGTGTTGAATTGTGGTTCGGCGAAGACCACATCGATACCGCTCTCGTCGATCACATTCAGGAGATCGGCGATATCGCGGGCGGAAGCCTCGCTATCCGGATTCTCCAGCACGATACCGATAATCTCGAAGTCGTAGCGGGCTGCAAAATAGCGGAAGGCGTCATGGAACACCAGCAGCTTGCGTCGCTCTTCCGGAATTGAGGCGAAGGCTTCCTCCAGATTCGCGTGGAGTTCCTCAAGTGAAACCGCGTATGTTTCCGCGTTTGCCTTGTATGCCTCGGCGTTATCCGGATCGAGCTCCGCGAGGAAGTCTGCGATAGCTGGTACTGCCTGAACCATCGTCAACGGATCGAGCCAGATATGGGGATCGCCGCCGCGGAGATCGTGGACGTGATCCCCATGATCGATAACCATATCGACCACGATCAGCTCGACATGGTCAGTTACCACCAGTTCCGGGATGTCGTTGTCGCGCACCGTTCGTCGCCACCCGCCGGTCTCTACGAACGGTTCCAGCAGCGCACCGATATAGATGAAGGCGCTGGCCTCGGTGACACGCACCATGTCTTCTGGCGTCGCTTCCCAGGTGTGAGGATCGGCGTTGGCTGGCATGATCGAGAAGACATCGGCGCTTTCGCCGACGATGTTGCTGACGATATCCTCCAGGATCGGCATGCTGGTGGCGATCGAGAGTCGCTCCTGTGCCGCCAGCGGCCTGGTTGCGAGGACAAGTGTCCCTGCAACTCCCATAAATGCCCGACGATTGAGTGTGAATGCCATGATTAGCGTCCGATCATATCGGTCAGCGGAACACCTGGGCCAAATACAGCCAGTGTGCCACCGCCGTTCAGTGCGGTTTCGGTGTCAATGCTGCCCACAACCTCACCGTGGTCAGGGTGGCAGATATCCACGATACCATCGCCACCGCGGCTGACGAAAGCCACCGAGGCGTCCGGTAGTAACGCCGTGGTGCGGTATTGACCGATCTCGAAGAACGGCTCACCGGCGGCAGCACCGGTGGACATCGTCTCCAGAGGTGTGGTGGCGGTAATACCGCCGAATGCATCGCTCTCTGGATCGAGATCGATGGCGATCAAGGTATCGCCGTCGGCGTTGATCGAGGCGAAGACCGCCAGGTTCTCGGCCAGGCTGTAGCGGAAGACGTAACCGTCTGGCAGTGGTGTGACGATTGGTTCGCCGGTGGCGACGTCGTATATCACGACGTTGTTTTGCCAGGTATGCCACTCGGTTTCCGGTGCTGAGCGATCCGAGGTGTAGGTGAGCAGGTATTTGCCGTCCTGGATCAGTCTGGTGAAGTAGCCGCGGCTGGATGGCCAGGCGAAGGTCTTGCCGTAAACCAGCTCAGGGTCCTCCCAGTACGCGACATCGACGCCATCGTCGGTGAGCATGAAGAGTTCCTCTGTCTCCGGATTGATGGCCTCACCGTGACCGAAGGTGCCGATCGGTAGTGTCGAGAGCGGCTCAACCGTCCCCTCCGCCAATGTCGCCAGGCTGTAAGCCTCTACCTGATTCAGATTGCTGTTGCGGTGGAAAAGAACGTCGTGGGTCATCATCAACCCAACTTCGCCCGCATCCGGAAGGTGCAGACTGACCACAGACCAATCTTCCAGATCGACCAGGTGGAGTTGATACTCGTCCTCACCGCTGGTGCCGACGGCGCAGTGATGGGCGTGGTCGCTCTCGATGGCGAAGTGGGCGACGGTACCCGGCACTGGCGCTTCACCGAGGATCTCGAACTCACCCTCGTGCACGCCGATGTTGAGCAAGCGGCCAGCCGCATCGTCGACGATGAGCGCCGTGCCGTTCGGCAGATTAATGATGCCAGCGTGGGCGTTCATGGCGATACCATCGAGCGTACCGACCAGGCTATTGTCTTCAGTGGCATATGCGGAGAGCGTCTGTGCTTCGGCATCCGCCACTAACAGATAGACATCTGTGCCTTCGGCGTGATCGTGATCATGGTCACCCTCATGGTCGTGGTCATCGTGGTCATGATCATGGTCGTCGGTTGGCGTCGCTTCCTCGGCGAAGACAAGCGGACTGATGGCGAGGGCGGATGCGGATACAGCGGACGTGGCCACAAGACGGCGGCGATTGATGGTGGAAAACATGGGACTCCTCCCCGGTGAATAGAAACCTATAGTGAGACGGAGTCTCACTATCCGGGTGGAGTGTACATGATAGTGATACCGAGTATCAATTTAATTACGCGGTATCGATCCAGTCGAGTATGGCTGTGCTCTTGATGTCGCGATGGTCAGGAGTCAGCAATGCCAGCTCTGCCAGCATTGCATGGTAATTCGAGAGAAATGCCGATGGGACTTCTCCGGCATCAGCGCGCACGACCAGGCAACGGCTACAGGTAGCGATGATCCAGTAGAGTGCTTCCCGATGCAGTCCCGCTTCAATGAGTTGCTGCGAGCCTCCAATCGCGATCGCACGCGCGTCCTCGCGGATGTCTCCAGCCCAGAATCGGGAGGAGGTCTCGACCAGGGCTGCGTTCTCGCTGAAGATGCGATCTGTCAGATCGAGCCACTGTTGCGTTTGCTCGCGTGTGACATCGGCGAAACCGTAGAGGGAAAGCAGTTCCTCATAGACTTCCGACGTCGTCACCTGCTTCGTTGCCAGGAAGCGTTTACGCACCGTTAGCGGCACGCACGCCGCGATCAGCGGTAGGTGGGTGGCGAGCGTTGCTGGAAAGAGCCAGTTCATCATCTGTTCCGGTTGGGGGAGGTCGAATGTATCCGCCGTCAACCCAGCGCGGATTCGTTGCCGCATATCTTCCAGCCGGAGCCATATCGCCGCCGGTGTGGCGAAGCTGCCCTGAATCTCAAGTTGGATCGCCTCCAACCGACCGGTAGGATCGTGGATGACCCGTCCGAAGTTGAGCAGACTGGCGATGACGGCATTGGTCCGGGCGGTTTCGACGTGCGACCACGGCAACCAACTCACATCCAGCAGCACATCGTCAACAATTACTTTGCCGATCTTCCCAGGTGGCGGTGGACCATCAATGACGAGATAGCAGTCGATATCGGAGGTGGGATCGTAGAGGGTATCTGGCGATACCGTTGCCGCCGATCCACCGATGAAGGCGGCAGCGTGAAGGTGATCGTTGGTGCGTATCCAGGCAGTAGCGATCGCCTGCGCTCTGGCATTGGTAAAAGGACCTGTCATGTCAGCCATGATAGCGTGACTACTGATCGGGAGTATCCTGCACACCGCGGTGGATATAACCGCCAATGCCAATGGTGCCCAGAAGTATGCAGATGAGATTCGCCCAGATATCGTGCTGATCCTGCGCGAGGATATTCCACCATGGGGTGTTCCATCCCGGCAAGGGCGCATGTGGCTGGGCGATAGCAATAGCCAGGGATGGGGCGACAAGCACCAGCGCGATGAGCGCCGCGAGACGGCAATCGATCCAGCGGGCCGCGACTAACGCCACGCCGACGTAGGCAAACGTATTGCGGATGAGTACCCATGGCAGATCGACGATGGGTTCGGTAATGCCTGATAGCGAGTTGATGGAGGCTACTCCGGCGCTGAAGGCGATCAGGGTTATGGAACCCAGATGGAAAGCGCGCATCTGCTGGTACATCCCTGGTGATGTGCGTTCCGGTTCTCCGAATGGACTCCAAACCGACACCAGGATGACGCTCGCCAACAGTGCGGTGAGTCCGTGGAGTGCCAGCGTCTGATTGCGCAGTGAAATCGCTTGTTCAATCTCACGGCCGTCGAGTGCAACGATATCGATCCAACGCATAAGCATGATGGTCAGCAGGATGGCGGCGAGCGTTTGCCAGAAGTTGCGACTACGCAGGTAGAGCCTCGACAGTCGGAGGAATGTGGTGGAACCGGTAATCATGGCAGTTGATCCAGGTCGATACTGCCATCGCGTAGTTGGTCCCAATGCGCTTCCAGCCAGGCGCGTTGGTGTTGCGGTGTAAGGGTGTTGAATCGATCAACGAGGTTTTGAATCCTGGCTTCATAGGTTACATGCAGTCCCCTCACATCGCTTGCAGAGGGTGCGGTCTCAGGTCCCACCACACCCAGGCTGAAGTGCATTGGGCCTTGGGTACCGGAACGCTCCGCCAACCATTGTGACAGGAAGTTATGGGCATCAGTCCAGCTTTGCCCCTCCGGATAGGTCGAATCCAGGATGGCACTGGGAATGACGAACTCCAGATGAGAATACCTGTCCAGATAGATACGTGTTTCCGAACTGCCGCCTGTCTCACCTCTCTCTGGACTTTGCCTGGCAGGCGACTGGACGATGAGCGTCGGTACACCAGAAAGCCCCTGAACTGGTGTGATGAAGTCGTTGGCCATGATGGTGGCCCGATCCAGCTCGGACTCCCACGCTGGATGCAGACAGACCTCCACGTTTGCCGTGCCGACTGAGCATACAATCTTGAAGTCGGCCTGGATCGCATACTCAATGTTGGTCAACTGATTCGTCTTGGTGCGGAGTCCTCCCGCGACGAGGACGAACGGAATGAGCAGTGTGAGTAAACCCACGCCAGCTGCTATGAGGAGTGATCGTTCCCGATGTCTCCAGGCCAATGGCACGGTTGCTGATACCGCGGAGATACCGATAGCCAGCCAGAT
>JAMLHR010000049.1 GCA_023957015.1 Thermomicrobiales bacterium | reverse complement strand
AATCTGGGCGGCGAGCTCACCGGTACCACCGTAGCGCACCTCAACGTTGACGCCGGTACCGGCTGCCAACTGTTCGATCAATGGACCAACCAGAGCCTCGTTACGGCCACTATAGATGACCAGTGATGCTCCAGCGTCAGGAGTGGAGGATTGGGCGAATACGTTCTTGCCTAATGTCAGGCTGGTGGTGGCGACTGCCAGACCACCGGTCAGGGCGCGACGAGTTGCGCGGAATTCTCGACTCATATCTCGTGACTCCTCTATAATCCGACTCAATCAATCGGATATACGGTAGTCAGGATTATGCCAGCCCGGTTGGCCATGTGTCAAGCAACGTCGTCCGGTCCGGAATTATTGTTGAGTGGTGTCACCCGGACGGTATCGATGCGGTAGCCATCCATGGTCACCACCTCGATACGGAGGTTCTCTACCTCCACCGACTCTCCGACCACCGGGATGTGGCCGAGACGGTCGAGGATGTAGCCAGCGATCGTCTCGAATCGACCCGCTTCCTCGCCGTCCAATTCCTTCACGTCGAACAGATCGCGGAACTCGTGCGCGGCAAACTGCCCGTCCAGCAGCCAGGTACCGTCGTCCTCTAACGACGCTCCCTCGATCTCCTCGGTACCGTTGGCGTCACCGGATCCGATCTCATCGACCAGACCGCGGATGACATCGTTATCGGTGATCAGTCCCTCGAAACCGCCGTACTCATCGATCACGATCGCCAGGTTCGTCTTGGCATCGCGCATGGAGCGCAGTACCTGAAGTACCGGCAGGATCTCCGGGACAAACAGCGCGGGTGTCATTGCTGCACGGATACTCATCGGCTCCCCGGCCAGCGATTGCTTGAGGATATCGCGCGTGCTGACCACACCGACGACATTGTCAGGTTCGTCATCAATGACCGGATAATTGGAGTACGCGCCCTCGGTAATTGTCTTGATATTGAGACTGTCGGGTTCGGCGATATCCAGCCAACTGATAGCGTGGCGGGGTGTCATCAACTCGCCCGCGGTGCGGTCGCCGAGACCAAAGACACCGGCGACCATCTCCTGCTCGGCGCGCTCGAACACACCGGCATCGGTGGCCTGCATCAGCATGAGTCGGATCTCATCTTCGGTGACGGCGGGCTCATCGCTCTCGCGGATTCGCATCAATGCCAGCACGGCATCGTTGGAAACACCCAAAAACCAGACTATGGGTTTGAATAGCGTGCTCAGTCCATTCATGAGTGGAGCCATAACGGAGGCGATCGCCTCCGGATGCTGTAGCGCCAGGCGCTTGGGTACCAACTCACCGATGACCAGCGAGAGATAGGTGATGACCACAACCACAAGGAAGCCGGCGATGTTGTTGGCTGAATCCTCAATCGCCGGGATACGGCGCAATTGCTCGGCAACAGGTTGGGTGAGTGTGGCACCACCGAAGGCACCATTGGCGATACCGATGAGGGTGATGCCGATCTGGACAGTGGAAAGGAAGCGACTGGGATCAGATCCGAGTTTGGCTGCGGTTGCGGCACCTTTATTGCCGTTTTCCGCCATTTGCTGCAGTCGACCGTGTCTCGCCGAGACAATGGCGAGTTCGGTCATGGAGAGCACGCCGTTGAGGAGAACCAACAGCAGGATCACCGTGATGTTTAAGCCAACCACCTAGGTGGGAACCCTTTCCTGGAGAAGTTGCCCCGAACGGTACATCAACGGCCAAAATGCCGGAGTCGGAGCGAAAATCGCTGGTATGATTGTACGGCATAGCAAAGACGGATTGAGATTTGATCGTAATCCAGGAGTATCCATGCAGTCCCAGCAATCACCGGCCCAGATGATCTCTCAGAACGTCGATCGTATCGTCTCCGAAATCGAGAAGGTTATCATCGGCAAACGCCACGTGGTAACGCGCGCCGTTATCGCTATTCTCTGCGAAGGGCATGTGCTCCTGGAGGACGTGCCGGGTTTGGGGAAGACGATGTTGGCCCGTTCGCTGGCCGCGGCCGTTGGTGGCAGTTTCAGTCGTGTTCAGTTCACACCAGACCTGTTGCCAACCGATATCACGGGTGCCATGGTTTACGATCCGCGCACGGTGGAGTTCACCTATCGTGAAGGTCCGGTGGTGGCCAATATCCTTTTGGCGGATGAGATCAATCGCGCCGGACCGCGGACCCAATCGTCGCTGCTTGAGGCGATGGAGGAGCGCCAGGTCTCAGTCGAACGCCATTCCGTCATATTGCCGCAGCCCTTCTTCGTGATCGCCACCCAGAATCCTGTTGAGCTCGAAGGCACATTCCCGCTACCGGAAGCGCAATTGGATCGTTTCCTCATGCGTCTCTCGATCGGGTATCCGGAGATCGACGATGAGCGCGAGATGCTGCGCCGCTTCCGCGAAAACCGACCACTCGACACTGTGCGTAACATCGTCTCCACCGAGGAAATGCTGAGCATGATTGGCGCGGTTCGCCACATCCGTATCAGCGGGGTGGTGGAGGGCTACCTGCTGGATATCATCCGGGCCACTCGCTCCGATGAGTCATTGGAGGTTGGAGCCAGTCCGCGCGCAGCGCTGGCGCTCGCCCGTGCCAGCCAGGCGTGGGCGGCGACGAACGGTCGAGATTACGTTATCCCGGATGATGTGCGTGAGATGGCGCCGGATGTATTGGCGCATCGTCTTATCGCCACCGCCGAATCTGAGCTATTGGAAACCACGCAGCAGGAGATCGTTGCCAGAGTAGTAGCAGGCATCGAGGTACCGGTCGAAACCGAAAACGTGGTCTAGCACATGGCTTTGGCTACTCGGACCAGCGGTAATTGGTACACCAGGTTGCGTACCTGGTGGGAGAACCCTGATGCGGATGTCAATATCCGCCGCTGGGCGGGTAGTGGTGTGCTCATCGTTGCCGTGGGTGCATTTCTACGCGAGCCTCTGATCGCGATTATCGGTGTGCTCATCCTCGTCATCGGGCTCTTTCTGCGACTTTGGTGGGATAATGCGCTCCGCAATCTGACATACTCCCGAACCTACTCTCACACTCGCGCCTTCTATGGTGATGAGGTTACGCTCACGCTCTCCGCGCTCAACGAAAAACCACTGCCGCTATCGCGGGTGGACGTGTTCGAGCAGGTGACACCGCATACCAAGGTTCGCGATCACAATCTCTACAACTCGCTGGAGTCGCGCACGCTGACGTTCGAGTCCGTCTTCAGTCTGGGTATGTACGAGCGGGTGGCTCACCATTACGCCATCGATTGTTTGCATCGTGGCTGGCAGACGTTTGGTCCCACCCGCTTGGTGGCGCGCGATCCGTTTGGTGTTTCGACACGAACGATGCGGCTTGATCATCGTGATGGTGTCCTCGTCTATCCGCGTATGGTGCCCATCAGTTCCTTTGTGGTTTCGGCCAGACAGCCGCTAGGTGACAGGAAACCGGCGACGCCGCTGGTCGAGGATCCGATGCGGATAATCGGTGTGCGGCCGTATGTTCCGGGAGATAGTCCGCGCAGGATTCACTGGCGCGCGACGGCGCGTACCGGTGACTTGCAGACGCGCGTATTTGAGCCGAGCGCCTCGCCGGTCGCTGCCATCTTCCTTGATACCATCACGTTCTCGCACCTCTGGGAAGGGCAGAACTCGAACCGCCTGGAGCTTTCGATCGTTGTCGTCGCCTCCATGGCACGGCAACTGATTGAGGCGAAGCATCAGGTGGGACTCTATGCCAACGCTCCGGCCGGTAGTCGTTCGCGGACTGTGAGGATTTCGCCGGGGCGGCGAGGCGGTCAGCTGCAGAAAATCCTCGAGAGCCTGGCGATGCTTCAACCCGCATTCGGTGAGCGCATCGAGAAGATGATGAGTCGCGAGTTGCACCATCTGCCCTGGGGTGCGACGGCGGTGATCGTCACCAGTCAGGTTACGCCCAACTTTCAGCGTGCCTTGCTGCGAATGGCGCGCAGTGGTGGGGCGAAGCGATTCGTGATACTGGCTATCGGCGAGGTGCCCGAGCTGTTCCCGGAAGTCCGCAAGCGGTTTGATGTCTATCATCTGTCTGGAGAGGAGGAGTGGGATGCAATCCAGTCAATCCAGCTCACCCGCCTCTAGGCAACGGCCACCCTGGTTCGATCCAACCTTCACGCTCCTCCCGATCTTCGTTGGTGTGCTACGCGCAGCACCGTTGGCACCGTTTGTTGCCATGTTCCTCGGTCCGGACTTCGGCCTCAGTAGTGGACTCGAGGCTCCGAATGTCTGGGCGTTAGCGATCCTGTGTGCGGTCGCGTTCTGGAGCACCCGGCTGTTGCCGATGGTGATTAAGAACGAGATTGCGCTGAATCTGAGTTACCTCGCACTCGGTATCATCGGATGGATCGTGTGGATGGCGCTGGAGCCGGATTGGCCGATCATGGATGTGCTCCGCAATCCGCTGACCATCATCGGTAGCAATGGACACTTTGTCTGGCCATTCCTTATCGCCATGATTCTCTGGATTCTTACCTTGCGTCTGGCGCTCGATCAACGCGAGCGTAGTTCCGAGGGTGTGCGCGAGATCCTGATGCGTGGGGTCATCGCGTTGTTGGCTGGGGTTGTTCTGGCGAGCATCATCGGTGGCGAAATGGGTCAGGATGGTATCCATGCCTCGATCCGGGCACTGCCGGCGGTCCTTGTCGCAGGTATCGGTGCCGTCGGTATCAGCGAGATGGGGGAGACGCGTGCGGCTGCTCGCCGCCGCGGAACCATCGTGCCGAGTTGGTCCCGATGGTTCCGCACCTTCAGCGGCAGTGCTGCAATCCTGTTGCTGATCGTCTTCATCGCGATCCTCGTCCTTGGTCCTGGTTTCATTGATTTCGTGCTGGATGCGATTCGAGCGATCTGGAATGTGACCGCGATGGTCATCCTGGGGATCGCCTATGCGCTGATCTACGCCGTTGTCTATATCTATCGTGCCATTGCCTGGTTCCTGGGACTCTTCTTCGATTTCGAGACGGCGCCGATCGAGATGGTCGGCCAGGAGAGCGGACTGGCCACACCCGGCCCCAGCGAACCGCCCGCCGCGCAGATCGGTGATTTCCCGGCCGGGGAGATCGTGCGGATTGTCGCCATCGTTGGCGTCCTCATCATCGGAGCGGCGATCCTCTTCCGCATCGTTGCCAACCGTAATCAAGACCCGGATAGCGAGACGGAGGAGGAGCGGGAGAGCGTCTTTTCCGGGTCGCTTCTGCGCAATCAGCTACGGAATCTGTTCAAGCGCAAGCCTGGTGCCGAGCGACCTCGCAAGCTCGATCTCGCCTCGGATCCCGCTTCGGTTCGCGAAGGCATGCTCTACCTCCAGGTATTAGCTCAGCGGTTCGATATCGGACGGGACATCGCCGAGACCTCGCATGATTTCACCTCGCGCCTTGCGGATCAGTGGCCGAATCTCGGAGAACCATTGGTCGAGCTGAACCGTCGCTACGAACGGGCTCGCTACGGCGAAACCGAAGAGGATCGGGCAGCCGTTGTCTCCGCCTGGCGTGAGATTTGGCGGGATCGGCAGGAACCGTTACGCCATCATCAGCGGTCCGACTGATCGGGCAAGCACACACATCCGGGAATGCGATAGGTAATCGCAGGGGGTCTCCGTCGAGATCCCCTGCTTGTGCATTGTGGTGAATCCGGCATCAATGCACAAATCCCGACTGCATAGCTCTGCATTCTCGCCGTTCTTTATTCTGATACATCAGGTAGGAAATAGGAATTAATAATAGATAGTGACGTAGTCGGATTTACGAATTGTCTGATTGCACGTAAAACCTAATTTGATATTGACATGGAGATGATGTGTCGCTAAACTGTGGACATGGCTTGAGATGACTCGCCAGTAGCGATGTTTACAAGGAGGTACATTATGATTCAGATTCACGAAGGTCAGTGTGGGCTTTGCGCGCACTTTGGTGAGCACGTCGCCGATCAGCCGCAGCTGATCCAGATTCGCCTGAAGGGCGAGGCTCCGGAGAGCCTGGTAGAGCCATGTGGTCTGCCGGAGAATGAGGCCATTGGTCTCAAGGTCAGTGCCGTCAGTGGCTGCCAGGGCTTCACCCCGGCGGAGACCGCTCAGGCGTAACGAGCGAACCGACCCAACAAACGATCTGGCCCACTCCGAGGCAGAAGGAGTGGGCCAGATTCGTTTTCATATGCTGCAGACTCCAGCCGTTAGCCCGTATTCTTAGGCCAGATATGAGACGAGAATCTGGTGACCTATGGCTGCGAGAGATGAAATCCACGGCTTCGTTGGTCGTAGCCGCGAGTTAACGGAGTTAAGTCAGGCGATTGCAACGCCAGACATACAGTTAGTGACGATTGTCGGTACTGGCGGTGTTGGGAAAACACGTCTTGCCCGTGAGATTGTGGATCGTTCCGCTCCCAACTCCACCTGGGTGTCGCTGTCATCCATTGATGCCGCTGCGCACGTACCATTGGCCATCGCGCTGGCTCGCGGTTCTCAGATTCCGGATACCGCGGCACCCTGGGAAGCCTTGGCAAACTCGATGAACGAGACGGCCACGGTGTTGGTGCTGGATAATCTCGAGCAAATCCCTGATCTGGCCGATCCACTAACGGAGTTTCTGACTCGTGTGCCGCGTACGCGAGTGTTGGCCACGAGCCGTACCGCGCTCCACGTCGCCGGGGAGCGGGTGCTGGAGCTTGAGCCCCTTCCTCTCACCACAACCACGAATGGTGTAAGTGCAGCATCCCGCATGTTCATCAACAGCGCCCGGCGAGTCCGCCCCGATTTCCAACCGACCTCTGAGGATATTGAGGTCATTGATCAACTCTGCCATCGACTCGATGGATTACCGCTCTCGATCGAAATTGCCGCCGCGCAGATGCGACTGATGTCACCGCGTGACATCATGGCCTCGCTCACGGAGTTTCCTCGGCATGTCCTGCGGCTACCCGCCCGCGGCGATACGCTGGAAGCTACCATTGCGCGCAGCTACACCCTCTGATTTCCGAAGATGCTCAACAGCTATTCCGTCGGCTTTCTCTGGCACCTGCTGGCGCCACCGCGCCAATTGCGCGCTCACTGATCGATGCACCAGAACATACCCAATCGCTGCTCAATACATTGCTTGATCATCATCTGCTCACGCTTGAACCAAGCGGTCGCTACAGCATGCTGGAGACGATTCGGGCGTTTGCCGAACAGATGTTGATGACGGATGCGGGTGCGAACGACGCTCGCGCAAACCTTGCCGATGTCCTGGCGTTACAGGCACGCGCAGCCGGAGATCGGCGTGATTTCATCGATGGTCGTGCCCTGATGGATGCGGTGAATACCGAGTGGGATACCATTCGGCCCGTGATGTCCACGCTGATCGTTTCAGACCCGGTGTCTGCTGCGGCGTTGTTGGTAGCGCTGGAACAGGTTGTGTTTGCCCGCGGTCACGTGGCCGAGGCCTGGACCTGGATCAATGCGTTGCTGATGCTTCCTGCCTGCGGTGAGGATGCTGCCCTTACCCTGATGGCGGCCAGGTTGGCCCGATTGCAGGCGTTGTATGGGCAGAGTGGCTTGCTGACCGATCTCGCCAGGGAGCTGGATGCTTCGGCCGATCATCAGGCGTGGGTTGACTACGAGTACGGATCGCTGCGTCGTATGGAGTATCGGTACGATGACGCCCGCGCCCATTTCCTCCGGGCTGAGACTGCCTTCACCACGATCGATAACGATTCCGCCAGAATCAAGACCTTCAACGGGCTCGGCTGCGTCGAGATGGATGTTGCCAATTGGGATGAGGCTACGCGTTGGTTCGAGACTGGTCTGGCTCTTGCCCGCGAAACCGGTTCCATATTGGATGAAAGCCGGATCACGCTTAACCGAGGATATTTGGCCACACTTCAAAACGACTTGTCTGTTGTGGTCAAGCTTCATAAAGAGAATATCCACCGCTGTGAGTTGGTTGGCGATGTCGGCAATATGGCGATGAACTACGTCAATCTGGCCGGTGCGCTCATTGGTCAGCAGCAGTGGGATGAAGCCGAGCGGTACGAGCTGCTGGCGCTGCCGCTCCTACGTAGCCTTGGGAATCTCGCTGGCGAGGCCAATACATTGAGTGGTCGGGCGGCGATTGCCCATGGCCGACGGGACTACGACACGGAGCGAGAACTGCTTGATGGGCTGATCGCATTGCGGCGATCCATCGGACATCCGACTGCGAGCGCGCAATTTCAGCGCGTGCGGAGTTGGCGTGAATCGGGAGAGCACGAACGTGCCGATGTCGATCTGGAAGAGATTTCGGCATCGCCCGAGCTCCTGGCGTTTCATCGCGCAATTGGTCGGTGGTATCGCGGTAGATCGGGTGCCCGGCAACAACTCAAGGACGCCCTGGTTGCCATTCGCGATAAAGTGGAGTTGCACGGTGCCGTCGATTTTCTCGTTGAGTCCACCGGTGCCGATTTCCCTCTCGATCTTACGCCGACAAGCATCCAACGATTATCGATCCCCGAACGGAGCATCCAGGGGATCGATCTGACCGAGCGCGAGCGAGAAGTATTGCGGCTCGTGGCAGTGGGGCGTACGGACCGGCAAATCGGCGAGGATCTCTTCGTCTCATCCCGTACCGTTGGTTTTCATGTCAGCAATATCCTTCGCAAACTTGGGCTAACCAGCCGTGCCGAAGCCGCGGCCTGGGCGGCCCGCAATCTCGCGGAGTAACCCACCTTTCACACCCCTCCATTCCTCCCGCAGGAAACCTGTGAGTCCTCACAGTTAGCACTGCCTCTCTTCCTCGTCACCATGAATCTGGTAGCGGTGAGGATCAGAGGTCTTTCCGACGCATAGGCTGGGTTCCGTTGTCGTGCGTTGCCACCAGACCTCCCTTCCGCAGATAGAGGAATAGTCGCGTGCACGAAGGAGAGGGGAGAACGATGAGAAGACTCTTGACGGTTATCACGCTCTTGCTGGCGATGATGATTGGTAACGTTAGTGCGCAGTCAGGCGGAGATCCGATATTCAGTAATGCCGTGCTCACATGCGATGGACGGGTGACGTTTGACATCACCAATCCGAATGCCATTGTGGAGGGTGACTATGTCGGCATTACTATCATCAACAGTGCCACTCCCATAGCTTGGGCCGAAGTCACCATGATCGTGGGACAGAAGTCGTATCAGGTGAAATTCGACACCACCGGCTGGTTCAACGGGAGATATACGCGAGGGGATCTGTACTATAACGACGAACTCCTCGAATACACGAACGAGGAAACATGCCTCAATGGACCGAGCCCGGCTCCGACCCCAACTCAGAAGCCGATCGCGAACAGCTTCACGATTACGGGCTGGTCGCGCATCTGCGCCAATGACAACTTCAGGCTCAGCTGGTCAGGCACCAATCTCTCGGAAGTGGTCTTCTACCTATTCGATAACGAGACACAGCAGCGATCTTCGACGAGTCATGTGACAGACATGACCTTGGGCACGGTGACCGTGCCAGTCCTTCTTGGAGAATGGGACGGGTTTACCGCCTGGCCGATCTTCAAGGGTGGTCAGATAGGTGCGCAGGAGACGCATGAAGTCGAACACTGTGGCACAGCGACTGATCCAGGACCGACATCGACGGTTCCTGTCCCGACAGCTACCGCGATACCGAATACCACACCAACACCGGTGCCGAACACGTTCGCGCTGACATCGGCTCAACGCATGTGCACGGACCAGAGCTTCAAGGCGACCTGGACGGGTTCCAACCTGACAGCAGTCGAGTTCGCGCTCAGCAATACCTCTGATAACTGGACGAGCGGGTGGTTGACGGCTTATCCGGCATCGGGTGCGTTCACCGCACCGGTGGATCATCACGGGTATGACAAGGTGATGGCACGGGCGACATTTGCCGATGGCAGCACTGCCCAGGCGGATGCCGATGTCGGTACCTGTGCAGAAGCACCGGTGCCGCAACCACCATCCCAGCCGGCGCCATCCCAACCTGGTGCGGTGACATCGTTGCCGGTGACCGGAACAGGCGGTGCCCACTACGGAGTGGTGCAGCTGGCAGTTGTCACCAGTGCGGTGGTTCTCGTTGGCGCGATCACGATCATTGGGCGCAAGCGGTCGATGATGTAGCGCGGATTGTCGGAGAGGGGGAGTACATCCCTCTCCCCTTCGTCCATATCTCACTGATGTAGAGAGATAGGAGTCTATGATGAAGAAACTGCTTTGGTTAGCCGTCTGCGCACTGATGGCATTCGGTTCCCTGCTTCCCGTGGGCGTATCCGCCCAGAGCGGTGATGATCCCCCTCAGCCACCGCCACCGGGTATTACCATTCAGAATGTCACGTTGTCCTGTACCGGGTTGGTGACCTTCAATGTTGCCAATCCGAACGATATCGGAGCGAACAGGCAAGCCTATATTTCCATCTATCGTATTACGGAGCTGTTTGGTGGTGGTGACTTCTCGGAATCCCTGCAAGGACAGCTTTTCCTGCTGACGCAGGGACAGGCCTCGTACTCCTACCAGTTCTCCAATGGGTCCACCTGGTCAGAGAACTACCAGATGGACAAGATCTACGCCAGCGTGGGCGACAACGGCGGGAACTCCAATTTCGGGCGGTCAGAGACCCTTTCGTGTTTCACTGGTCCACCGCTTGCTCCCACAACCTACACGCTGGATTCGGCGATGTGCGATGGTACCGGCCGGGTGACTGTGACGATGGATCCCCGACTTGATGTTCTCTACGGATATTACGTCGCAGCTTTTGATGCGGATACCGGCGCGCTCGCTCCGGGTACGCAACGTCAGACACTGAATTTTTCCTTCACGCAATCTCAGTCATTCTCGCTCGGCTCGCTGGCGGGGACGAAGAATGTGGTCGTCAACTTCCAGGGTATCCATCAGGGAGAAACGGACTTAACCAAGGGGAGTTCGATCGAGCTCGACTGCTATGTTCCCGTACCTGAACCACCGATAACGCCTGGCGATCCGGCCCCCAACAGTTTCCAGGTCACGAGCTACAACCGCGTCTGTACAGACGATAGCTTCAGGATGACCTGGACTGGCACCAATCTTTCCAGGCTGACCTATTTCTTTGTCGATCAGGATAATGAGTACGGTACCCCTCGCATGTATGTATTGGATCCATCGGTTGGGTCACTTCAGACTTCTGTCGATCTTGCCAACTGGGGTGCCATTGTAGTGTGGCCGAAGTTCACCAACGGTGACGAGGATGAATGGAAGACCTACTGGGTTGAACCTTGCGGTACACCGATAGATCCGTCTCCATCGCCCAGTCCTACCGCGACAACCGCACCGGTTCCGACGGCCACCGCACCGGTTCCGACGGCAACCCAGATTCCCGACGTCACACCAACACCGGTGCCAAACACGTTCGCGCTGACATCGGCTCAACGCATGTGCACGGACCAGAGCTTCAAGGTGACCTGGACTGGCAGCAACCTGACGTCGGTGGAGTTCGCGCTCAGCAATACATCTGACAACTGGACGAGCGGGTGGTTGACGGCCGATCCAGCATCGGGTGCGTTCACCGCACCGGTGGATCATCACGGGTATGACAAGGTGATAGCGCACGTGAAGTTTGCCGATGGTAGCACGGCCCAGGCCGATGCCGATGTTGGTACCTGTGCAGAAGCACCGGCTCCGCCACCAACGGTTCCACCATCCCAGCCAGCACCATCCAAGCCAGCGCCATCGCAGCCAAGCGCGGTGACATCGTTGCCGGTGACGGGTACTGGTAACGATCCTGTCAATGGACTGGCAATACTCGTAGCGCTGGCAGCAGTAGCAGCATCTGGCGTACTTGGCTTTGCGGTATCGCGCAAGCCCACTAAATCCTAGCCGACTCCTCCCCAGGGAGAAGGGTTGAAGAGAGGGCGCCGTCATCCAGCACGGCTCCCTCTCTTCGCGTTGTGCGCTTTGTGAGCCGTTGAACACCCACGTGGCGTAGAACGCCTGAAAATCCTGTGAGAATTAACAGGTGGTTATTGCGTGCCCATCCGGCACCCTAGGTCTAGGCATTCGGCTCTATTGTGGGGAGCCGCCACCTGAAGCGACATGGCTGGGGGTGTACTGGCGTGCGCTTCGCGAATGGTGATCGTCGCAGATGCAGGGTTCGGTGTAAGGAGAGTAAGGCGATCGGGATCGCTAACCAGGCCTGCGTGAATGTCGTGGAGAATCCCGCCATTCACCTGGTTGCAAAGGAGAAGATCATGAAGAAGCTTTCATGGTTACTGATCGGTATGTTGATGGCATTGGGCATGTTCGCGTCCGGTGTTGCCGCTCAACCCGCTGGAGTCACCGCCGGGATTACGCAGCTGTCGTGTGACGGCTATGGCGAGTTCAGTGTTAACCCGACCGGATTCTATGAGATCGAGATCAGGGCGGAAAATGCCGATACTAATGAACTGCTGCGTCGCACAGAGTTCTCGATCAGTCCCGGTAATCCAATGCCACGGCCCTTCAATCTGAGATCAATGTGGGGACTCGGCAATGTGCGCGTTTCCGCATACTTCTATCCTCAGAAGGAGCCGTTCTATCAGGCGCTGTTCGATTGCTCTGGCGATGGTTTAACACCCACGTCGACACCAGTGACGCCGCAACCAACTGCGCCTGTGGTTCCGACTCCGACGCCAGTGACCCCGCAACCGACCGCACCGCTACCGACGGCAACAACAGCACCAGGCATCACGCCAACACCAGTGGCAAACGCCTTTGCCCTGACCTCTGCCAACCGTGCCTGCGCTGACCAACGCTTCAGCGCGACCTGGACGGGTTCTAACCTGACGTCGGTGGAGTTCGCGCTCAGCAACACCTCTGATAACTGGACGAGCGGTTGGTTATCCGCTGATCCGGCTTCGGGTTCGTTCACGTCCGCCGTTGATCATCACGGCTACGACAAGGTGATGGCGCGCGCCACATTCACGGACGGTACGACGTCGCAACAGGATGCCGATGTCGGCACCTGCACGGAAGCACCGGTGCCACCACCCTCCAAGCCAGCACCATCCCAACCTGGCGGTGCGACGTCTCTGCCGAAGACGGGTGCAGGCGTCGTTGATAGTGGAAGCATGCTGATGGCTTCGGTTCTTCTTGCCGCGACGTTTATCGCGGGTGTTGGTCTGCGCAAGCGCTCCCAACCATAGCCTTCCTCGGGAAGATAGACGGAGAGGAGGGTGCCAATCGGCACCTTCCTCTCGCGTTCGGTGATCCGTGGGTTCGTTACCCGCGCAAACCCGCTGCCACAAAGAGCTTCTCGTTGGCTTCCTGTGCGATCTTGGCCGCCTTGAGGGGATCGACCGCAGCGATCTCATTCAGTTCCTTGCTGAACGGCTCCGGTCCGACACCGACGTTCAGACCCAGTGTGTTCAGCTTACGCAGCATCTCGACGGCCGGGATCACACCGGTCTCCATCGGCAAGCAACGGCTGAGATCCTGCTGTTCATCGATCTCGAGACCGAGCGGGGCATCATTGGTATGCACCAACTGCACATCCTGTGCGGTGAGCACGTCCATATCCTCGAGCGTGCCGTGAGCGCAGTAGTGATGCCAAACATCGAAGAGGACGCCGACATTGCTCCCGGTATCCTTCGCGAAGGCCAGCATATCGGTCATCTTGTAGATGAACTGGTACGTGAACTTGTCCCGCAGCGTCTTCGGTGTGATGAACTCGATACCGATACGAACGCCGCCAGCGTTCAGCGCATCGGCCAGCGGCGCCAGACGTGTCTTGCAGAACTCATACTGCTCATCGTACGGGCGTTCGTTGTTCGCTGGCATGATACCGGTGGTGACATTGGTCGCACCGAGCTCCTGTGCCAGATCAAGCACCGGCTTCATCGCCTCAATGCTGGCTTCGCGCGTGGCATCGTCCTGCCAGTTGACGCGGGTGTCCCAGACACCGGGGATGATACCGCCGAAGAGCTCCTTCAGCGCATCAATGCCGTGTTCATCGGCATAGAACTTCGCCTCGTAGATATCGAAGGCGACGCCTTCGAAACCCGCCTCGCGGGCGATCTTGATGGAATCGGCCAGGTTTAGGCCATGGATGCCAATGCATCCGGGAATAAGCGCGCTATACATGTGATTCTCCATTGAGTCACGTAGGCCCGCACTTTACGTGCGGGATTGGTTGCTGCGGGCGAAGTCTTTTCGTCATTCAGAGCCGCGTAGCGGCGAAGAATCCTACGCGAAGCGTTGTGTTTACCAGCGGCGTTTCTTTGCGGGTCAGGGAGTGTCACTAAGACACCTTCTGTTGGTTCTGCCTGCGGCAGTGCGCTTCGCGCGGGGATTCTTCGCTCCGCTCTGAATGACGTCTTACGCCAACACGTCGTCCAGGACTTCGACATCACACGGTGTGGCCGCACCCCGACCAGCAATCGGAGCAGCCGTCGGATCGTCCGGAATCGAGACCGTCTGACCCAGCTTGGCGCTGAGGTAGGCAGCCTTGATCACCTGGAGCACGCGGATCGCCATATCCAGATCGGCCGGATTCGATGCTCCCTCGCGCACGATCTTGATGAATTGGCCGATCTCCGCGGTGAAGGTGTGCGTACCCGGAATCTCGCGGCGGCTCGCGTTCGGCCAGCCATAGATCTGGTGGCTGACGAAGGTGGAACCACCACCAACGGCACCGAGTGAGCCACTCACCTCGAACTGGCGCGCGCCATCGACATCGAACGCCCAGCTGGTGAGGATCTCGCCGATCGCACCACTGGCGAAGCGAATCGTGACCTGGCCGGTGTCTTCCGTCGGCCAATCGGCCAGGTGGAAGCGGCTGAGGAAACCGGTGACCTCGACCGGCTTGTCGTCACCAGCCAACGCCAGCAGGCGATAGGTGCTGTGATAGCCGGTATCCAGCAGCTCGCCGCCGCCAGCGGACTTCACATCCGTGCGCCAACCGCGCGGACCACTCGGTGGCAGCTGGGCGTAGCTGAAGGGATCGTAGGACTGATTGCGGAACGTCTCGATGCTGCGGAGGATAAACGGCTTGCCGATCACACCGCTGGCCATCAGGCGTCGCGCCTCGATCAGGCTCGGCTGGAAGACCTGGTTGTGACCGCTCATGATGGTAACGCCGTTGGCCTCGACGGCCTCCTTGATGCGGCGGGCATCCTCGAGCGTGGTGCAGAGCGGCTTCTCGCACAGAATCGCCTTGCCCGCGTTGGCGGCGGCGATCACGGCCTCGGTGTGGAGGTGATGGGGGAGGCAGACATCGACGATATCGACGGCATCGGCCGCAAGCATCGCGTCCAGGGACGGGAAGATCTGGGCAGCACCGTTGGTGTGCGTGAGGCTGAACGCCTCGGCCCGGGCCGTATCGACCTCGGCCAGAGCGGCGATGGTTGCGTACTGCGGGA
This sequence comes from Thermomicrobiales bacterium, assembly GCA_023957015.1. GTDB lineage: Bacteria > Chloroflexota > Chloroflexia > Thermomicrobiales > UBA6265 > UBA6265. The sequence goes on along the minus strand of JAMLHR010000049.1, from coordinate 5,659 downwards.
ACGCATTCCAACCGATTGCATGCTGGGCGGCGATACCGCCGGAACCCACGATACCGACGCGAAGAAGAGAGGTACTCATTGCGATTTCTCCAGAACACAGCACTGTGGGGCGGACCACTCCGTCCATCAACTGCAAGCGATTGTAGAGGTGATTTGGTTGTGTGGGAAGCTGAAAAGAAGGTGATTTTCGAGGTAATCAAGCATGATGTCCGAAGCTGCACATGCCGTACCGCACCTACGTGGTCTCCGGCTTGATGCCGAGGCTTGGCGACGCGTTCTCAGATCGGTTGATGTGCCTGGCGTGGTTACCGTGTCATCCATCATCGCCGCCCACGTCGGGACGGCGCTACACAGAATCACCGGTTAGGCGTGATCGACCGGTATGCGCCGCACGCGGCTGTACCCGATCAATGCCAGTCCGATCAGGACAAAGACCAGCACCAGTGCGCCCGATGTGATGAACACGCCGGTATAGCCGTTGTCATAGGTGCGATGATCGACGAAATCGTACGGATACCACTCGGTGTTGCGCCCCGTAATCAGGAAGTACCCCAGGTAGGTGAGCGGATAGATGAGGTAGAACCCCACCGACCACCGCGGTGTGCGAGGACTGAGCGGCACAATGAGGATATCGATCAGCATCACGATCGGCATCAGCTGATGCATCACCGAACTGGCCCAGGTGTGATCCGAAGTCGTGAAGGGGTTGTAGATACCGTCCAGCAGCAGTGCGTAAACGATACCAGTCACGAGCATCGCGATAACCGCGACACCGCGGATAACATCCCACCAGAACGGATTGCGGAACTTCGCGAATAGCAGCGCACCCAGCACCAGCACGACACCGGAGAGCAGACTGCTCTGGTTGGTGAAGTACTTCCAGAAATCCGGATCGTCGAAGTGCTGCAGGTTCCAGGTGACCGCGATCAGCGCGGCGAGACCAAAGATGAGACGGTAGGCACGAATCCAGGCTGGTATCATCTGATGCTCTCCCACAACGATGTGTACGTTCACTATCATCAGTGTAGCGTACCAAGAGCAAGAGGCAACACCGTTGTACTATTCGGACATCCTTACATGCTGCAACACTGGCTGGAGTGACTGACATTGCGACCATCGATACCAACCGGGGACCAGCCATCAGAGAATGATCTGACTCCTGATATCCAGACGATGCATTGGCCAACTCTCCTTAGTTATGCAATCGTCACCGCGATTGGATTGATCATCCGGTGGGTGACGATGAGGCAGTTTGTCGGTCATATCGATGAACCTGCGTCCTTGCTGGCGATCAAGCGTGTGGCCGAGACAGGCGTCCCCGTGTTCCCCTCCGGGGTTTTGTATCTTCAAGGGGCTATGTTCTCCTATTTGGCTGCACCGCTGAGCTGGTTCTATGCGGAGACCGCATTGTGGGATGCAAGTAGAGTTCTCTACCTTGCTCTGGCGATTACGATCGTGCCAATCATCATGAAACTAACGCTGCTGCTAACGGACAACCTGTGGCCTGCGATAGTGGTTGGCCTTTTGGTGGCCTGTGATCCGAGTCTGATCATTTGGAGTGTGACCATCCGGCCCTACGGTTTGCTTGCCGCCGAAGTGGCCGCGTTGCTACTGCTCTTCGCACTCCTGTTGCGAGACGTCGCCGAGCAGCGTGTCACCGGTGTTCCTCGTCCAGTTTATTGGCTACCAGTTCTTGTGTTGGCCGGTACGTTCACACATATTGGCTTCTGGCTAGCGTTGGTTGCCCTCGCCATCTGTGTGCTGCTGATCTGGCGCGAACAACTTCTGGGTGCGCAACGACCGATTCTCATTAGCGGCATGTTATCGGGGGCACCGCTGGTCGCATTTCTGCTTTTGGGTCGCCTGGTCGGCACTGGTGCAGGCACCGGTAGCGGTGGAGCCAGCGACTCGTTTGTCGGCAGCCATCTGTTTAGTCTGCATCGGATGCTGGCCGGTCCCACTATGAACTGGTGGTTGTGGACTGGCAACTTCTCGCAGGGTGCGTTTCATCACCTGTTGCCAGCGGTGATTGTGTTGACGACCGGTGTGCTCATCTCTGCAGTGACGATGAGAACGGTTCCAACCTGGAGCAACTGGCGAGTTCAGGCGACGGGGTCGATGATACTCGTCCATTGGATGGTTATCAGTGCTGTGGCATTGCTGGTGACGTCCGATCCCGATCCGCGCTACCTAAATCTCATTCTGGCATTCGGATACATGATTGTTGGCACGGCGATCTGGTACCTGTGGCAGCATCCGCGTTTCGCCGATCGCTTGTCGATGTATCTGGTGCGAGGAGCGGTGGTCATGCTGCTATTGGTGCCACTTTGGTACCAGGCGATTTCCGGTGCCTCTGCACGTATGGGCGATCCCGGTGGCAGCCCGGATTACTGGAACGCCACCGCGTGGGCAGCGGAGAACAGGTCAGAGGGGCAGGTGGTTATCCACACTCTGCCGACCTCGGCCTACTTCTGGTTTTCAGAGGATGAGCTGGAGCAGGTCATCTTCCTTGCTGGTCCCGCGGAAGGTCAGCGCGCGCAGCGTTACATCAAACCGAATCGCGACGGCGATCCTGGCGACTACTGGTTGGGATTGCCATCGATTGGGTCGACATCACAGCTCTGCACCACGCTCACTGATTACGCCGGGAACGCGCTGATTGTGGTGGATGTTGGCAGACTTTCAGCACCCTGGGCACTGAAGGGCGATATGGAAACGGCTATTCGGGGATCGACAACGACGGTCTGGCAGGGAACGAATGGTGTCATTGTGCTCTCGGTTGCGCCAATGACCAACTGGACAGATGCCGCCCGTGAAGTGTGTGGGCGCTAAGACCTATGGCAACTGGGGTGGTGCTGTGTAGTAACACTCCGATTTGGTTGTCGCTGCCTCGACAGATGTGGTCAGCCACGGTGCTGTCACCGATAGCGACGTATCACCGACTGATCCAGTGATGCTGATCTCGAAATCCTGCAGTGGCGTATTTGTCCCGGTCGCGGGATTCGCGATGGTCGCTCGCATCATCGTACCAGGAGCCGATGGCGCGGTTACAACGACTTCGTTATTGACATTACCATCCGGTGCAGTAAGTGTGATGGTGAGAACAACGGAATCCGTATCAGCCAGCGAGAGAAAGTAGAAGTCGATCGTGGTATCGCGACCGATGATCTGCATCAGCTGGACGTGCTCGCCAAAGCGATAATTACAGGCTGTCGGTGCTTTCAGGGAATCCGGTAACGGCAGATCACGGACATTGAACACCTCGAAATAAGGAACGCCGCCAATCTCCACCGTGAATACTCGCGGATAGTCGCGTAGCACCTCGTAGGCCGGTGCCAGGTTGCGTTGTGTTTGTTGGATACCGGCGACGTAATAGTCGGTCTCATACCACCCTGCTGGCGTCATCAATCTGAACTTCCGAAAATGAATGGGAGAATCATCGGGGAGGAAGTAGGTAAACGCCGATGGATTGGCTGAGGTCTGCACTGTAATCGGACCAGCGCCGGTCTGTTGAGTGAGGTAGTTAACCACTTGATCCCCACCTTGCCCCCAGCCCATCTGCATGTTGGCGACCGCCAATTGCGGTCCACCCATGATCGGACTGAAGTAGTCGAGCCGGTAGGGAAGGATCGTACCGACAAACGCGACATTCATGGCGACGGCTAACGCAACTGGCGCGACGCGCAAACGAGGCTGCTTGAGCACATCGGTGATCCACTTGCCTAGCAATACCAGGCCGATGCTGGCGATAAGGGTGATAAGCGGATACACCGGCAGGATATAGCGGTCAAACTTCTTAGCTCCGAACGACTGCACGATAGTGAACACGAGCACATAGACAAGCGCCATGATGACAACACGGACGTGTGTTGCCGTGAGATAGCCACGCTGCCATGACCAGACTGCGAGCAGCAGAAACGCAATCAGTCCAAACCAATCAGATAGTGACAATCGCCACAGTAGCGTGACCGGGTAAAAGAGCCAACCGGGATCACCCAGCTTGACAACACCCCTGAAGATCAAGGGGAGCTCGTGACCTTCGCCCGCTGCTTCCAGAAAATAGGTCCACATATCTCCAAGCGTCGTCCGGGGTGCCACCCATAGGGCGGGCCAAAGAGCAATCGTGGTTAAGACACCGCTTACCATCCAGGTCGCGCCATAGAAGATGGCAGTGCGTACACCAACCCGTCGAGAAACCGACCTTGGTCGGGCAATGAGCTGGAGCAGCAATCCCAATCCCACAACACCCAGCAGGAGCAGAGCAGGATAGCGAGATAACCATGCGGTCGCGCAGAGCATTCCGGCGAGCGCCCAGAGGAACATGGGCTTGACGGTGATTGCTTTCAGATTCGTTCGTTCCGTCGCCAGCGTGATCGCGCAGAAACCAGCGAACGTGGTGATGGCTGCCATACCATCAACGTGAAGTGCTGAATCCAGCCCGGTGAGGAACGGACCGAAGGCGATGAGGAGGCCGGCGGTGATAGTGATCGTTGTCCCGACCGTTTTCTTCAGGCATGTCATGGCGATGGCGAAGAATATTGTCTGCATCAGCACCTTAACGATCTTGGTGGCGATCATCATTTGGAGCGGATCCTGTCCTACCCGGCGGAGGACGGATTCGATCGAATACATTCCTCCCCACCCATCGAGATTGTGATCGACCAATGTGGCGTATTCCGGGAACCGTAACCAGAAGGCGATGGCACCGGCCCACATTGTTGGCACACCCGGGTGTTGGAGCTGATATGTATACGCCAGTTCCCCGGTGCGGAGCGCGCGATAGAAGTTGGCGGAGGCTCCAAGCCAGTACGGTTCATCGGCTGTGACCAGTCGATCAGTATCAAGCAGTCGGATACCCGCATATGCGAGGACAACACTTACCAAGGCCGCCGCGCTGAGTGCGCAGCGACGATCAAATCGCCCCATCATAGGTACCTTTCAGACTGATGCTGGGTTTTCTCCATCGGCGATGGATGTTTTCGGCAATGGAAAGCTACGGGGTGGCACCTCCCCGGTTACTCAGATAGAGAATGTGCTGTTGGGCTAGCCTTTGCCTCGTAAATTGTCTGGGTAGTTGATGGCAACAACCCACCATGTTCCATCCGAAGCTTGGCGGAGGAGTAGCTCGCGGTAGTTGAGAGGACTCGAGTTAGAGTCAGGATGCGGAATCATCAACACTATCGCGCTTTCTGGATCATAGGGTGAAGCGGTATACGACACCGTTGTGGATCCAGGTGACTCGTCGACGTGCATAGATGCGCGTACCGGATCTTGCCCCCCGAGATTGGGGAAAGAAAGATAGTGGCGTGCATTGTATGCCTGTGGTCCCCATTTCTCGATGTGTCTCCTCAATCCGGCCTCGTCACGGAAAACCGGGAAGTACTTAAGGATTTCGTGCTGAACGGTCGATGGATACATCAATGCCCACACCTGATAGGCTGTTCCCGTCATTAGGCAGTTCCAGAATTGGTTCGCTGAATTGCTGATTGATTCAAGTTGCGTAGCGTCGTTCGATGACCCGAACAGATCCTTGGCATCGAAAACGTAATTCCATGTGTTGGTTTCGTTAGCGACTTCCGCAGGCTTCTCAAGCTCAGCGGATGAATACTCCGCTCCACGTCGCTGAAGTTCCCGATTTGGGTTGATCACCATATCAAGC
>JAMLHR010000048.1 GCA_023957015.1 Thermomicrobiales bacterium | reverse complement strand
TATCTGAGGAGAATCCGGGAATCCCCTCCTTAGTATAAAGAGAGAACAAATGTTTCATTTTTGACACTTCTGACTTTAGTAAAAGTATCAATCATTCTACTCCTATTCTATAGTGAATATGTGCACATACTAGTCGTCTATATTCGTATACACGTACGCAAACGCTCAGGACAACCTACACTACGTCCATCGATCCCATCGAAATATTGACATCACCCCCATTAAGGACTATAGTCGACCTGAACCCGTAGTGTTGTAAAGGAGAAATGTCAAGTGGATATCGTCACAAAAAGGCTGAGAGATTCCTTACAAGCAGTTGAGGATGCTGCGATCCCTCCTGAACTGAGAGCAGCAGCTTTTGGCCTCGCTTTCCATGCGCTCGCGACAATCGACAACTCATCATCAAACTCACTTCCTATCGGAGCTTTCGAGAGAGCTACAGCACCTGCCACCAGCCCTCTGCAGTCGCGCGGAAAGCAATACGGAATCGAAGCCGAAGCTCTTCTCGAGATCTTCACTGAATCTGAAGGTGAACTGTCACTAACCATCCCTCTAAATCGACTGCCTTCGGAAAAGAAAGCGAGAGTACAGACTCTGGCCTTGGTCACAGCATTCTTGCGGCAGGGCGCGGGTTTGGAAGATTTCACGGCCCAGGATGTGATCAGTGCTATCGCAGACGAGTACGGCTGCCGAGACAGCAATTTTTCTACCTACATGAAGGCTATGGGAGAACACTTCCAGATCAAGACGGACAGCGGAAAGCGGTTCTTTCGGCTTCGCCGCTCGGGTTGGGAGAAAGCCGCTGAAGAAGTATCTCGCTTAGCATCTTGACGAAATGAGGATAAACATGTCAGACACGTTTGCTCAGGTTCTTAGTCGACTGCCCCAGATTGCTGAAGCACTAGTACCATTCGATACCGAGCCACTTAAGCTCGAGGTACTAAGGGCTCTTCTTGCGTCAATCGATCCAGGTTCTGACCAGGAAGGACCCTTGACTCCTTCTGTCAAAACTGCCTCAAACAATGGTGGCACGAGAAAAAGCCGTAGTCGCTCAAAGGTGTCTATTGGTCTCGACAAACAACTTGATCTTTCGAATCCCGCAGGGATCAGCTTTAAGACGTTTGCTGAAGAAGCAGCACCAAGAAACAATCAGGAGAAGCTGCTAACCGCTGTGTACTGGCTTGAATCGGAAAGACTTCCTGAGGCTCCAGTAACGGTAGAGCAGGTGGTAACTTGCTTCAATCACATGTCATGGAGACAGCCTACTAATCCTAGAAACGCTCTAGCTGTCGTAGCATCCGAAAAAGGATGGCTTGATACAAGCAATGCGAGCGATCTTCGAGTGACAATTTCTGGCAAGAACCGAGTTGAACATGATATGCGGAGCCAGAATGGACGATAACAACTCTCGTCTCGTGTCGGACTCGACCCTTATGGAACTTCTGGCCAAATTGGAGTCTCCTACGAGAAGACAGATCTGCCTTATCTGCCTTTACCATCGAAAGATCCAAGGCATTGATTCCTGCACGGCCTCCGATATTCGTTACTCCTTGTCATCCGCCCGAATCATGGGATCTCCGCAATGGAACATAACTGACATACTTCGAAAGTCAGGGCAGTACATCGACAGATCCCTCACAAACAATGTAAATCAATGGGTGCTTACAAAGACTGGAACCTATTATGTGGAGAGCCTTCTCGGGATCAAGAATGAATCCGTTGAGATACGGGAAAGTCGAGCCTCCCTCTCTAAGGTTCTGCTGTCCGTCACAGATGAGGTAGCTCGTGACTACCTAAACGAGGCTCTCCGGTGCTTTGAGTTCGGATGCTTACGCGCCACAGTTGTCTTCGCCTGGTCTGGAGCCATACGAACACTTCAGGAAAAGGCCCTGGCAAACTACTCACAGCACCTTGAAACATGCTTCCGCAATGAACCCAAAGCTGGCAAAATCGGTTCTCTCGAAGACTTTTGCTCGATATCGAGACACCATTCAACTGCTGGCCTTTCGAGACCTGGTATTATCGACAAATCCGAATGGAGGGCTCTGCAGCATGGTCTCGATCTACGCAATGACTTTGGACATCCAAGCAAACTCAGACCCGGATCCAATCAGGTAGCCGCATTCCTCGAATCGATCATATCCGTATGGCTTTTCAGTAATTCTCGGATCTTATTGAGGAATCAACCATTTCATCGACGTCGTCATGGGAAATCACCAACCCCGCCTCGTCCATCTCAGCAGCGATATCCTTACACTCTTCGAGCAATCCCTGCAAATCAGAAGTGAGCGCTTTCAACTGTCTTTTTCGTGGCCATGGTGCAACTTCCACGACGACTGGACCATCACATACTATTAATTGCCTTTGGCAAAAGTATGACGCACTGGAGTCTCCCGTATATGCCCAGCCCACACGATTCTGAGCCAATGATGATCAACCTTGCCACGATCTCAACCCCACGAGAGAAGGCACTTGTCGCATTGGAGGGGCCGATCGATCCGGAGTTGATCGCATCCGCCACCGAAGCTCACTTCCATTCACTTCCCCTGGTCGCAGACGATGGCAGGTGCCTTGGCACGATCAGCGTGCAGGAACTCGCCCGGCTAGCCGCGAACCGAACTCCGCTCACCACCGAACACGCGACATCTCCCTGCGCCCGATTACCGTACCTGGTGCCGATCGGTACGCTGGTGCAGTCGCTCCTCGATCCCGGCATCATCATTCACACCGCCGATCCCGATGCTGACCTGCCGGTAACCTGGTTCGGGATCATCACTCCCGCCGATCTCAACAAGCCGATCTTCCGCGCCCACGTCTACATGATGCTGGTCACACTGGAGACCTCGCTGGGACAGCTGATCATGGATGAGTTCGGCGACGATTGGGGTGCGATCCGACTCCTCAGCGAGAACACACAGCGACGCGTGAAGGAATTCTGGGACGAGGAGCGGGCGGAGGGTGTCGATCTCTCACCGATCACCACCGTCACGCTCAGCGATCTCTTCCACATCGCCATCGAGAGCCACCGCGTCTGGAGCCTGATGGGGTTCGATTCACCGGCGACATTGCGACCCATCGCCCAGCACGTCAATGACCTGCGCAATCGGATCATGCATCCGGTACGACCGCTGATCGTCAATCAGCAAGAACTCCGGGAACTTGCCGATGGTATCCACAGTATCGAAACGCTCACACATGCCCTGGAGAAACGGATCGGGGTGCTGTCGGGTTAGAATCATTGGCGTGATACACTCGCGTTCTTGATGCATAGCATTCAGCATCACCTGTCCTCAGCTAACGGAGCCCTTCCTCTATGCAATCACCTTGTCCTCAATGCGGTGCCAGGGTTGAACACTCAGATGCGTTCTGTCCAGAATGTGGCACCTCACTTACGGCTGCTGCGGGCGGCACCATGGCCATGCCCGTTGTGCAGCCTTTGGCAATGCCACCGGCATATCCACCAACCACACACCGCAGACGCCGCAGACGTCCCTGGTACAAGAAAAAGCGATTCATGATCCCGTTGACGCTGATACTGATCCTTGGCATGGTCGGTGGAGCCAGTGCCTGGTATGTGAATCAGCGATACGGGAACTTCCAGGAGATCAGTACACCCGAGCCCGAATCCGCCGCAGCCCAGGCGCTGACAGAGCCGACGGCGGTGGTGACACCGACAAGCGATGGCACTCTCACCGTGCTGATGATGGGTGTTGATGCGCGCGAGGGCGAGCAGATCGATATCGGTGTGCGTCCGGATTCGTTGAGCGTGCTGCACATCAATCCGGCGGCGAAAACCTGCCGTGTGGTCAGCATTCCGCGGGATACGCGCGTCGAACTCCCCGGCTATGGTCAGAGCAAGATCAATCACGCCCTCTCCGTTGGTGGTATCCCGTATCAGCAGTTGGTGGTGCAGAACACGCTCGGAATCCAGATCGACCACTTCGCGCTTGTCGATTTCGGCGGTGTTGTCGGTGCGGTCGATGCCCTCGGTGGCGTCGATGTGAACAATCAGACCGCGTTCGAGATCGAGGGTGTTACCTTCCCGGTCGGACCACAGCATCTGGATGGCCAGCAGGCTTTGCTCTATAGTCGCTTCCGCTATGACAGCGAGGGAGATTTCGGTCGGCAGCGTCGGCAGCAAGAAGTCATCCAGGCGATGCTGAAGAAGGCGAACAATCTCGACGCCGCCAGGGCGATCCCCTCCTTACTCAGTTCGATCGAAGGGCACTTCAAGACTGACCTCTCCATAACCCAGCTGGTGAGCATGGCCGGGAAGTATCGCGATTACTGCACCGCCGACAAGGTGGAGACCGATGGTCTGGATGGTAGCGTTGCGAACGATTTCGATGAGTTGATGGGGCAGGAACTCAGCTTCGTCCACGTCTCACAGGATGAGATTGACGCCAAGGTGCGTTGGTTGTTGGGAGAGTAAATTCGGTTCAAATCCGATCAAAGGGCCGTGCCGAGTTGTCGCTACGGCCCTTTGCGTTTTTAGAGTGCGATCAACAATCCGATGCCAACAATGATCCAGACAGCTGCATGCACGCATCCTGCCGATGAATCCACATCGGATTTCGTCTCTGCGCCTCGCAAACTATTTGTGAACTCCGTCACGCGCTGCCCCAAACCGGGCACAACGATCATCGCCACGCCAAACAGAATGCACGGAACTCCAAAGAACACGTTCACATCAGGCTCCTTTCACTCGGTGACTGACCCTTTACGCATTGACGCGTGTTGTCAGATCGGGGTTCCTCGGAGAACCCGAAAGTATCATTTCTATGACGTTGGCCACGCATCACGTTCAAAGCGGATACTCGCTAACTCCCAGTGTGTTGGCAATTGACGAAGCCGAGCAATGAGTTCGGCTTCGTTGTCATCTACCTCTATCAGGACCGTACACGCACCTGCCGATCGAAGGGCAACCTCGATCAATGACTTCTTCAACCGCGGATCCACATCAGGCAGCGGCCCAATCCATCCCAACTCAACACAATCGGGCACATCACTACGACGTAGGCTGGAAATGCCAATCGGTCCACCAACTACGTCAACGGCATACCACAGGGATGATGGCAAAAGATCGTCGCCCATAAACAAGTCGGCGGCGTACGTGTCGATCAGATCGCTCGGCGAGTTCCAGCTATGAGCAACTCGATAGATACGCGCATGAAGCACAGCCAGTCGGTGACGAAGCTCGGGAGAATCCTGATCAGACAATCGGAGGATTCCAGCTGGTATTGGTGTCTCAGGGAGAGCAAGCGGTGCCAAGCGACATTGCCAGGTCATCATTCTCTGGATGAATCCCATCCTATGCGCCCAAGCCACCAGGCTCTGGTTACCATGATCCCCGGTCATGTGGATCGGATCACCGTATATCAGACCTGCAGCGGCGACCAATCCATCAAACAGGGACGTCAGGCATGCCGTGGTCCAGCCTTCAGCCAACAGATACTCGAAATGGACCGGGATGGGATGCAGAGGATTGCGCCGCAAAGTACCGATCGCATCGACGTGTCCATCCGTGATAACAACCCGCGTTGGCACGAGGTTTCCCGGCGCAATGGCAAAAGAGCGCCACTCATCAGAGAGGCGCTCCATAACATCATTCGCAACGACGACCTCGACCGTCATACCTCCAGCATCGGTGGGCGTTCGACGGTGCTTTCGACAACCACGGTCTCACGGGTCTCGCCGGAGCGGAGGGCACCAAGCATCACCTCAAGCACATGGTAGCCAAGTGCTCCGCTGGCTCGCTGCACCGAACCGGTGCGAAGACTCATCGCCATATCCGCAACGCCGATACCGCGACTATCATCCGAGTAGCCCTCCAGCAGCGGCACATCGGTCCACTCCCGAGTCGCACCGTTGTACACCCGCACCGGACCGCCAAACGTATTCGGATCCGGCAGACGGATGCTGCCCTCGGTGCCGTAGATCATGAACCAGCTGTGCTCGGGATCGTAGAGATCGAAGCTTGTCGTCAGCGTGCCGATCACGCCGCTCTCCAACTCGATCACGCTCTCGATATGAGTCGGTGTATTGACCGGAATCACCTGCCCCTGCTGCGGTGAGTTGGTCGTGACGACGCGTTCACTGAATCCAGCGATCGCGCGGGAACTGATCGACGCCGTTGGTCCCAGAATCGCCGTCAACGCGGTGACGTAATACGGTCCCATATCCAGCATCGGACCAGCACCTGGCTGGTAGAAGAAGTAGGGATTGGGGTGCCAATCCTCCATACCGTGGGTGATCATGCGCGCGTTGAACGCGATCGGACGCCCGATGGCGCCGTCATCAATCATCTTGCGCACGGTCTGCAATCCAGCCCCGAGGAACGTATCCGGAGCATCGCCAACCAGGACACCGGCCGTCTTACCCGCGGCTATCACCGCCTTGCCATCATCCAAATTGATCGCCAGCGGCTTCTCGGTATGCACCGACTTGCCCGCAGCAATCACCCGCTGACTGACTGCCGCATGGGCCGCCGGAATAGTGAGATTGACGACGATCTCGACCTCAGGATGCGCGAGTAATTCATCGACCGTCAGTGCGGACACGCCGAACTGATCGGCGCGACGTTGCGCGGCTTCGGGCAGAATGTCCGCGATACCGATAACGCGCACGTGATCCCAACGGGTGGTGAGATTCTTCAGATAAATCTCCGAAATCACACCCGCGCCGATGATACCGATACCAACTGGATTCATGCTTCACCCTTTTAATTGCAAAGCGGGGAGGTCAATGCCTCCCCGCTTTATGCCGACGTTGCCACAGCGGTTATCAGGTACGATACCCGATGCGTTCGCGGCGTGAAAGGGTTACGCGTCCTTCTTCTCAGCGTCCGCCTTCATGGCAGCGATGGCGGCCTGGATCATCTCGTTCATCTGATTCGAGATGCCACGCTCGATACCTTCCGGAATCGTCGCATCCTGCGCGTAGACCGGCTGGGCTGGCAGATCAAAGGTGCTCTTGACCTCCTTGCGCACGCCTTCTTCGGCAGCTTCAAGCACGCAGGTCATGAAATCGAGCACGTGGAAGCCGAGGCTGCCATCGACGATGCTCTTGCCACCATTGCGGATGTGATCGGCCAGATCGTTCGCACCGAGACCGCGATTGTTATCGGTGTTCGGAATCGTGACCGGGATATCAACCCACTTATCCGTACCGCCCTGCAGGTATTTGATCGGACCACCGAAGGTGTTCGGATCCGGCAGGCGGAGCGTGCCCTCGGTACCATAAATCGTGAGGGTGGCGAAATCGGTCTCCCAGAGATCGAAGCTGGCGGTAAGGCTACCGAGCACACCGCTCTCGAACTCGATATCGGCGACGATATGGGTCGGCGTGGTGACGGGGATCTTCTCGCCGTTACGCGCACCGTTACCGATCTCGCGCTCCGGGAAGGTCGCCCGGGCAAACGCGCTCACGGCCTTGTACGGACCGAGGATGGTAGCCATGGCGGTGACGTAATAGACGCCGACATCGAAGAGCGGACCAGCGCCCGGCGCGAAGAAGAAGTCCGGCTCCGGGTGCCAGGCCTCCATACCGTGATTGCGAATACCGGCGTTGACCGCGATTGGCTCGCCGATCAGCCCCTGATCGATCAGGGCGCGGCACATCTGGAGTCCGCCACCCATGAACGTATCGGGAGCGGAGCCGACGTAGAGGCCTTTGTCCTTGGCGATGGCGATCATCTGCTCGCCATCGGCGCGGTTGGTGGCGAATGGTTTCTCGGTGTAGTAGTTCTTGCCGGCCTCGAGTGCGGCGATACCGATCTTGGCGTGCTCCAGCGGCGGTGTCAGGCTGACGACCAGCTCGACATCCGGATGCGCGAAGATCTCCTCATTCGTCATCGCCACAGTATTGAACTGGGCGGCACGGGCCACGGCGCGTTCCGGGATGATATCGGAGACACCAACCAGGTACGTGCCCGGGAAGACCGTGCTGAGGTTCTTCATGTAGATCTCGGAGATCACACCGGCACCGATAATGCCAATGCCGACGGGTTTGTAATCGACCATGAGTGGTGCTCTTTCTGCTGGGCTCCGCATTGTGGGAGCGCTCCCAATTAACGGCGAACTTCGTCGTATCGTCGCAAGCAATTGTGGCGGATTCGGGGAGGGTTGGCAAGTAGGAAGTTTTTCACTGTGCGGCAGGTGGTGCACGGATTGCCAGTGATCGGGACCAGATAGAGAACAGATGTTCTATAATAGGGTATGAATGTTGAGCAAAGCGGTAATAAGTCCAGCATACAGAATACGGGAACTGGAGTCACTCGCTGACTATCCTATGTGACATTCGGCTGTTTGGAGCACGAAGTGAACTCATCGGAAATTCCGATAAGTTCGCTGATCTCTGGAGAGGTAAGTAGATACCAATGCAACCATCCACTGACGTGATGATCTATACGACGGAAGATGGCAGCCTCAAGCTGGATGTGCTGCTGCGTGAGGACACCATTTGGTTATCTCAACAGCAAATCGTTGATCTGTTCCAGGGATCGCAAGCGAACGTTGCAGAGCACATCGCCCATATCTATGAAGAGGGTGAACTCGATCCTGAATCAACTATGGCGATGATTCCCGTTGTACGGCGGGAAGGCAATCGCACCGTCCGCCGCACAATTCAGCACTACAACCTGGACATGATCATCTCCGTTGGTTATCGCGTGCAAAGCAAAATCGCGACTCGCTTCCGTCAGTGGGCAACCCAACGGTTGGTCGAGTACGTGGTGAAGGGATTCACCATGGACGATGAACGCCTGAAGAACCCGCAGGCATACGGACAACAGTACTTTGACGAGCTACTCCAGCGTATTCGAGATATTCGCGCTTCAGAACTCCGTGCCTATCAGAAGATCCGCGACGTGTACAAGCTGGCCGTCGACTACGATCCTTCCGATGCCGCCACCAGAGAGTTCTACGCCAAGATGCAAAACATCATGCACTACGCCATTACGGGGATGACTGCCGCCGAGATCGTGAAATCCCGTGCCAACCGTGAGAAAGCCAATATGGGTCTCACCAACTGGCAAGGGAGTCGAATCCGCAAGGGTGATGTAGCCATTGCCAAGAACTACCTGGACGAGCAGGAGCTGGATGGACTTAATCGCATTGTCACGATGTTCCTGGACTTCGCCGAGAATCGAGCACGGCAGCGGCGGCTCATGCACATGGCCGATTGGGAGGAGCGCCTGAGCGCATTCCTGGAGTTTAACGAGATGGAGATTCTTGAGGGCAGCGGCTCCGTGAGCGCCGAGATCGCGAAAGCGTTTGCGCATGAGGAGTACGAAGCGTTTGATGGTGTGCGCCGGTATGAGGAGGCGGTTGCTGCAGATGTGACAGATATTGAGGAAGTGCGGAAGACGATTGATGGTAACGAGTATAGGCACTGACACTTAGCCAGCGGTCTGTGGGTCTTATGAAGCGCTCCTTTTATCATCGGCTACGCGATACATTATCTTGAAGACTTCGTCGTGTTGTTACCTACCTCCTGGATCAGCTAAGGAAGTATTTCAATCCTCTCGCCACAGTGTTTCGAAGACATCACATCGTTTGGGTTAAAGTAGCACCTAGAGTGTCAAAACACGGAGAGTATGCATGATTTCGCAAGTTTCATTTCTTACACCAACCATCACAGCTAACTCAACGATTGTCTGTGATGACAATATGCACTTCATGCGCAATCTACCAGATGAATCGATGCAATTGATCGTGACCTCTCCACCGTATAACATCGGCAAGTCGTATGAGAAACGAAGCGAGCTAGACGACTACATAAAAGCACAATCCGAGGTAATTGGTGAATGCGTTCGCCTCCTTGCGCCCGGTGGCTCCATTTGTTGGCAGATTGGCAATCACATTGCGAAAGATGGCGAAGTCGTCCCACTAGATTTGGTGCTCTACCCAATCTTCAAAGAACATGGCCTTAAGCTTCGTAACCGGATTGTGTGGCATTTCGAGCATGGACTCCACAGCAAGAAACGGTTCTCAGGTCGGTATGAAACGATCCTCTGGTTCACGAAGTCCGACGATTACGTGTTCAATCTTGACCCCGTTAGAGTTCCGTCAAAGTATCCCAACAAGCGCCACTTCAAAGGCCCCAAGGCCGGGGAACTTTCCGGAAACCCACTGGGTAAGAACCCATCCGACGTATGGATTATTCCTAATGTGAAGAATAATCATGTTGAGAAAACCATTCACCCATGCCAGTTTCCAGTTGAACTCGTTGAACGATTGGTGCTAGCACTATCGGACGAAGGGGACAACGTGCTCGACCCATATCTTGGAGTTGGGTCGAGTGTAATTGCGGCATTGTTGCATGATCGAAATGGATTCGGCTGCGATACTGAACAATCCTATATAGAAGTAGCCCTACAGAGAATCAAACAACTACGGGACGGTACACTGCGCACGCGGCCAATGGGAAAACCAGTCTACGATCCCAATCTACCGAATGGCGGCCACAAATGAGAATAGTTGAAAGATACTCACATCTCAACGGTTGGGAGCACATCAAGATTCACAAGCCTCATCTATGGGATGAGATCGAAGAGGTTATAGCAAGTGTAGACGCATCTCAGTATCTGACCAAGGTCTCAAAAGAGAAAACGATGGTCGGCAAGATGCTATACAGTCCGATCGAGCTGAACTCCAGATTCAAAAACGAGTTCGTCCAGCGAAATTGGCATGAGTCACGTACTTCTTACTGGGTAACGTCTGATGTACAGCTAATCCGCCAAACCCTCACACTTCCGGCTGCACAACAAAGAGCCGAGATTCTCGAGGCGGGTAAAGTACCAATCTCTTCCTACAATCAGACAGATTTTGTCAAGGACAGAGTGGCCATTGAGGTGCAGTTCGGAAAGTATGCCTTCGTAGCGTTCGATCTTTTTGTGAAACATATGGCATTCTACGTCGGAGACGTCATTGATGTCGGTGTAGAAATATTGCCGATGAAAGAAATGCAGGAGTTGATGTCATCGGGGCCATCTTACTATGAGCGTGAACTCTATAACGTTATTCGTCAAGGACGGGGCGTTCCTGCTGTTCCGCTAGTAGTCGTAGGAATAGCACCGTAATCGAGCACAAAGGGGTACGTTCCTCCCAGTTACTCTCACCACATGTAGACATAACGATCTTCCTATAGCAAGCATTATTCCAACTAGATTGTCCCAGGTAGCAAAAGTGGTATTTGTGTCTCGATATCTCGAGTGTGTGAGCTGGTCTCGACTGCTACTGCGATTGGTCCTCTATCGTTGAAACGTAGTTCGAATATAACCATGCTATCACGCTGAACGTCAATATTTACTTTAGTTTTTACATCCCGCATAGAAAAGAAGATTGATGTGGCACCGTGATCATAATCAATTCTTCCAGATGCATGCGACAAAGAGATCACCTTACCCGTGAGCTTCCCGGATAAACCACCATACTCAAAGGACATAGTATTGCGCAATCGGCGTTTACCAAGATCGGCAGCACTAATCTCATCAAAGACCTTCGTTGACTCCGAGTATCTGCCCTGTGAAAACAGATACGCTCCATAAGACAGTCTTGGCTTTATTTCTCTTATCGACCCCAGTAATGCAGCTTCAAAATGCCCCTTTACCCTTTCGAATGAATAGCTACCATCGGTCGCCATCAAGTGAGCAATCTCATAGTGCAATGTAGGGTTGGTACCATCGTGCGCAAGTCCATCCACCAAGATATCGAGTGCCTCCTTATATCTTCGCTCTCGCAGTTCAAGCCGTGTAGCAAGAAGCCGACTTGCCGTATCTCCGGGTCTTCCCTCCAATAGTTTCTGGAAAATCAATCTTGCTTTGTCGTTGTCCTTATCGAAAGTCTGAACCAATTCTGCTTGCTTCTGAAGCAACATTGAACTCATCGGACTGCTCGACAATCCCTCATTTAGTGCCTGATGGGCGAGAGATACGTATCTCAACTCCTCTGTTGAGTATTGCTCCAGTTTCGACCAAGCAAGATAAACCTCAGATAAATGCAGGTAACCATAGGGTTCCGTCGGTGTTCTTTGGATATTGCGCCGAAAGATTTGCTCTGCGAAACCTAAGTACTCTTCCTTTAACAACACATTCGATGTTTGTTGGGCCATTCTGATATACCAACGGCCCTTGGTGTCCAGAATGGCCGCATTCTGAGGAGCGAGCCGAAGGGCTCCATCCAGATACGACGCGGCGGCTCCCAGGTCGTTCTGATCTAGCTCCATCATTGCAGCATGCTGTAACGTAATAGGGTCTTCTGGAGACCTAGTTATCATCTGCTTCATCAAGTCTCGGCGATCAGAACTGCTCTCGAAGTCCCTAAGGATTTTCCGATTGTTCGTCCGTGTCAAGCGGCGAAATGCATCTGCATCACTGCTATATCCAAGATCGAGATGCTGGATAATATCCGAGTAAAAATCCAACCTTCTCCTATCAGACACCAATTTCCTATCCACCAGTATCTCAGCGATAAGCGGATGCCTGGTAGCATAGTACGCATCTTCACCATTCAACGGAGTTCGAGAAACAATGATCTTCTCCGTAGGTTCCAACACGAGATCTCCTAATCTAGAGATGGGAATGTCCAGACACCTGTGGAGTAGTCCTGCACGAGTGTAAATTCCAAACCTGTGCAACGACGCAACTAGCAGATAAGCACGTTGACCCTCACTTGTGGGAATATTTTCGTATTCATCGGTGATAATGTCGTCAAATCTTTTCCCTGCCGTTGCCTCCTTAAGTGCCACTAACAACTGCTTGTCAGCACGCTGAGTGAACGCCGCAACTTGATCCGCGCGATCCCAACCAGATAGCATTCCCAGAGCATCATGTTTCTCAAGCTCATCAAGGATGCGTCCTATCTCTTTGTAGGAGAGTGGGGCGAGTTCATATTCGCGATCAACGAGTACGTCGAAATCGTAAGTGGCCTCTCTCCACTCATTAGTTCTTTCGGCAAGCAGTAACGTGACTCGTGATTTTGCTCGGTTTGCCGCCTTTGCCACCTCCGTGATTTCACGCGAGTAGTTGGCTGCGTCATCAACAATGACAAATACCCTCCGACCCGTTACCCCTGCCAATCGCTCCACAGATAGCAGATCGATTTCTCCGAATGGTTTGAGGGCGAGAACAACCTGATCCCACTCGAGGGAGAGTGATGCTGCAACTCTTCTAAGTAATGTAGTTTTTCCGGATCCCGCCTCGGCATGAATCAGAGAGACATCGACTCTGCCGTCATCTAAAGCTACATCGCGAAGACTATCGGCAATAATCGAATCTTCTACATCTCTCTCAGCGCCTATTCCTTGACCAACAAGTCCCCAGTTTGCCAGTCCCCCCATGAAGAACTCTCCAGCATTGTCCTCCTGTTCCCGGATCGAAAAATCGACAATCTCGAAGTTCTCAGTTAGTTGCTGAATTAAGGTTGCCTCAATCTTTGGAAATCGAGCATTCAATGATCCAGGCTTCGGAGTTGATGGGTCTAACGGGGTCTTGGTAGACCACTCTGGAAGACTTTCCCTTAACGCCTCAAAGAATGGTATGGCTCTCATATCCAAGAGAGTCGTGCGCTTACCCTCCCAGTGCATCCGCTGAGACTCCGTGTGGCCCGGTTGGAGAGCAAAACCTCTGACTATATCCGATGCATTCTGAGCTGCGCTTTCGATCTTATGAATAACCCTTCTGAAATCATTGTCAGCCCTGCCAAAACCTATATAGAGTACCGGATGATCTTGCAGATCATCATACAGACGGCTAAAAAAAACGCTGTCGTCTAGTCTCCGCATCGATCATGTCATCGACCGTAAACACAAGACGACCATCCGCGCTATTCACTCGGCTGACACAGCCATGTAACTTATATAAGGGTACTTCGTTCTCTTGAATGCGATTGAGAGGGTCACGATCAGAATAAAAGGGCCGCACACTCTGTCGCCGATTTGGGCTACGTTCGTAAGCAGCTTCAACTAACACATCAAAATTAGTGGTATAGATCGACTTCCAGTAGTACTTTGGTATCTCCAGTAATGCACCAGATGGAGTTAAGCTCTCTAGCCTAGTTACCATATAGCTATGCAAAGACTTTCTCCCTATCGCTGCATCTATCGACTCTGCCACCATAGCTAGATCTGTAGTGTCAGGTTCATCTGGTAGGAACTGAAGGGACAACTCACTGGCAAGTCCTACTCCACTAGGAGCTCCCGAGTCGATGGATACACCTGCACCAAGAAACAAAACACAGTCGCCAGCATGAATACTATTCACCAAGAAAGATGGAAGTCTGATCTCGTGATCCGGCATTGCGTCTCATAACCTCTCGGACAGTTCATGTTTAATGGGTCAATCTTGCATCCATTCTACTAGTATGTGATTTCGGATACTTCGGAACTAGTGACACTCTGCAACGACACAGACCATTCTTGTCATCCGCGCAGCTATCCGCTCTCCTGTACCCAATCAATGCCATAATCACCCCAATAACCGCGCATCACGGAGCACATCACACATGACCTTCAAGCTCATTCACGTTGGTCTCGGCGGGTGGGGGATGGATTGGGAGCGGACCGCGCTCGCGACCATCGCCGATCGCGTCACAGTCACCGGTATCGTCGAGGCCTGGCAGCCGAATCTGGAGCGCGCGCAGGAGGTGCTGGGATATACCGACGCCCAAAGCTTCACCAACCTCACCGATGCGCTCACCAGCGTCGAGGCGGATGCCGTGCTGATCACCAGTCCGCCGGCGACACATATGTCGCTGGCCGTCGAGGCGATGCGCGCCGGCAAGCATGTGCTCAGCGAGAAACCGATGGCAAGTAGCATCGCCGAAGCCCGGGAAGCGATCCAGGTCAGCCGCGAGACCGGCATGCACCTACAGATCAGCCAGAACTATCGCTACTACCCGGCACTAATCAAGGCGGTCGAGCTCCTGCGCGATGGTGTGCTCGGCGGACTCGCTCGCGTCAACGTCGATTTCCGCCAGTGGGTGCATGATGCCCCGGCTGGTGAGAACCCCTATTACGATCTCGATCACCCACTTCTCAGCGATATGGCGATCCATCACTGGGACATGATGCGGATGATCCTCGGTTGCGAGGCGGAGTCGATCTACGTGCAGCGCAGCGATCCCAGCTGGAGCAATTACCGCGATGTCGCCTCGGCAACGGCGATCGTGACCTTCACGAACGGTGTGGTTGTCAGCTATCGCGGTAGCTGGATGAGCAGCGATACGCCAACTTTCTGGGCGGGCGAGTGGAAGATGGAGTGCGAGGATGGGCTGATCAGTATGACCAGTCGCCAGGGCGGACCGTTCGGTACGCAGGGCGATGCCGTCAGTATTCGCACCCGCAGCGGTGTGATGCAGCCGCAGCCGTTACCGCATCTACCGGTGTGGGGTCGGTCCGCTGGCGTGCTCGATCTGCAGCGTTGGATCGAGACCGGGGAACCCAGCCAGAACGCCGCCGAGCGCAATCTCGGGAGCCTGGCGATCGTCGAGGCCGCGATCAAGAGCGCGGCCAGCGGTGTGGTCGAGCCAATCCGCATTCCCCGAGCATAGCTACGAAGCAACCGGTGAAGAGCCAAATCTGGTCACTCACCGAAACCCAAAAAGAACGCCTGGCTTACCGCAAGCCAAGCGTTCTTTTGATTCTTGCGGTCGATTAGTTGGCTGGTGTCGCCGAGACGTCTGGTGCGGCGTTCGCATCAGACGGGGCCCCGACCAGATAGACTTCGACATCGACGTCGCCATCATCGTCCTTGCTCAGGAACGCGATACCGGAGAAACCAGACTCGCCGACCGGATGGAGGCCGATCACCAGGTTGCGCTCGTCGTCATCATCGCTGAAGACCACGCCACCGATATCACCACAGGCGATATAGTTCTGGATGTTCTCATCGCTCTCGTGCACGGCCAGGGCATGAGATGTCTCGAGCATCGCATCCCAATCGAAATCAACATCGTCGGTCTCACTGTAAGCAACCGGACCAACGGTCAGTACACCCAGCGTCTCCTGGGTCTGGACATCGTCATCATCCGGGTTCACACCAATCGGAAGCAAGCTCTGGAGAGGTGCCACCGGATTCGGGTCCAGGTCAGCACAGGTACCGAGATGAATATGAGCGGGATGGGCCGTCACGGTGGCAGTATCCTGAGCCATCGCACCGGCAGCACCACCCAGTCCAATTACACCCGCGAGCGCGGTGCCAACAACAACCTTGCGTAAAGATACGAATCGCCTAACAGAAGTCTCCCTGTGTGAGATGTGGCGAAATCTTTCGCCAATGCAAGCATCTGCAGACACCTACGCAAGGCACATGCCTCCGCGTGAAGGAGCCGTCGCGAGGTATGCTCTTTGTATGGTTTCCGGAGTCAGCAGGGGAGAATCCTGGAGGACGCATCAGGGATCGCGATAGATGCGCCCCAGACATATCAGAATGTTGTTAACAACAACAGATTTACGCTTGAATCGTAACCAATTCCATGTCATCCTAGGCACAAATTACCCGTTCGTACATCCCGTCAGGGGGTACGCTGAAAGCGTATCCTAGTCTTAGCCCCGTGTACCTACAATGGGGTTACGATCAGACGATGATCGAGCGCATGGAGGTATGTTCAGCCTCAATGTCCCCGATCAGTGCCGGATCGTCAACCGACGCTGACGCAACGCCAATGGCGTTGCGATGACGGAACGTGTGAACAGGAGGTTCGCCAGGTGATCGCGGATACGGTCCGCTCTCACAGCAGAGTTCCCGATATCATCGGTGCGCCAACACCGGTGTTTCGTCGTGGTTATCGCGCTGTGGTAGCTGACAAGTTCGCGAACGGAAACACAACGGCTGAACACAGAACCCTGAAAAGCGAAAATGACCGGTGCGCCAACACCTGCCATTCTCATCAGAGTTTCTGTGATTGTGGTCGAAACCTGATCGGATAGTCGCCAAACCCTCAGATCAGTTTTCGGAAGTCAGCCTTCGAACGAGTACGCCCGGAAGGGAGGCTTCTTCATATGCTTGACCAGATTGTAGTCACACCCCGGTGGGTGTGTCAAGAGCCACTGTGCCACATTGGCAGCACTGTGTGCCTCGACAGCCAACGCTAATGGCTGACAATCACCCAGACAACCGCGATGAGCGGGATATGGCCTCACTCCGCGTGGATGAGCAATCGGCCGCGCGGAGTGAGGCCATGCCTGCGAAAATCGAGCGCCCACAACTGACCGGTATCGTTGGCGACCAATCGGCCGCCGCTGGCGAGAGCAGATCCGGTGAGGATGCTCGCCGCCGTGGCTGGTACTGGAACTGGAACACGATGGTGACCCAGTTCGCCCCGCTTATCGGTCTGGACGGCAAAGGTCTACTGGATAGCTACATTGTCTGGACAGATCGGCGCAGGGAATCGCCATTCCGCGGCTACGCCCCTTCACCCTCCACCACCGCGGAAGCCAACTTCTATGGAATAGACCGCAATGTGCTCGGAACGATCAACAAGATACTGGTGACGCTTGATCTCATCGAGATCAAGAAGTCCATGGTCCACAGACCCGACGAATCCGGAAACGACTGGAAGTTCCCGCATAACACCTATCGCGTGAAGGACCAGGGAGACAACTTCCAGCTGACAGCCGATGCCGTCCGCCGCGTGGTGCAATTGGCCGTTGAGGATCAGGCAGTCTACCGCCGCATCAAGCACATCTTCGGTAGCAAGTTCAAACCGATCGATCCACAAAGCATCTGGTACGGCATCATCGCTGAACTCGAACCGACACCAAACTGGCAGAAGCTGAAGGCACTGGCATTGGCAGATGAGCAGCGCACCAGTGAGCGCAGTCGCAAGGGGCATGCCGCTCGCCGTAAGTCGGACGATGCTGAAACTCCCGCCACTATCGGCACACAGAGGAAACCTGCACTCGCCTCCGTGCCTGAGTCGTCAACGGTATCGACAGTGCCGCCAGCGACCAATGACAGGCTTATCGACAGTGCTGTCGATTCAGAAATGGCAGATAAAAGCACTGCTGCATCTACCAGCAACGGTTTGGAGACCTCTGCTGCACAGAGCAGCAATGCTTCCGGTGTCCAGGCGTCAAGCGATGCTGCACTCATCAGCACGGGTCAGCCAACCATTGCTCAATCCACCAGCACTACGTATTACGAACATCAAACAACCACAACTACTGGTGACTATTCCGCACAAAACCGACCGGTCACCACGAACATCCAGCAGTCGCAGTTGGGTGATGTATTTGGTGATGGACCAGATGACAGTCGGGATCGGGAACTCGCATTGCTTCTCTTTGATGAAGCGAACGAGAAGCCGCAGACGGTGGCGACGCGCAAGGTCCTTGCCAAAATCGCAGTCGACTTTGCTGATCTGGCAACAACCTATGCCATCAATGGATGGAAGCTGGTTGGATTCGCGATCGAGGAGGCCGTATCGAGCGGTAGCTCGTTCGTGGCACCGAAGCGGGTACGCGAAATCCTCAATCGATGGCGGAAGGACGGTGTGCCGGAACTCTATGCCGGTGTGTCAGGCGGGCATGACCAATCGGCACAAACGGCCATACCCGCTGTGACAGGGATGGAGGGCGGAAGTCACAGATTTGTCCGTACAGCGGATGTCGGTGTCCAACCGGTGTGGCAGGAGACTTTGAGTCTCCTGGCGGGGGATGCATCCATCTCCGCGGCACTTCATGCGCAGTTGGAGACCGACGCGATGTTGGAGCGTATTGAGGGCGATAGCGCCTGGCTGCGCGTCTCGCCGAGGCTCAACGCGATCCTGTTGCCGGATGTTCAGCGTGCGATCCAGCTCAAGATCAACGTGGTCGTGCGGCGACCGCTCTTCCTCAGAGTGGTGACCGGCGGTACCGAACCATCGACAGTCACCCGGAAGCTGGTCGAGTCCGTATCCGTCTCTGTCGTTGAAGGTGCGTTCGATATTCCCGGGACAAAGCTGAACAGCGACCAGCTCTGGCGAGCGGTGATCCAGACGCTCGGTGGTGGGGGCGATATTCCCTCCGGCGAGTTGGCGGCGTTGGCCGATAGCGGTCGGTTGTTGGCCTTCCAGGGTGACACCTTCGTGCTCGGATTCGGCAGCGCCTTCCATCGCCGCAGAGCGGAACACCGACGGGCAGCGCTGGAACGCGAGTTCGCGTTCGTTGCCGGTTTCACCTGTCGGGTGGAGTTCGTTGAAACCGATGGCTGGCTCGCCGCGCAACAGCAGCGGCGGGCTTAGCGATGCGTGCGCGCATTGCCGGTGATACGATGCGGATCGCCTTTCCGGTTGAGCTGGCAGCGCCGATGCTGCCGCTCCTGCGGGCGGAGCGGGCCGAACTCCAGGCGGTGTTCGGTGGCGAGGTGGAGTTTGTGGATACTCCACCGACTTCTGGTCCGCGGTGGCTGGTGGACCTGCAGCCAGACCTTCGCCACAACGCGTTGCGTTGGGACGATGCGACCCCCACATTGACCTCCGTTATTCGCGATGCCGATGGTCTCGGTGCCACATTGCAGATGCTGCACTCGCTGGTCACGCTGGAGATGGACGAGATTACCGATGCACCCACCGACGATCTGACAGGTGCCAGCGCGCGTATCGAGCGAGAGATCGAACGTGGATTCCCGGGATTCGGTATCCGGAATCTGACATTCGCAGAGGTTCGATCGGAACCGATGACTGATCCGACGATTCCTGGTCTCGAGCGAATGGTGGCGCGGCTCCAGGATGCGCATTCCGCCGTGCGAGCGCATGTGCCTATCTTCAATCCTCCCTATGCGCTGTCACTGCGGGAGGATGGCGCGGTGTTTCGGCGTGTCCCTCCGGGTTCGGCGGCCTATGCTGCCGGTCTCCGCGCGGGATGGCGATTTGTCTGCGATAACCCGCATGGCTGGATCACGCGTACCGGAGCCCCGCCCCATGTCCACGATTTGGTGGCAGGTCGGCGCGCGCTGGCGCTCAACGGTGTGGATGAGCGTATGTTCGAGGCGATCTCTCCGACCGGTCAGCTGGTGCAATGGACCGAGCGGTCGCAGCCATACCAGCTATCTACATTGCTGCAGCATGAAATCGAGGGGGAGATCGTCTACGTCAGACTCGGTAACTGGATCGCGGGTATCGGTATTGAGGCGGAGCTGGCGGCGATCATCGGCAGCTACCAGACCGGTCAAACAATGGTGTTGGATCTTCGGGGCAATACCGGCGGCAATCTCCTGATGGCGCAACAGACACGACGCTGTTTCCTGCGCGAACGCACCTGTCTCGGCACGATTCAGTTCACGTGTGGTGATGGCACATTGGCTGATCCGGTCGAGCTGTGGGACGAACCACCAACGGAAGGGATCTGGCCAGGCGATCTGATTGTCCTCACCGATGGCCTGACGTATTCGGCCAGCGAGGACTTCCTGCACGGACTCCAGGGGCTGCCGCACGTGACGGTTGTGGGTGAACCAAGCGGTGGCGGGAGCGGTCGACCGCGAACACTGCCGATTGTCCCGGGATGGCATCTCACGCTGAGCACAGCGTTAACATTTGACCGCAACGGTCATTGCATCGAGGGACAGGGGATACCGGTGGATCACCTAGCCGATCCGTTTGTTACGGATTGGCGGATGATGATTCGCGATATCCGCTAACGAACTCTAGTGGGAAAATGTCGCTGCACGCGGCGACATTATGAATGCACGCATCCCGCCGAGATAATCGGCGGGATGCGTGCGTAGCAAGGTATCTGCGACTATCGACCCCAGAGATCAGCGGGTTGAATACCACCTTGGACGATGGTCGTGTAACCACCACCTGCCATCGGACTATCCAGCGTGATCTCTCCGATAATCTCACGGGCCTGGAGATCTACGATCTGGATGAGACCATCGCCGGAGATGGTGACGAAGCCATAGCTATCATCGGCGGTCATCGTGCTGGGAACGTAGCCTTCTTGATCATCAGCCCAGGCTTCGCCAACGATCCACGGATTGCTCGGCATCGCCACCTCGATCGAGCCAATCGACTCGCCGAAGGTCGCGGATTCGACATCCGTATCGATCAGATAGGCGTGATTACCGTTGGCGTTGTAGCCAACCCACATCGCGACCTTCTGACCAACACCCCAACGATAGCCAAATGCGCCGGTATCGATCGGAACACGTCTCGCCTCGAGCGTATCCATATTGAAGACATGGTTGCTGATCATCGTTTCGGCCCAGACGCTGGTGTCCTCCAAACCGGGTGTCATCACCCCGATCAGATGACGACCGTCGGCCGTGACTCGGGGGCGGGCATTACGGCCACCGGCTTCGCCATCCAGATCCCAGGGAATCTGGGAGAGGTATTGCGCCGGGCCATTGCCATCCAATACATCGAGACCGTATCCCGGACCGGTGACGTAGAGAAGGTGATTGTTGACAGCATCGGTGGCACCAC
>JAMLHR010000047.1 GCA_023957015.1 Thermomicrobiales bacterium | reverse complement strand
GACCATCGCTCACACCGTCGCCATCGGTATCCGGATCGACGGAGTCGGTGCCATACATCGTGGTCTCTTGGTCATCGGTAAGCCCATCACCATCTGAATCCAGTGGCACGTCATCGACGTCAAGAACTGGAGCTTCTTCAGCAACCGATACCTCTTCGACAATCGCCTCCATAGTTTCGGGAACAACCTCGGCACCGGGTGTTGGGGGCACGGCAGCAGAACCAGCCCCGGCTAACGTAAACTCGCCGCGCCACGTACCAGCGTTGAACCAGTTCGATTTGACCGACCCATCCGGACCAACCCAGAAGACATCGCAGACGGTTGGCGTGCGCGCGAGCGCCCGGATCGCCGATCCGAGAGCCACACTGGATGGCGGCGTAATCGAGAACGGTGGACGCCATCCCATATCCGATGGTTCCCACCAGACATTCGCGATCTCACCGGCCTGCGTGACGTAGAAGCAGACGACGTGCTCCGGATTGCGAGCTATAGCGGATAGACCACCAACTGCGCTCCCGGGGCCGGCTACAAGGAAGGGTGCGTTCCACCCACCGAAGTTCCACCATGCTGTACCGATTTCACCATTCGGTGTGACGTAGAAGACATCGATATGACCTGACGCCTTGCTACATACACCGAGACTGGTGGGGATGGCGCTGCCAGGAGGGGCAAGGGAAAATGCCGGACTATACGCATTGGCTGGTGCCTCCCAAACGGAGGTCATGACGGCACCATCGGGGGCGACCCAAAACACGTGAATCGCCCCTGGCGCTCGGGCGATAGCGGTAACCGCGCCAGCGGCGGATCCCGCCGGTGCCAATACAAAAGGAGACTCCCAAACATTGCCGGGATCATGCCACGCCTGCCCACAAACTGCGCCATCAGGCGACATCCAGAACATATCCATGTTGGGGAAACTGCGGCTGGTGGCGGAAATGGTCTGGGCGAATCCGTTGGAGGATGTGAGCGCGACCCAACCAGGATCGGTGATGGGATGAGGTTCTCCCCAGCCAAGTCCTGTCCACCACTGGTGCCACACGGCACCATCTGGGCTCGGCCAATAAATCTCCAATGTATCGATGCGTGTAGTCAGGGCAATGCCGGTATTGGCGGAGAGACCCGCGCGAGCCACATTGATTGGCGCATTCCACGGTGCACCTTCATCCCACCAGGTACCCTCAACACGTCCATCTGGTGTAGTCCAGTAGACATCATATTTCCCCGGATTCTGGGGGATCGCCATACCGGAAGCTGAACGCAGATTGCCTGGAGCACCATATGGGATATTCCTGTGGAGCACATCCTCCCAGATATAGTGGTAGAAAGGGCTTGCCTGGTCCATTGGTCGATAGCCAGTATTCCAGTTGGTGGCCGCATACCAGTCATCAATGATCGAGGCCTGCTGCTCCAACTTGAGATCGGACCAGGGTGTGGTCCAACCCTCGTACTTGTAGGAACTATCGCCAAACGAATTATGGGCTTGTTCGATCATGGCGCTACAAAAGTACCCAGGGACAAAGTTACGCCGCTCGATCTACAGGGCATGGGCAAGCTCATGGATCAGCAGCTGACCGCGCTGAGGATACGAGTTCTCAAGTGAGCCGAGAGGATCGGGATATCGCCAACCAAGATTGATGTAGGTCTTGCCATCGACTCCTGGAACGGTGAAGGGTCGGTTGCTCATACCGCTCATATTGGTGAGCACCACGTTTCCGTAATTGATCGTGTCGCCGTAGACCTTCCTACCCAATGCAATCTCGGCATCGTTCAAAGGTCTCGACTGGATCATCTCCGCCGCGACGGCTCCTATGCCCACACCCGCGACAGTCCCGGTGATGAGTGCCGCGCCAACAGGAAGGCCCAAACCCAGACCAACGGCCATTACGGCAACTCCACCGAGTACACCGAGGGTGCCACCTGGGCCAAGATCGATATTGAGGAGAGATGCCGCCTCGACAGTTGCGCCAATGATGGCCCCAAGACTGCCAGCGATGAAATCTACACCGAAGCCAAGGATATCGAGGATAAAACCGGGCACATCCAGTATCGTACCGGCTATACCAACCCAGTCGTACTCCTTGGCAACGGTGTACTTTGCACCGGCAACAAGCTGATCCCAGTACAGCGGGATGAGGGCGTTGAACCCTCTTTCCTCGTGGTCGGAATCCGATACGCCTGAGACATTACCGCTGTGAACAAAGACCAACGTCGGGAAGCCGGGAGCGGTGAGATAGGCTCTGAGGGCGTAGTCGAAATCACCAAAGATGCTACTGGAGTGCATGTGGAACTTCACGTAGTAGTTCCCATCTGGCCAGACATCCACATCAACTGATCCGCCAAGCGGTGTGCCCTCTGGTGTAACGATCCGTTGTCCGAAATGAAGCGAGCCATCTGCCTGGGCAGCCGCAGCGGTGAAACCAGAGGCAGGCAGATAGTGGTTAACAACGCGATCAACCGCGCCCAGAGACGCAGAGCTGCCCACAGCCAGTGCAGTGACGTTCCGGAGGAAATCTCTTCGGGAGATACGACGCCCATGCTCGCTTGCCGAGTGAGCATGGGCGCAGTCGCATTGTCCTCCTGCCGAATCCGCTCCTGGTGGAACAGATTGCGGGTCGCCTGGTGGGCCTGGATCATTGCTGAGATCGGAGTCACGATGGAGGAGATCATCGGACATTGCAGGGCTCCCTTCGAATCGGTTTCTCACCGGATTGACGTTGCCCTACAGTACTTCTCAGACCCATCACAGGCATAGAGTAGAATTACCCATTTTTGCGATGATACCCAGACCGATCAGGCAGTACGAGCAACCCAGCTCAACCGGACACGACGAAGTCAGCTGGGTCAAGCGGGTTCGTGCCATCGAAGACCTCCTGACCATCATCCACACCATCGCCATCCGTATCCCACAAGAACGGATCCGTTTGGTACACATCGGTCTCGTCATCGTCGTAGAGACCATCCATATCCGTGTCCAGGCGATTGGGTTCGAGATACCATTCGGGTCAAGCGGATTTCGTGCCATCTGACACTTCCTGACCATCGCTCACACCGTCGCCATCGGTATCCGGATCGACGGGGTCGGTACCGTACATCGTGGTCTCTTGTCATCGGTAAGCCCATCACCATCTGAACCAGTGGCGCGTCATCGACGTCAAGAACTGGAGCTTCTTCGACAATCGCCTCCATAGCTGGGAACAACTTCTTTGGCATCGGGTGTTGGTGGCACGATGGCGGAACCAGCCCTGGGCTAACGTAAACTCGCCGCGCCAACTGGCACCGTCAAACCAGTTTGAACGCACCGATCCATCCGGTCCTATCCAGAAGACATCAGTGAGATGCGGTGTTCGTCCGAGCGCCCGGATCGACGATCCCGGGCTAGCCACGCCGTAAGCGGAGATGCTGGCTGGCCGGACCCAGCCGTCCACCTCGCTCCCACCACGAGTTGTCGATGGCACCGCTGTCTGGGGTGACATAGTAGACATCGACGTGCTCAGGTGTACGTGCGAACGCCGAGAGACCACCAGCGGCAATGCCCGGACCCGTCACCGCGAATGGTGCATGCCAACCATCGGATTCCACCAGTTCGATCCACCGAACCATCGTGCAACCCAGAAGACATCGGATATGCCCCGGAACCTTGCTACAGACACCAAGCGTTGTCGGGATCGCGCTGCCCGGCCCAGCGATACCATACGGAAAGCAGACCAACCAGCAGCCCTGTTCCCACCAGGACAGCAGGACATCAGCTATCAGCGCAACCCAGAAAACATCAACGTGATCCGGTTTGCGCGCGATTGATGCAATCGCACCTGCCGCCGCCACCTGAAAGCGGTGATCGCTACCGGGGCCGACCGACACCTCCCACCAGGACCGTGAAGACGGAACCGTCCGGTGCGACATAGAAGACATCCATGCCAGGTCGTCTTACATGTAACGGAAACCGCCTGTGCGAATCCGTTGGGAGATGCCACGATCGCGCCACCCGCGCCGCAATTTTTTCCGGACTGCCAATGCCACCGTTGTAGTACTGGTACCAGACCGCGCCATCCGGTCCAGGCCAGAGCATCTCCAGTGTCTCGATCCGTAGTTAGCGGCTACGCCGGCATTTGCCGCTGTACCTGGGCTGGAGACGCCAACTGGACCCGTCCAGCTATCTGGGATCCTGCCAGTAGCTCTCATAGACATTGCCATCAGCGCCGACGTAACAGACGTCGATCTCCCAGTAATGTGGAGAGATCGCCATGCCAGATGCCGACCGGCAGATTCCCTCGGCGCCGTCAGCGGCGCGTTCTTGCGGAGGAGATTGTCCCAGATGGGCGATAATACGGGCTACCCTGGTCCATTGGCCGATAAAACTGGCTGTCGTAGGTGGCCGCGAACCAGTTATCGACAACAGACGCCTGCTGCTCAATGCTGAACTCACCATCCCAATCCGACCAGCGTCCCCATATTTGTAGGCACTACCAAAGAGCGAGTTATGAGCCCGATCGACCAGGGCGCTGCACATGTAACCGCAACAAATGTGCGCTGCTCAACCTGCCAGGCATGCGTCAACTCGTGAATGAGCAACTCACCGCGGACGGGATAGGTATCGTCAACTGCACCAATCGGATCAGCATATTTTCCGAACCGAGGTTGATGTACGTCTTACCATCAGCGCCGGGTACCGTGAACGCCCGGTTGCTCATACCATTCAGATTGGTAACACCACCTTCTCGTACGGGATCGTGTCACCAAACACGGAGTGCCAGCGCGATCTCCGCCTCATTTAGCGGCCGCGATTCGATCATGGACTCAGCCAACGCACCGATGCCGATACCGGCCCCGGTCGCCAGATCAGCGAGGCGCCGAGCGGTAACCCAAGTCCCATGCTCACCGCAAACACGCCGACACCACCAAGGACCCCAAGCGTGCCACCGGGACCAAGATGAACACCAAGTGCGGAACTCGCCTCCAATGTGCCGCCAATGATCACGCTCTAACCCACTGGCAATCACATCAACACCGAATCCGAGCAACATCCGGAGAGGAACTCGGGATGCTGAGGATGCCACCAACGATGCCTCCCACTCGTAGTCCTTACCTACATTGAAAGAACCACCGGCCACCACTGATCCCAGTACAGCGGGATGAGCGCATTGAACCCATCCTCGTGATCGGAGTCATCTACGCCGCTGACATGACACTGTGCAACAAGAAGAGCGTTGGGAGTACCTGGCGCATTCAGATAGGCACGCAGGGTATAGTCGAAGTTGCCCAGGATGCTGCTGGAATGCATGTGAAACTTGAGGCGATAGCGCCCATCCGGCCAGATATCGAGGTTCACCAGACCACCAAGTGGTGTATCTCCCCCCGTACATTTGTTGACCGAACTGGAGCGGTTCATCTCCCTGGGCTGTCACGGTGTTGAGCAGTCCTGAGTGCGAATCGGCCTGAGATATCGCTCGGTCACGCGATCGACGGCGGTAAGCGATGCCACCTCCCACAGCGAGGCCAGCCACACTCCGAAGAAGATCACGGCGGGAAAGACGAAGGTGATGCTGACAAGTGCAAACACCATTATCGACAGGCACGATTCCGGGATCGCCAACGCTATCCCCACCGGTATGAAACGGCTGCCTGCGAGAATCGGTCATTACAACCCTCCCTTTCTGGGTAATTCGGCGTCAGGATGGCGCAACCTTATTCTGAACCTCGAAGGGGTACCTCGCATCAGTAGAATTACCCATTTTCTGAGTTATGGGATGTGGGACCGGTTAATTCTGGCATCGCGGAACATGACCATTGACTTGAAGCGCTTCAACTGCGTAGGGTCCTTTCATGGCCATTCGCCGATGAACAACAGGGAGCCCATCACATGAGTCAGGTACCAACAACCCAGCTGCACAATGGCATCCAGATCCCCCTCCTGGGGTTTGGCGTCTTCCAGATGACCGACGAGCAAGCCGAGCAGAGCGTGATAGATGCGATCGAGATCGGATATCGGCTCATCGATACCGCGACCTCCTACATGAATGAGCGCGCAGTTGGTCGCGCCATCGCCCGAGTCGCCGCTCCTCGCAAGGACTTTTCATCACCAGCAAACGTTGGGTGACAGACGCATCCTACGAAGGCACGATGAGTGGCTATCAGAAGTCACTGGACAAGCTCGGGCTCGACTATCTCGATCTCTACCTCATTCACCAGCCATATGGCGATATCTACGGTGCCTGGCGAACGCTGGAGGACCTGTACGAGGCGGGCAAAGTGCGCGCGATCGGCGTCTCCAACTTCAACCCTGCCGGCTTAACCGATCTGATGCTCAACAATCGCATCAAGCCGATGGTGAACCAGATCGAGACCCATCCGTTCAATCAGCAGCTCGCTGCCAACGAACTCATGCAGGCGGAAGGCGTGGTACATCAGGGCTGGGCACCGTTCGCGGAGGGACGCCAGGATCTGTTCACGAATAGCACCCTGGCCGCGATTGCGGAGAAACATGGCAAGAGCATCGGTCAGGTGGTGCTGCGCTGGAACTTGCAACGTGGTGTGGCCGCCATTCCGAAATCCGTGCGAAAGGAACGCATCGCCGAGAATTTCGACATCTTGGATTTCGAGTTGGAAGAAAGCGACATGCAGCAGACCACAGCACTGGATGAAGGCAAGTTGCTCTTCGTGAATCACGACGATCCGGCATTTGTGAAGATGCTGTTCAGTCGCGTTCTGCCAGACTAAACCCATGCAAACCTACACGATCAGCGAAACAGCGAAGCGCCGCTGCCACCAAAGCGATCGCCGACGAACTGAACCTCCCGCGCCATAGCCGGTAGATGCTGCGCGGGTCAGTTAGGTGTTTTGCCCTGATATCCCGAAAGCATTCACGACCGAATCGTGGCAGCTATCGCGGCACGATCCGGATGGTGGTCTCATGAGACGCATCGTTCGTCACCGGCTCGACGTACTGGGCGGGATAACGACCATACTTCGCCCAGAACGCCGCATCGATCTCGGCATCAAAATGGCCGGGAGCATGCTGATACAACACGTCCCTCTCAAGACCAGCGACAGACACGTGTCCTTTCCCGGTCCGGAGAACTGCACGATACCAGGCTCCATCCAACCCATGCGCAGAGCGGACATAGACTTCATCACCCACACGAACCATCCAGACAATCCTGGGCTCCCGAAGCGTGCCATCGGTCCGCTCTGCAGCGATGTGCAGTTCATCCTGATCGGCAAACGTTGTTAGTTCCGCCGAAGTCCAAAGTGTCATTGATACCCGCCTGTTCTGTAATTGAGACTGCCTCCATCAGAGCAGCCACGCGATTACTCCACTGGCTCGATCCAGGTGACAACGCTGCCACTATCGTCCGGCTCCTGTATGGCAATATGGGCCATAAACCGATCTTCCGTGGCTCCGTGCCAATGCTCCTCATTCGGTTCAAAATACACGATATCGCCCGGACGGATCTGCTCCGGCAGGCCACCGCGTTTGCAGACGTAGCCGACACCATCAGTCACGTAGATGGTCTGTCCCTTTGGATGTGTGTGCCAAAACGTCCGCGCACCAGGTGCGAAGTGGACGTGTGCGGCACCGATAGCCGTCTCCTCATCCGGGATCCGAACTGTATCCACCAGAACGGTCCCGGTGAACCAATCCGATGGACCAATGTTGGTTGGGTAGGTATATCGCTTCATTGAGATGTTCCTTTCTTCGTGCTTCCCGTTCCTGTGACGATCGCAGAGCGGCGAGGTAATCAGATCGACTGCTCTTCAGCAGCCATTCGAATCTGCGCGTGGAAGTCTCCGCGTTGGTCAGTGATCGCCTGAATGGAACCATCGAATCGTCCGATCGGAACAATGCCCGGGAAGGAATCGATGGGCTCGTAGAGGAGCACGATCACCTGATCAGGAGCATAATACGTGATGTCACCGGGCATCGCGGATGCCTCCGAAGGCGCACCGTCCATAGACAAGGATCTCGGCAACTCTGCCAACTTCTCCTGACCAGCATAGTCGCGAAACGTGAGCGATAACGGAAGCATCGAGATCAGGTCATGCGCCGCTGGATTGTCGAACAGGTGCGCATCCACTTCGACATCGCCAATCACCACGCTCACAGCGGTGCCTTCACGCTCAAGGAGGGCAAATGTCACCTCGAATGGGTCGGTTCGCTCCAGCGCCTCCCAGCCTTCATCAATGGTCCCGAGATGAACCAGTCCAGCCGCGGGGCCGAAATCTCGATAGAAGATGGTGAGATTACCCCATGGTGCGTAATAAGTGATGTCTCCAGGAGATGGATCGAAACCAGGTAGGGAATCGTCGACGGTCAGAGGACCTGGCAGATCACTGATCTTCTCGGTCTGGTTGTAGTCACTCAACGTGAGGGTGAGTGGCAAAAGCCCGACGAACTCCCGACTTGTCTGGGAATCGTTCATCGTCGCGGTAAGCACCGTGTCACCAAGTGTGAGCGTGATCTGCACACGGACTTCTCCGGTGGGTGTCGCCAGAAGTGTTGGCTCTGACAACGACGACTCCTGAGCCCGCGTTCTCGTTGCTGCCATTGCCACCCCGACACTTGAGGTCGAGACAAACCAACGTCGGTTCACCGTCGCTTTATCTGGCATGTTCGCCTCCTTTCTCCGAGAGACGTAGTTCAGGCTCATCCTGGAAGGAAGTCATTTCTAGTCTTCGACCTCCTTGAAGGTGATGACAACCGGTAGAGATCGCTTCTTCCAATCCGCGAGATCGCGGTCGCTCCCATACTTGTCCACAAGCAAGTCGCGGACAAATCCGTCGTCAGGCGAGTCTTCATGGATCACGTACGCGACTCCAGGACGCGTCTCGCCACCCAGCTCCACCGCGACACTGGGATTCGAGATCAGGTTTCTCACCCAGTCGGACCTATCGCGACCACCGGCCATCAGGAACATCCGATCCTGATCTGCACCGAACCAGATCTCGATACGATGCGGCTGACCACTTTTCCGGCCAGTCGTGGTGAGGTATGTGAATGCTTCGGATGCATGTTGTGCCAACCAATTTGCAGTGTCGGTCATGTATTCTCCGTTCCGTGCGAATGCATCTACGATATCAAACTGCGAGATCGATTCGGGCGGCAAAGTCAGCGGACTGGGCAACGATCTGATCGACGTTCTCCAGCATCCTTCCGAGGCGAACGATGCCGTTCCAGTAGCCAATATCGCCGTAGTACAGCACCAGCACGTTTCCGGGTGCGTAATATCCGATTTCGCCTGGCTCCGGATCATCACCAGCCGGTATACCGTCCATGGTCAAAGCGCGAGGAAGACGTGCGGTTTTCTCCACAGCGTTGTAATCACTGAACGTCAGGTCAAGTGGCAGGAGGGAGATGAGATCCTGCGCGGTTGGATTGTCCCAGAGCTCACCTGATACCACGATATCACCAAACGTGATCGTCACGGCGGTGTTGCCCACAGGTGTCGCTGCCGGAGTCGCTTCGGGACTGGCCGCCGAAGTGCCCGGTGAATCGTCCGGTTTGGGAATATCTGATCGAGACATGGCGTAACCAACTCCTCCGGCGATACCGGCGATCGGGACAATACCTGCAAGCGTCAGAAAGCTTCTTCTGCTCTGTTTCATGTCGTCATCCTTTCCTTGCCTGTCATTCCTGCGGAATCTGGACAGCCAGTCTCGTCATTGCCCGGGGCAGACAACAGGTCCGCTGTATCAATGGCTATGCAGAGCGCCGCAACTAAGGCCTGTTCACGAGCATCACGAACGCCACCACTGCCAGGACTACTGAGCCCACCGTAACGATACCGAGCGGCAACACCGTATCGGCCCCGCCCAGACCAACCAACGGTGCCGAGATGCCACCGAACGCAAACCGGGTAAGACCAAGCAACGACGAAGCGGTTCCTGCCAGCTGCGGATAGCCCGCCATCGCCAGCGACGTCGTCGGAGGCGACGTGGCGGCAACCCCGCTGACCATGACCAGGAGTGAAACGATCACCACCACGAGTTGCAGTTGGAAGAGTCCGGTCAGCAGCAGTCCGGTCGCTCCCACACCACACATCGCTAATCCGACCGTCAACGCGCCGGTCTCCGACCATCTCTCCGCTGCACGGGAACTGAGGTAACCAAAGACCATGAATCCGAGGGAATTCAGACCGAACGCAAACGAGTACTGCTGCGGCGTAAGCCCATAGATACCCTGGAGGACGTAGGTGGCCCCACTGAGATAGGCGAAGAGCGCCGCACTAACGAAACCCGTTACCAACACCACGCCGAGCAGGTGACGATCTGAGAGCAAATAGCGGAAGTCTCTCAGAATAGGACCCAACCCACCGCGCGTCCTCCGCTCCACCGGCAGAGTTTCCTTGAGGATAAGTAACGCCGCCAGCAGCAGCGCCCCACCGATCGCTGCCAGAAACAGGAACAGCCCCCGCCAATCCGTGAATCGGGCGAGTTGTCCACCGATAAGCGGTCCAACGATCGCTGCGAATCCGCTGAGCACCGTCAGGCGCCCATAAAATCGAATGAGCGCCCTCCCCTCATAGAGATCGCGACCCGCCGCCTGCGAGATCACGAGCCCCACGGCGCCGAAGAGACCTTGCAGGAAGCGAACGACGATCAGCACCTCAATCGTCGGACTTAGCGCACACAGAACCGAGGTAACAATGAACCCGCTAATACCAATGAGCACGGGTATTCGCCGCCCGAAGCGGTCGGAGAGCGGTCCGGCGATCACCTGGCCAAACGCCAGACCAAGCAGGCAGGCAGTGACCGTGAGCTGAGCCATCGAGGTCGCAGCACCGAGCTCCTCAGTCAACGCCGGCAACACCGGCAGATAGAGATCCATCGAGATCGGGCCGAAAATCGTCAAGAGCATCAGTACCGTAACAACGGCACCGCTTACCCGACTCTCGGGTGATTGGGTGTGATTCATGCAACAGCTTTCATGAAGGACGTACCAGGTCGAAAACGATTGAGACGATGACCAGGATCCTGATACATCGTCTCTCTCACGTTCTACAGTTCGCTGACCTTGATCAATGCCTTGATGGAGCGGCGTTCGTCCATGGCGGCATACCCTTCGGCAATGCGATCCAGATCGATTTCGAGATCGAATACCTTACCCGGATTGATCCGACCCGAGAGCACCTCTGGCAGCAGCGTATCCATATAGGAGCGCACCGGAGCCGGACCGCCACGCATACCGACATTGCGGAAGAACGTACTCTCCACCGGAATCTCGACCCCATGCGGCACACCTACACGCCCAACCACGGCACCAGCCCGAGCGATAGCAAAGCACGTCTCGTTTGACTCGTGTGTACCAACGCATTCCAACACGGCATCCACACCGACACCATCGGTAAGCTCCATGATGCGCGCCAGGGCATACTCGCCGCGTTCCGCAACGATATCGGTCGCCCCAAACTCGCGAGCAAGCGCCTGGCGATCCGCGTGCCGACTCATGGCGATTATGCGGCTGGCACCCAGCATCTTGGCGGAAAGCACACCACACAGCCCCACCGCACCGTCACCGACAACGGCAACGGTATCGCCCGGTGTCACACCTGCACTGACTGCAGCGTGATAGCCCGTGCCCATCACATCAGATAACGTCAGTAACGAGGCCAACATCTCATCCGAGTAGTCATCGTGCGGAACCGGGTAGAGTGTGCCGTCGGCCAGCGGCACCCGCACGTACTCCGCCTGGCCACCATCGCCATCGCCACCCTGACCGAAAAAGCCAACATCCAAACAGGCTGTCTGGAAACCAGCCTGACAGTGCGGGCAGGTACCATCGCTGAACGAGAACGGCGAGATCACGAAATCCCCGACGTTGACGTGATGGACGTCTGCACCAACCTCATGAACAACACCGATGAACTCATGACCAACACCACCATGCGGTAGGTCACTGATACCGCGATAGAACCACAGATCCGAACCGCACACGCAGGCGCGCACGATCCTCACGATGGCATCGCCCGGTGCCTGAATCGCCGGAATCGGGCGTTCCTCAACGGCGATGTTCCCTGGACCTCGAAAAATTGCTGCCTTCACTTAAGTCTCCTCACTCCATCAGCTAACCGTGTTGCCATTGCCGATGCTTTTCCGGCCAACTCCTCAGCCACAGCATCGTTCTCAGCGAGCTTGGCCTCCCAGAACCGGGTTTTCAGTTCGACATATCTCCGGCGTAACTCCAGATACTCACCTTCGCGCTCCAACTGTTCGGCCTGGGCGTGGAGCAGCTCGATCTGCATCGCTGCGCCCTCCATGCCTCGTCGACTGTTCTGCAGGTAGTTCCGCATCGCGGGAATCGAGAGTCCGGTTGCGTGCAAACAGGCCACGGCCTCCAGCGTGACCAGATCGGCATCGGTATAGACGCGATGACCGCTGCTGGCATCGCGCCCTGCTGGTTCCAGAAGGCCGATCGATTCGTAATAGCGAATCGCTGTTGCAGGGAGACCAGAGAGTCGCGCCGCCTCGCTAATGGGGTACTCAGCCATGTCCGTGTTCCCTCCTTTCTGCAAGGGTGTACGTCATGGACTGAGCGTAAAAACTTCGAGCGCTCGAAGTCAATGACGCGACATTCGGGAGAGGCCTGGACAGATCGCATTGCCGCCATTAGCGCGGTTTGTGTATAATCCGAACGCTGATTGAGGGCGTATAGCTCAGTTGGTTAGAGCGCACGGTTCACATCCGTGAGGTCACAGGTTCAAGTCCTGTTACGCCCACCAAGTTCACTTTGCTCAAGAAAATATCCAGGAGGATATGAACTTTTGCCCTAGACTTAGAACCACCGAGCGCTTGCTCGGTGGTTTCTGCGTTAATTGCTGCTGCGCGCTGGATTTCTTCGACTTCTGACCGAGGCTTGGAGTTCACGATCACTTTGTGGTCATCATCATCTAGCCATATTTCAGAGAAGAAGGCGTTCAGAATCTTTCGTTTCACATCATCGTCGGCGGCAGCATAGAATTCACCTGGCCGCTCAAGAAGATCGAGATAGCTCAAGATGACGTCACTTTGCTGCCGAATGACATCTTCGGTCGCATTTAGCCGACCCATCAACCCTCGTCGCTGCACTTGTATCTTAGCGACCCGCTCTCGCACTTTGTCCGTCGACATCGTCCCTTCGGCTATAAGATCGAGGAAACTCTCCTCCTTCACATCGAGCTTAGCCAACTCCTTCTTTATGCGACTGTTGGTTTCTCGGAGCGAACCAAGCTGTCGATCGAGTTGCTGGCCCAGTTGTTCGCGCATGGTCTCAACTTCCGCTTTTGACAGCTTGAGTTTTTGGAATTCTGCGAGCACCGCGTCTTCAACCAAATCGACCGGCAGGTGTGGCAGATCACATGCACCACGCTGTCTGTTCAAGCAT
This sequence comes from Thermomicrobiales bacterium, assembly GCA_023957015.1. Taxonomy (GTDB): domain Bacteria; phylum Chloroflexota; class Chloroflexia; order Thermomicrobiales; family UBA6265; genus UBA6265. The sequence continues at coordinate 8,675 of JAMLHR010000047.1, read as the reverse complement.
AGATAGTATTCGTAGTCGTAATCGGTCTCCTTTCCGACCCGCGAATACACGAGTTGGCGGCTATGTTCTTCGGAGCGGCATCTGTCGCATCGGAGCATTGCTCGCAGGAAGTGTTTGTGGATGACGTCCTTTTGCCCACGTCGCACTCGTACTTCTAGCACTTGTTGAACTCGCTCAAACACCTCTGGCGTGACCAGTGCCGGATGCTTTCCGGGGAATATTTCACCTTTATAGGGCACCATCCCAAGGTAGTACGGGTCACGTAGCATAGCCGCAAGCTGACTACGGGAGATCACCTTCTCCTCCCATTTGGCAGTTCGGCGCGTTGTCAGACCCAGTTCCTCCAGATCATCCAATAAGGTCATCAATGTGTATTCGCCAGTTGCGTACTGCTCAAATGCCCAGGTAACCAGAGGTGCACGCTGTGGGTCGATATCTATGCTGTTGACAAGATGCCCGTCAACGTCCTTGCGGACATTCAGGTACCCGACCCTTGCCCGTCCGACCGTTCCACCATTCTTGGCCTTGTGATACATCTTGTTTTTGATGTCTTCACCACTTTGGCGGACCTGCACCTCGTTCATAATGTCGGTAATAGCTTCCATAGCATCAGCCATGTAGCCTTCTCCGAACTCCTCTTTCGCAGAAATCAGTTTCACACCCATGCTGTCGAGGATACGCTTGGTGATTGCGGCATCTGTTTGGTTCCTGAATACTCGAGACCTCATGTAGATAATGACGTATTCAACTTCCGGGGTGTTTTCGACGTAATGGAGTAGTTCACGAAAAACTGGTCGGTTGGATATCGACTGAGCGGATTGCCCTGGTTCGACGAACTCCTTGATTACAGGCACTTTCAGGCGCTTGGCTCGATTGATAGTGGATTCGCGCTGCGTGGCGATGGAGTTGCCATCGGGATCAAGGTCAATCGCTGTCATCATCTGCCGCTGGGTCGAAACGCGCAAATACAGTACAGCTGAACCAGTTCCCGCCGCTCGCTGCGACTCAAGAGCCTTGGCATCGGCGATACGAAGCAGACTGTCGAAGCTGGAGGACGCTGCTGGTCGTGTTAACGCTCCTGTGGCTGTTGGGTTCGAATTCTGAGTTGTCATGTTGCCTCCTTTCGGCTGTTACGACTATTGGGGCCAGTGTGTCCATTGACGCTTCATTGTCCCGATAAGTCGAGTCGTACACCGATGAGCAATAGTCATCGATATGTGCACAACTCCGGTTGGATTTATGGGGGATTCCTCAGGGTCGAAATCAATGAGTCATTGGTGATACAGGTAAACATCGCATTGGGTAGCTCGGCATCCTTATTGATGGCGGCTCTGAGGCGCTCCACGCGGCGCGTGTCGGGCAACACCCACAGCACTCGAGGGAATACTCCATATTCGGATTGGGCGCGTCCCGTGCGCCGGTATTGCTCGTATGCGTGGCACTTACGGATCAGGGTCGGTAGCGACTCCGTGCCCCGATCAATTTCCAGATACCAATGGTCATCGTAACCTTCCCCGCTAATCGTAATTTTGAGATCTGGCTTGAGAATCGACTTCGCGCCACTAGGGGTGACGAATTGTTTCCAGGCTTCGGTTTCGACTTCTACCTTGGTGACTTGAAGGTGCCCAGCAGCGGTGGCCTCCTGTAGCTGCACATGCGCCTCGGTAATGGCGAGGGTGTGATCGAGAAACATGATCGATGGTTCATGGGGTCGCCATCTTGGATCACTTGGCCTGCGAGTCAGGCGGTCACCGACCACGTCGATACACCACACATAAGATGAGGACCCATGTTTGACTCCACCAACGCGACGCTCGAGTCGAGTCAGGATTCGCTGCCCATAAAGCCGATTCAACACCCTGGCACATGCCCGTGCAGCAGCTGGAATGGATGCGTGGCCAAAGAAGAACTGCCGTCGAATCTGAATCGTGTTGGCATACTGGTGACGCCTGATGAACCACAGAATGTTCCGATCGCGTTGACTGAGCTGCGCCGATATTTGGCGAAGTTCATTCCGACCAATTGGAGATCGCATGACATCAACCTCCTCTCCTACAGTGCTGGTCAGTGATCAGCGGGATACCGATGATAGTCGTCTCCCAGCGCCGCCCAAAAGGAGCCACATCGGGCGACTTACGGGCAGCCTTCATCGTCGTGACTTGATGGGTGACTTGATCGGCTGGATCAGATAAAGAAAGAGTCATAGCGCCCCCCTTTTCCGAGCTCGTCCAAAGGATTCCTCGCCGATATCTCCACCGAGTTCAGGTGTTCCAGTCACTGAGCCCGCAGTCGAATCCGCCTCGGCCCCATAGCGCATCTGGCTCTCGCCCAGGATCACTTCTGGGGAGGAAATTGCATTCGGGGGCGGTAGAGTCTGACCGGAGATCCATCCGGTCTGCCTGCCCCCCGAAAGCAGCGAAGCGTATATACCGTACGGTGGCAACTTGATGAAGTCTTCAGCGGTGACGTCACTCCCGGCAGCCATCGCTTTAGCATCGGCGGACTCCAATGTGAAGGCGATCTTGTTCCGTGTATTGGCATCGATGCCAGCCATCAACTCGGATGGCATTTGGCGTCGATGTTGGTGGGCTAAATGCCAGGCGACCTTGAGGGATCGGGATTGTTCCAGGGCCTCACCGAGGTCGACATCGAGATGAAGAAAAGCCTGCGCCTCATCTATATAGACACTGACAGGTCGTCGTTCCTGCTCAGACAGTGCAGCCTGAGCCAGAGCACGCTGCCATAGGTGGCTTACGAAGAGCGAACCAAGCAGCGTCGCTGATTGAGCTCCAATCAGTCCCTTGTTGAGCGATACAATTACTACCCTGCGTTTGGTGAATATCTCATCGAACTTGAACCTTGGTGCCGCCTGATCCAGCACGGCGCGGAGAGTTGGGCGTAGCAGAAATTGGCGCAATCGTGACATCACCGGGCCTATCGCCTCGGCTTGCTGACCTGGACTCATGGCCTCCCATTGCGCCCAGAATGGACCAAGGCCAATTGGGTCGTAAACATTAGCGACGAGTGAACGACGGAAGCTTGCGTCGGTCAGTAGAGCCGGAAGCTGCACCAGGGTTGAACCAGGTGTTGCCCCAAGGGTCAGGAGCGATGCGTGCAAGATATCCGTGGTGCGGGGACCAAAGGCCGTCGGAAACAATCCTTTGAACACGGCCAGGATCCCATCAGTTGCCAGGGCTGCTCTATCTGGAGCAGCCGCTAAAGGATTGATCCCCACTGGCTGCGACAGTGTCGGATCGATCACCACCACATCTCGCTGCCGCTTCTCTGGGATCTGCGCCAACGCATCCATGGCCAGATCGCCCTTGGGATCGATCAGCACGACCGAGAGTCCTGCATCAATGTCCGCTTTGATGAGGTGAAGCATCAAGGTGCTCTTGCCCACTCCTGTCGGTCCGAGGATGTGGGTGTGGCGAAATGAATCGTTGCGGCTGATACCAATCGGAATCTGTGGACCAGGTGCCGTCGTCACAGCGAACGCACGCTCCTTCAACGCTACGAAAGATATTGGTGGCGCGATCAGTCGAGGGTGCAGCGAGGGCATGCCCGGCAGTTCATCGTCGCCGTGTGGCCACGCCAAAAAGGAGAGCGCTTCATCCGGTGTCAGTCGCAGTGGCAACCACATCACCAGGCGGCCTTCGTCAACTGCGTCCGGTCGGTCTGGGACCAGGTCGACATGGGTACCACCACTCTGAAGCTGGCGGAAGGCGGCCAGTACTCGCATCACGAGCAGTCTGCGCCGCGCAGGATGGCCTGCCGAGACACCGATACGGACCAAGGTTCGAAAGCGGTACTCGCTGAGTTTGCTGGAAAGGCGGGACTTGAGTTCGCCAGTGGCGGGTCGGCTACCTCGCACCAGCTTGGACCAAAGCGAGGTGGTTGGATCCTCAATCGAACTCGGAGTGGCTTCTGGCATGACGGCCCGATCGAGGATGACCTGAACAACCAGTACATCTCCCCTCCCATTGGCTGCTGCCAGGGCACCGAGCAAAGCGGGCAGCATCTGCTCGGTGGCTTCGAGGTTGAGGGACAGTGATCGCTGGCGAATCTTGATGCGTCCGGAGCGCTCAGCCTCTAGGCGAGGAGTCATCAGCGGCGTCACACTGATACCAGGGACGAACTGCCTGAGTAGACTCGCGGTCTCACCTAGGTCGTGCTGGTCCGCTCCAACCAGATACCGGATACGGCCCTCTTCGGCTCTGGCCTCCCACACCAGCGGTCCCCGTTGCTGGTCGCTGGCCAGTCGAGTCAATAGCCCAATAAGTGGCGGAGCAGAGAGCGGTCGGGGCCAGTGAACTTCATTCCAGATCATCATGGCGTTGCTCCTTTCTGCGATAACTGCGATGCGGTCGCTTTCGGTGACGATGGGCTCGGATTGCACTCGTGCCATTCCGCTCGTCGATTGCCGCCTGCTCGAGAGCAGCTCGGGCCAAGGCCTCAAAGTCGAATGGGTCGCGTCGAACAGTCCGGACGCGGATGTTGTATTGGCGGGGTGGCCTGCCTCTAGATCGTTTCATCACCTACCCCCTCTCAGAGCCAGTCGTCGCGGAGCCGTCGCAACCAAAATGACAACCGGAACGCCACTGCGATCAGAGCGATGACGACGATCCAGATCCAGACTTCGGCAAGCAAGTGAATTGCCAGCCACAGAAGTCCGGCGATAAACAAGATCGTCCATGCAGCACTCAGTAACCGGGACAACAACGACTTTTGGATAAACATGGCGTGGCTCCCTTAGCTTGACTCGTAGCTTGTTCATGAAGCACCTCCAAACTTGGTGAAGTCACTCGGCACGGGATAGTCAGGAATGGTGATGTCCGAGTCGATTTCGTTACCCCAGGCATGCCAGCCAGGTTGCGGGCGGCGGGCGAAGAGCTCCAGATATGGACCATCCGACAGGCGCTCGATGACGGCATACTGCTCCTCCGGTTTATGTGAGTGGTCCTGAAGCGGTGCGTACATCCAGGTGCCCTGCCCCTTGAACTTGACGGGCGCTTTGCCTCTGGTACCGAGGAGCAAGTGTTCGGTCTGCTGGCGCAGGTAGTTACCGAGGCCGAACCGTGGCTTGATCCACGTCAATGGTGCTCGGTAGGTGAACCCCCACTCCTCCATGACGTCCATGCCTTCTCTGAGGGCTCCATTTATCACCCATAAGTAGAGGTGAGCGTTCTCTTCGGCTAGATCCTCAACCGGCATGCGCTTGATGCGGTCGAGCGACATCAGGTTGTAGTGGCGGGCAGCTCCGAGGCGCTTGTCTTTCTGCCCGATATCCCAGGGCGGATCGGCCAGGATGGTCTTGAAGCGCTGTGGTGCCGTCGCGTTGTGGTTGATGTGCTTGTTCATGTAGTACTCCTCTCTCCCTCATCACACTAGGTGGCGGGGGTATGCTCCGAGTAAAGGCCTGTGGATACGGGCCAGCAACCGTCCAGTCGGACATAACTACTGTGAGAATGTGAGCCAGTGGCTCAGTGAGATAAAGACATTTCTGAGTTCGGATCAAACATGTTTACGAGGCGTGGTCGTCGTAGATCCGCTCCTGTTCGTTGCGAGCGATCCGGCCAATCGATTCGATCTTCCAGACGGCAATCTGCTCCTCAAGCCGGATGCGGATAAGCTCGGAGATCGGTGCAAAGACGTCGACGAATATCCACAGCCACACTGCGATGGCGACGATACCTCCGACTAAGAGGATCGTGAGCAAAACAAAAAGAAAGCCCATCAGAACCCTCCTAGCTTGCGGCCAGCATCCATCAGGGCATGAGCCATGGCCATCTGCGTGATGTCGCGGAGGTACAGCAACCCTGCTTCGGCGTCTGGGACAGCTTCAGCAATGTGGCGTTCGTGGTTGACGAGCAGCGCGAGTTCTTCCTGCGCTCTGGCCCCGACCCGGGCAATACCAGATTGTCTGGCTGCCTGAATCTCGACTTCTGACTGAATGCGAGCGGTCGCGAGACCGGTCTCTACGGTGATGTTCATGAGGCCACGGCGGACCTGACGTTGCAGCCCAATACTTGGGCGATTGGTTGGGAGAAGACTAGACATGAGGGAAACCTCCATACATGTTCGTACCCGCCATAACTACGGGTGATACTTACAGGCTATGGAGGCCAATTCGGTTTGTCGTGACAAAAAAGTGCACGCATCAATTTCCTCGAGAAACATGAGAGGATAAAGACATGGTGGGTACGATCGTTTCCGAGTTCGGTGACACAGATGAACTGATTCAATCAGTTCATAAGGAGTTGCTTGCGCTCCGGGCCGCGCATGGCAGGCTCACCGTTGAGAAATTCAGTCAGTTCCCCGCTCTCATCCTGGTCTTTGGCGGTGGTGATCTGCTGGAAGCGTTTCTGGGATTTGAGCGCGAAATGCGGCGCTACATCGCTGAGGGGAATAGAGACGCGGCGGCTGCCGCGTTTTCGATTACTGCGCCAGCTGATACGGTGCTGGATCGGCTGGAGTATGTAGTCACTGAGATTGAGGCCGAGGACGGTGAATTTCGAGATCAGCGGACGGGCCGACGCTGGAGCGATCGCGGCATCAAGACCATCGCTGCTGAAATGGTGCATGTAGCGGAGGTGAGAGGGCGACTAGGAAGCGAGCTTTTAACGATTGAGATCTCGGGGAATTGGCAAGAGGGTCTCCACCTGACAATCTCGCAGTTAACCAACAAAGCCCTCGATGAACGTGCGCCACTGGTTCGGTTCTGGAAACACCAGGGAGATAATCTCGTCGAGCAGTCTGAGGGGCTGACGCTAGATTTCGATGAGTACAAAGCTCCAGAGGTTGCCAATGATATGTTCCGTCTCAAGAGGTATCACATCATTGCCGAGATACCCGATGAGATCGACGACATCAAGGTAGATTTGGGCGACACGCTCTACAGCATTTCGCTAGAGGGGCGCGATGCACCGATGCGAACGGTGACGTTTGTGGATACAAGCGACTTAGGGCCAGGCTTGGATTTGCAGTTCACCACGTACCGGACCTTGGCGACGGTGGAGATCGTAAGAACGGCTCTTGCTGCCTGATTTCTCACTTCCATGCACCAGTTTTCCACAGTCAAATTGGATCTCTTTTGGTCAAAGAATTGACCCATGGTATTATGGCAACATCATGCATAAGCGGAATACTTCAGCTCAGGGTTTCACTATTGCTGAACTGCTGATTGTGGTTGTGGTGATTGCGATTTTAGCGGCGATATCTATTGTGGCGTTTACGGGGATTCAAGAGCGGGCGATTGCCTCCGCAGTGAAGTCAGATCTCAACGGTTTTGCCAAGCAGATAGAGTTAGAAAAAATCGAAGGTGATGGATTGTACCCAGCAGTGCTTTCTGTGACTACGAGTGTTACAGCAACAAAAAGTATGTACAAGACTACTCACATCGGATCGGGAACACCCCGCTCCAATTGGTACTATTGTCCTTCTCCTGATCGCTCCGGATATGCCTTAGGTGTCGTAGACATTAAAGATAGAGGCTACAATCAATCCTCCAATGGTGGTCTCCAAGAGAAGGCCAATAGCAACACGAACATACAGGATGCAGGTTCGGTTTGCAGCGAGGTTGGCTCTCCGGGTTCAAGCGTCACTACGGGAATGAACAGTGGTGAATGGCGATCCTGGGTGAATGGCTAATTCAAGCGATGCTACTTTGAGCGTTCGCACGACACCGATATCGACCCCTTCGGAGGGAACATTCAGCACTTCATTGAACAGCAACCTCCACGAGGTTCATTCGCTCGGTGGGGCTACTTCCACACCAATTACCTTTGACTTTGGTTCACCATGCATCAAGTGAATCATTATGAGTCCTCGGTGAGCAGAGTAAACCGCCCTTAGCTCGCGGCCAAGGTCGGACTTGTCCACAAACAGCATTGTGCGCATTGGAGCCCATTTGGTACGTAACGCCATGGTGACAACGGTCTCCGTTCCGGTGATGTCCGGGTGAGTGAGGTTATCTGGCAGCGTGATCGGCACGTGATATTGCTGCGCACGAAATCCATCATCTTCTCTATCCATGGTTCTGTACCGATCAAGATCAACAATCTGATCCTTCGGTCCATCTTCTCTAGAGAAATCTAGTATGTTCAACTGAGGTGGCTTCGCGCGGAGTTCGATGCTGTAGCGATACCAAATTGACAGGAAAAAGTGGCCGGGATCTCCCGAAAGCTCAATATTGAGACTCTCTCGGCCCAGCAAACCGGCCAGCCTCGCCAAACGCACCAGGTCTGTGGCGACATTGGGCATCCCGCGATCACTCCAGCGTCTGCCTGTCCTTTGGTCCCTGGCCTCCCCTGAATCGTCTTCGAAGTGCTCTACGACGTACTCCAGTCGGTCTAGCAACAAGTCTGCAGGAGCAAGAATAGACAGTGCCGCCGCAGCCTCGTTCCGATTACTCTCGGCAACCATTCGTTCCAGTTCCCGCTTGAAGACCAGAAAGTCATCGGTTAGGTCATTACCACCGCTCACCTCACGCAGGGTTGGATACTGACTGAACTTCTGGAGGTTGAGTTTTCCGAATGCTCCGCGCAAGGCAATCAGTTCCTTGTGAACGGCTTGGGTCAAAGCCTCTGATTCTTCGACCGGTGTATCGACTTTCCCTTTGTCTGTCATTGTTCAATCCTCTCACGTCGCAATGGCCGCTACCGTCACTTCTATCG